>DAIOSZ010000001.1:0-2545 GCA_036752305.1 Burkholderiaceae bacterium
TGCGCCAGCGCCGCCCCAGCGCTCATGAAGGCGCTCGCAAGGGCCAGGGCCAGGCTACGCGGGCGCGCGCAAGCGGGAAAAGCCATCGGTGAATGCGCGAACAAAGTGTTCATGTTGATTGATGTCCCCAACTCATCCGGTCATGAAAGGTAGCACGGCTGGGGCACGCACAACAAGGCAGTATTTACGTTGCGGTACCGCGCCCTGTGGCGGCGGTCACAGGCCCTGCGCGATTTCTTCCTGAGCGGCTTGCCACGTCTTCAGCGCCAGCCACAGATCCGCCCAGGCCTTGCTCTTCTCTGCCGGGCTGCGCAGCAGATACGCCGGGTGATAGCTGACCACCACCGGAATGCCGCGCCAGCGGTGCACGCGGCCGCGCAATTTGCCCAACGGCAAGGCCTGGACACCCTCCACGGTTTCGGCCAACAGGGTTTGCGCGGCAAAGCGCCCCAGCGCGAGAATCATCTTGGGCGCCAGCAGCTCGATCTGGCGCACCAGATACGGAGCACAGGCGGCAATCTCGGCAGGCTCGGGGTTGCGGTTGCCGGGAGGACGGCACTTGATGACGTTGGCGATATAGGCGCCCTGCAGCGCCCGCCCTGCGTACTCACCCTGGCCGCTGCGCGAGAGGCCTACCGTTTTGAGCATGTTGTCCAGAAGCTTGCCGGCCTGGCCGACGAAAGGCTCGCCTTGCTTGTCTTCATTCTCTCCGGGTGCCTCGCCAACGATGAGCCAATCCACGCGCGGCGGCTGGCCGGCGGCGCTGGGCGCCGGGCCCACGCCAAACACCGTTTGCGTACGGCCTTGGCACAGCTTGCAGGCCGTGCAGGGGCCGACCAACGCCTCCAGCGCTGCCCAACCCCGTTCAGCCATGTCCACCCTCTTCCCGGAAGGTGACGGCGGATCGGGCGTTCGCACCGATTCCGGCGCACGCGGCGTCAAGATCGGTGTTTTGGCATGAATTTGGGCTTTGTCGCCCGATTCATCTCCACGAGCAGCTACTACATTGATAGCATGCTCCGCCACCGGCCAAATCCAGGGCACGCGCATGTCGGCCAGCATGGCGCGTTGGCGAGCGTCAAGATTCACACCCATCGTCGAATCCTACCGCGCTGTGCTACAGCGGTCGACTCATCACCAGCGCGTCTTCACGCTGACCCTGCCCGGCGGGGTAATAGGCTTTGCGGCGCCCCGCCACCCGAAAGCCCTGCGACTGATACAACCCGAGGGCGGCGGCGTTGCTCGTTCGCACTTCCAGCCACAGGTGTCGGGCGCCGCGCCGGAGCGCCCACAGCGCAACGGCCTCCAACATCCATTTGGCCAGACCCTGGCGCCGCGCGTCGGTGGCGACGGCCAGGTTGAGAAGATGCGCCTCCTCCACGCCCGGCATGACCACAAAGTAGCCCAGCACCTCATCATCGGAGCACAGCAAAACCGATTCATACCCCGCCTGCAGGGCATCGGCGAAGTTGCGACGCGTCCAGGGGTGGCTGTAGGCCTGCTGCTCAATCGCCAGGACGGCGTCCAAGGATGCCTCCGTCATGGGTGAAAAGCGCAATTGTGAGACGGCAGCCATGACGGCTTTTCAGTCCGGTTTCCCCGAGCTGGCTTCGCGCTCGGCGGTCGTTTGCGCCACCTTGTCGCGCACATACAGCGGCAGCGCTTGCTGTGCGGGCAAGCCGCGTCCTGCCGCCAGCAGCGGCAAACCAAGGGCCAGCAATGCCTGGGCGGAAGGATGCTGCGCGGCGCGCCGTCCGGCCTGGGCTGGCAGACGGGCCCCGTAGGCATCGACCCCGTTACCGGCCAGCAGCCAGCCGGGCTCCGCCAACCGCGCGTCCTCGGGTGACACCAGACATGGCGCGCGCCGTTCCTGCCAGTCCGAGCCGTCCCACGCGTACCAGGCGGCATAGCACTCGTTCATGCGAGCATCCAGAATAGCTATGACATTTGTAGCGTTCCGTGGACAGCGTACGGCCTCTGCAACCGAAAGAAGGCTGCAAATCGGCACCACCGGGCAGCCTTCCCCGCGCTGCGCGCCCGCCGCGAGGCCTTGCGCCAGGGCGCAGGCCGTGCGCACGCCGGTGAACGACCCAGGCCCACGCCCCAACACCACGCCGCCCAGATCGTCCAGCGATTGCCCGGCTTCGGTCAGGAGCGCACGAATCCGTGGCAAAGCCTGTGATGAGGCCTGCGCGCCGCCAGGGCCCTCCCATGCGAAGACCCGTCCTTTGGCGGCCAGCGCAAGCGACAGACGATCGGTGCTGGCATCGAGTGCCAGGACGGGCAAGCCCGGCTTGAGCCCATTTTTAGGCATATTTTTAGGTTCTCTACGGCACAAATGCAGCACGAGCAGCTAGATTTTTCGAAGCTCTCTGAAAGCACCATGGCGCATCGCGGTGCAGGCGCATTATCCCGTCGCGCTATGCTGCCGAAATGCGCGCGCCTCTCCGCTTGCTTGCTCTCCAATCGCTGCTCGGTGGGGCGTTTATCGCCTGTTTGACGATGTGCGGCGGCGTTCCGGCCCACGCGCAGACGGCGACCAGCG
>DAIOSZ010000001.1:2555-60724 GCA_036752305.1 Burkholderiaceae bacterium
CCGCCGCCGCGGGAGGCCGCCATTACCCGCTCGCGCTTGCCGCGCGAGGCCTTTGCGCTGCTGGTCGCCGATGCCGACGGCCCGGTCAGCGCATCGCCGCGTCTGGCGCACCGCGCTCAGGCCGAGATGAATCCGGCGTCGGTGATGAAGCTGGTCACCACCTTCGCAGCGCTTGATCTGCTTGGCCCCGCGCATCAGTGGACCACGCAGATCGCCCTGGACGGTCGTGTCGAGACCGGAGTTCTGAAGGGCAACATGGTCATTCAAGGCGGAGGTGATCCCAAACTGGTGGTCGAGCGCCTGTGGTTGCTGCTCGCGCGGGTGCGGAGCCTGGGCGTGCGTCAGGTGGCGGGCGACATCGTGCTGGACGCCAGCGCGTTCGAACCTCTTCCAACCCGCGCAGGCGACTTTGACGATCAGCCGCTGCGTGCCTACAACGCGGCGCCCGATGCGCTGCTGATCAACTTCAAGGCGGTTGTCCTGACCTTTTCACCGGATGCATCTGCTGGCGTGGCGCGCGTGCATCTGGACCCACCGCTTGCGGGCGTACAGCGGCCCAGCGAGGTTCCGCTGGCGCCGGCCGGATCCGATTGCGGCGACTGGCGCGCAGGCCTGCGCGCTGACTTTTCCGACCCAGCCCGCATCCGCCTGGGCGGCACTTACCCGGCGGCTTGCGGTGAAAAGCTCTGGGCCCTGGCCTATGCCGACCCGAGCAGCCATGCCCGCCGCGCCGTGGAGGGCATGTGGCGCGAGATGGGAGGACAGGTAGCGGGCCAGGTGCGCGCACGGCGCCCCGACGAGCGCGCTCCGGCCGGAGCGCCGGTGCTGAGCTTTGCTTCACCGCCGCTGGCGGAACTGGTGCGAGACATCAACAAGTTCAGCAACAACGTGATGGCGCAGCAGGTCTTCCTGACTCTCTCGCCCAACCGGCCCGCGAGCTTTGCGCAGGCGCGCGCGCGATTGGGTTTGTGGTGGACGGAACGCCTGCCGGGGTTCAAGGCCCCGGTCCTGGAAAATGGCTCGGGACTGTCACGCGACGAACGGATTACCGCCCAATCACTGGCCGGCCTGCTGCGCCTGGCGTGGCAATCGGCCCTGATGCCCGAGTTCGCCGCTTCGCTGCCGCTGGCGGGCGTGGACGGCACGCTGCGCCGCTCAAATGCCCGCGCCGCGCATCTGAAGACGGGATCGCTGCGCGACGTGGCGGCGATCGCGGGCTATGTGGACGCGGCCCAGGGCCAGCGGCGCATCGTCGTCGGTCTCGTCAATCACCCCAATGCCGCGGCAGGACGCCAGGTGCTGGATGCGCTCGCGCTGTGGGCGTCCGAAGCCGGCGCCGGGGCCCAGCCATGAATCTGGAAGGCCTGATCGGATATGCAGCGGCCACGCTGACTACGGTGAGCTTCGTGCCTCAGGCTTGGGGGATTTTCCGCACGCGCGACGTGAGCGGCATCTCACCCTGGATGTACGCGGTATTCACGTTGGGCATCGCGCTGTGGCTGGCATATGGGTGGATGATCCGCTCCTGGCCAGTGGTGATTGCCAACAGCATTACCTTCGTCCTGTCGGCCTCGATTCTGGTCATGACCTTGTACCATCGCTCGCGGGGGCGCACGCACGACCAGGGCGCGCAGCCGCAAGTCCGACCATGAAACATCTCCCCTATTTCCCTGCGCGCCGGTTGGTTGCGATGGCCCTGGCCGGACTGCTGACCGCCTGTGGCGGAGGAGGCGGCACCAGCCCTGGAGGTCCCAGCACGCCCACGTCACCCTCGCCGGCTGGCACGCTCGCCATGACAGCGCTGCGAATCGCGGGAGACAGCCTGTCCGACAGCGGCACCTTTCAAGGCCAGCCGGGCTATGGGCGCATCTTTTCCGTGCAGGGCAGCAGCAGCGAACCCCATACGCTGTGGGTCGAACGGCTGGCTGTTGCCTCCGGGTTGGCGACTCCGTGTCCGGTCTATCGCTACGACGGGACGGCCTTTGCGCGCAATGCCGTCAGTGGATGCCGGAACTTTGCCGTCGGCGGTGCGCGGGTGCACAACCCGTCAGCGCGGGGTGGCGATGGCGTGCCGTTGTCGATCGTCCGCCAGTTGCAAGACGCAGCCGGCCTGGGTCTTTACGCCGAGGGTGAATGGCTGATGGTCAGTGCTGGGGCGAATGACCTGGCGGAGCTCACGGGCGCCTGGGCCAACGTGTATCAGGGTGGACGTGACGAATTCAAGACCATGCTGGCCGAGGTGCTGCCCGCCTCCACGGTCAACCAGACGGTCGGCCTTTTCACCGGGTACAGCGAGGCCGGCACGCTGTACGCCCGCGCGCTCGCCGACCGCCTGTATGGGGCCATTCAACGGTACGCGCTCGACCAGGGCGCCCGACGCGTCGTGGTGCTCAACGCGCCGCCCATCACGGCTACGCCGCGGGGGCGCATCGTGCTCGACACCGTTGAGAGTGCACTCGGCGGCGGTGCCATTGGTGCCTACGCGCGAACCGAGTTGAAGAACATGATCGACGGGTGGACAGCGGCTTACAACACCCAACTCGCGGCCCGCGCCGCCAGCGAAACACGAGTTCGCGTACTGGATTGGCATGCCACGGTTCTTGACCAGTTCAACCGCCCAGCCGCGTATGGCCTGACCAACGTGACGACCCCTGCTTGTCCGCCAAACGGTCTGGGCAGCCTGGGCGTACCGCCCTTCGACCTGAGCGCATGTACCGCCGCGCTGTTGTCGGCCCGGTTCGCGGCCAGCGGCCAGGGCGTGAATGCCTGGGCGAGCTACGCCTTCGCCGATCACATGCATCCAACGCCCTACGGACACGAGTTGATTGCCAACTTCGCCGTGCAACGCGTCCAAGCTTCGGGTTGGTAGCCACGTCATTTCACCTAAGAACTTTGCATGCCGCCCTCCCCCTTGACTCACTTTGACGCGCAAGGCCAGGCGCACATGGTGGACGTTTCCGCCAAGCCAGCCACGCACCGCATCGCCCGCGCGGCGGGCCGCATCTCGATGAAGCCCGAAACCTTGGCGCTGATCGCCAGCGGTTCAGCCAAGAAGGGCGATGTTCTTGGCGTAGCGCGTCTTGCCGGCATCATGGGCGCAAAAAAGACCAGCGAGCTGATCCCGCTGTGCCACCCGATCGCGCTGACCCGTGTGGCCGTGGAGTTTGAATTGATCCCGGGCGAAAGTGCCGTCGAATGTGTAGCCACCACCGAAACCATAGGCCCGACGGGCGTTGAAATGGAGGCGCTGACGGCTGTTCAGGTGGCACTGCTGACGGTTTATGACATGTGCAAGGCGGTGGATCGGGGGATGGTGATTGAGTCCGTCGTGCTGCGGAGCAAAACCGGTGGCAAGTCCGGTGAATGGAGCTAGAACGAGTCGATTTGAACAACTCCTATGGGCCGGGCGCTTTTAGAATCCAACAACACCGTCCATGCACCCTTGCGGTCCAACAAGGGCAGATAGCGCAAATCCTCCAACAAATATCCTGCCGCCGCTGCCACTCTTTTTATTGCATCGGCTTCGCCGGGAAACCGAATCGATAACCTGTCGGCTGACTGAGATTCAGACAGTATGGCGGATGTTTGAGATTCGTAGTTTGTCCACAACCAGGGTTGTGCCGCTTGCGGCGTGCCCCCGAGATCTAGCGTCGCAGAGTCGAATTGCTCGCTTGGCCCGGTGAAGCTACGTAAGGCAATCCACTGTGGCCCTGTCCATGGCAAAACGCGCAAATCGTTGGGCGCTCTAACCAGATGATCACTGGTTATGTCCGCCGCATGGACAACACGGAATCGACTGTATTCAAACACCACGTAAACCGGCCGGGCCTGCGCAACGGTATTCAAGCCATACAGCAACGCACCAAGCTGGAGAATCCCCACAACCGTCAGATCAGCTATTAATTCTCGACGGGATTTATCGGAACTGCAAATAATGAGGGTGATGGCAGGACCCATGACCACGTCAACTAGGATCAACAGAAAAAAAAGCTGCCGACCTCCAGATAGCTCACGATATGGATAAGGATACCAGACGCCAAATACCAACGCCGCAGAGAGTGCAGCGACGGATACGCTGACCAATAAGTGCCAACCTGCTGCACGAATGCGAGCATTTACATTGTTCGCCATACCAACTTTCCTACGGCTATTTTAGGTTGACCATATCATCTTCATTTTTCCTTGTTTCCCACTCATCGTATAGCCCTGCACACGCTTTTTCGGAAAGCAACCAACAACTGCGCTCTGCCCATATTCTAGCTTCGTCAGAGTAGCCATTTACTCGATAGGCACCAATTACTTTTCGTATAGAAAGGGGTGCTGTTGCATACAGCATAAGATTCTCCCAATGCTGGATCTCGTTTTGAGACATGCCCGTTCGAGGCGTGGCCCGAAACAGAGCAATGGCATCCGGCCAGTCAACCAGCACAATGGTTCTAGGAGGTGATTCGTCATGCCCGCTCCCAATCTTCGCCACCTGGAAACGCAGTTCAGAAAACGCAGCCTCAACCCGCAAATAATCAATCACAATTACAACCGTAATCACCAGCATCCCCACCACGACGCCTGTCATCCAATTCTTCGATATCCGAACGATTGGCTTGGGAGGGCCTAGCCTTCCAGCTATCAGTCCGAGTATGCAGCCGAATGGGAGGAGAAAATACGGATAATTGAGTGGAAACTCTAGCATCGCATGCACGCCGAAAGCCAATACGCAACCAAGTATGCAGTAGTCCACCAACGAAGAAGTCGCCTTTACGAGACGACTCAGCCATACAATACTCAAGACAAGTATGAGCGCGGCAATCGGCCATCCCACCCACAACGCCAAGTCCAATATTAAATTGTGACTTTGCTCGAAATAGATATTTCCAATCGCCTCTTTAAAATCAAGATAAACCCCAAAATATCCCAAATTGCTCTTTCCCCAACCATAACCGATCCAGAAACTTTTCGTGCTCGCAGCGAGGGCCATTTGCCACAGCATCAGGCGAATTTCACCTGCATTTCGATCAACCAGGGTGCTTTGAATATCTGCATTGAGAATACGTCCAAGCATGCCCTGCGAGAATAGCGCGACAACGTAGCACCCAAATAAAATCCAAATAGTGGTTTTGACTCGACCCGAAACATCCTTCGGCGGAAAAAACGAACAAGCAAGCACCCAAAGACTGAGCGTTAGTAAAGCATGGCGAGATTGCGTCATGGCAATACCCCAAAGAATCCAGCCACATCCAAGCAACGCGCTCAGGTTTCCGATCCGCCGAGAGCCCCACAACAATCCAATTCCCATTATTCCGCACAAGAGCAATGTTGCCAGTTGATTGGGCTGTGCAAGATTGGCGTACGGCCTAGAACCCTCATAAAAGGGGAGTATCCACACTTCGAAAAGATCAGGGTTTTTTGCATAACCCAGCCATTGATAACTGGCAATACCGGTAGATCCGATGGCGGCAAATGTCATGGCCATGATCACCAAATAGCCAATCGAAATCTCTTGTCCGCATGCTTCTGATGCGTAGCTCAGCTGATAACACACTGCAAATCCAAACAGCACAAGCGCAGTAATGATCGCATTACTTTTCAGCGGCATTAAGCCAATGCTGTACTGCAATAGCGGCGTGATCGCCAAAAGGAGCAGCGCCAAGCTGGCCCTAGGAACTGCCAATTGTTTCGGCATGCCGCGCAGACAGTAAATACCAATGAATGCCAGCGCAATGGACGCCCAGGCATTAGAGTGAAACGCCATCCAAGGCGGGTAATGATTGGGTATCAACCACGCGCACATCAGCAGCGCAAGAAGAATGGATTCCCAAACAGCCGCGTCGCGCCACCCGATGGTGCGCTTCATTCCGAAATCATGCATTTCAAATAGCAAATAGAAAAGGCCGCTCACGCGGCCTATTCTATTGAATGTTGATTGTATATCAGGATTGCTTGCAGGAGCCTGGCAGGTATTTTCGATCCAATGGGTTACTGGCTGCTGGGCCACACCGCCATTCGGTAATCGCCTGTCCTCCGTTGGTGTTGCCAGCCACTGCACTAGAGCCAATATACGGCTTTAGTTCAATCTGATTGGTCGTAGTGGTTACGCTGCCGCCCAACGCGCCGGCACTGGCAGTGACCGTAATCACGCCATTCGTGTCAGAAGAACCTCCGGTAACCATCTTGGTGGGGGAAATCGTGCAGCCAGCAATAGCCGACTGCGCGTCAGCAACCGGCGAACTCTGCAATGACTCTGTAACCGTTGTACGGCAAGAGGACGCCGCCAGAATCACCTCAGAAACCCGTGCACGCACGGTGTAGTCCTGATATGCCGGCAACGCGACCGCAGCCAGAATACCAATAATGGCCACCACGATCATCAGTTCGATGAGCGTGAAGCCTTGTTGCAGTTGACGCTTCATGGATAACCTCCTGGTAAGTGTGAAGAAGCGCAGAAGCTAAAGCGAGAACCGTGCCTGACGCCTGCGCCATTCATGGTGGCGCGAACACCGTAAAAAAGCCCGCGCTGTGTGACTCAATGGCCACTGAAGCTGCCAACCAAGGACAATTTTGTCACTCACTTGATGCAAACCTGCCTGACCTGCTTCACATCTGTCAGTCCCATCAGCACCTTCTCCATACCGTCCATCTTCAAGGTTCGCATGCCGCCTTCCACAGCCTTGGCAAAGACTTCGGCCACGCGGGCGCGTTCTTGAACGAGCTTCTTGATGGCGTCGTCGGCAATCAGCAGTTCATGCAGACCGACTCGGCCCTTGTAGCCTGATCCGGCGCACTTGGCACAGCCCACCGCCTTGTACAGCTTGAGCTGCCCATCCTGCGCGTAGCGCTTGGTCCATCCGTCCAGCAGACGCTTGTACTCGCCGTCGGTATCGGCTTTCCAGGCAGCCGTGCGGCCCAACTCTTCTGCGTATTCCATGACGAAGAGGTGCAGTTCGTCCTCTTCCGGCACATACGCGGCCTTGCAATCGCCGCACAGACGCCTGGCCAGGCGCTGGGCCAGGATGCCGAGCAACGCGTCCGCGAAATTGAACGGGTCCATGCCCATGTCCAGCAGGCGCGTGATCGACTCAGGCGCGGAATTCGTGTGCAGCGTTGAAAACACCAAATGCCCGGTAAGCGAAGCTTCCACGCCCATCGACACGGTTTCCTTGTCGCGGCTTTCGCCGACCATGATGATGTCGGGGTCGGCACGCAGAAAGGCGCGCATGACCAGCGCAAAGTCGATGCCGGCCTTTTTATTGATTTGTACCTGACGCAAACCCTTCTGGGTGATTTCCACCGGGTCTTCGGCCGTCCAAATCTTGGTTTCCGGTGTGTTGAGATGGTGCAGGATGGAGTGCAGCGTGGTGGTCTTGCCGGAGCCCGTCGGTCCACAAACATAGAAAAGACCATAGGGCTTTTCTATGGTTTTGACCAACCGCTCGCGGTTGTGGTCCGTCAAACCCAGTTTTTCCAGCGGAATCGGCTCGCCTGCCGCCAAAATACGCATCACCACATCTTCAACACCGCCGGCGGATGGAATGGTGGCAACACGCAATTCAATGTCGAGTGGTCCGAAACGCTTGAATTGGATTTTTCCATCCTGCGGCTTGCGCTTCTCGGAAATGTCGAGGTCACACATGATCTTCAGGCGCGTGATCATGGCCTGGCGAAAATGCGCGGGAACCTCGATGTAGGGTTGCAGGACGCCGTCGATGCGCAGGCGCACACCCGTCTTGGCTTTCCCGGGCAGCGGCTCAATGTGAATGTCAGAGGCTTTTTGCTGGTACGCGTCAACAATGACCTTGTTGACGAATTTGACCAGCTCATTGTCTGCCGCAAGCGATGCGACCGCGTCCTCGCCAGCGGGTTCATCATCGGCCATGGGCTGCAGGTCGGCCAACAACTGGTCAATCGTCCCAGCCGCCCCCGAGCCATAAATCTGCTCGACGGTTTGCGCGAACTCACGCTGCGTCGTCACTTTCAGCACCAGGTGCGGCTGCTGCCGGAAAACCTGCTGAACCACCCGGCCCGCGCGCACGGCTTCCGGGTCCAGGCACAAAATTACCAGTCCCTCGGGTACCTGTTCCAGCGGCAGCCAGCCTTGTTCTTCAATGAATTCGCGCTTGAGCGGGTTGTGCAGGTTGTCGATGCGCAGCCGCGCATTGGCCGCCCCTTCGTACGCAACGCCAAAAAACTTGCCCAGCGCATGACCAACGTCGCTGGCCGTCAACCCCAGCTTGCCGATGAGCACATCTTCCACGTGAACCTGTTCGTCACGCGCCCGCTGCACACATTCCTGCAATTCCGCCTGCGTTACACGCCCATCGGTGACGAGTGCGTCGTATTTGGTGGGCTTGTGCTGGGCAACGAATTGCCCTCCCGAGCGCTGGCGCTGCCGGATCGCCGTGGCCAGCGTCTTGCACAACTGGGCCGCGCCATCCACGTCAAGCGCAGAAAATGGACGATCGGCTTTGTTGTTGATGATCTGCAGCACGCCGTGCAACTGCTTCCCGTCCAAAATGGGCTGCACCAGCATCTGCTTGGTGCGGTATCCGGAGCGCTTGTCAACCTCCTGCAAAAAAGTAAGGTCCGGATGGAGCCTGCGCAGATCTTCCTCGACGTAGACATCGGCGATGTTGAGCGGCTGTCGGCTCATGGCCACGTAGCCGGCAAGACTTTGCGTGCCCACCGGTAGCTTGAGTTCCCGCGCGGTGTTCAGGCCCGTTTTGACCTTGGAGACAATGGAGGCCTGATCCTCACCCATCGCG
Organism: Burkholderiaceae bacterium; assembly: GCA_036752305.1. Lineage (GTDB taxonomy): Bacteria > Pseudomonadota > Gammaproteobacteria > Burkholderiales > Burkholderiaceae_C > DAIOSZ01. The sequence continues at coordinate 11,312 of DAIOSZ010000001.1, forward strand.
TACAGCGTGAAGCGATCGGCGTTGAACAGCCGACAAATGTCGCTGCTCAGCTCAAGCATGAGCTGATCAAGGTTCTCGGTGTCGTGGATGCGCGTGGTGACCTGTTGCAACTGGCGGAAAAACAGCGCCTCGAACGAAAGCCCACGCTTGTCGCCGCCTTCTGTCCTTGGAAAACCGCCGAGCGTGGAGTTGGGTGCCTCAACGCCGTTCACAGCTCAAACTCCTGTCCGGCGTGCAGCCAGCGAATGTCGTGCACCACATTGCCGTTGATCGACTGGGTTTGGTCAAAGCGTTGAACCTCTTCCATGATGAGATCGGTTTCGGCCGGTTTGGTATGCGTGATGTAGATGGGAAAGCGCTTGTCGGTGTCGATGCAATCGAGCTCATCGGCCAGCGTATGCGGCGCCAGGTGCAGCGCGCGGCGCGCGAGATTGGCCTCTCGATTGCTGAACGCGGTCTCGATGACCAGCATCGCCACGTTGAGTTGGTTAAGCCGCTGCCAGAACGCCGGGTTGCGCTCGGTATCGCCCGTGAACACCCAGCAGCCAGCGCCCTCGGTGATCGCATAACCCACCGCCGGCACTGTGTGCACCGCGGGCAGAACCTCGATCACCTTTCCCTCCAGCGCCAGCACCTGACCGATCCGAATCGGGACATAGCGTATGAATGGTGCCTGCGGCGTCGGAATCCGGCTGAAGTCAGGCCAGATCAAATCGTTGAAGATGTGCGCCTGCAGCGCGTCGATCGTGCCTTGCAGCGCATACACCAGCACCGGCGCCTTTCGCCGCGCCGCGATCGAATCCACCATCAAAGGCAGCGCCGCCACGTGATCGAGATGCGAATGCGTGATCAGCACATGGTCAATGGCCGCCATTTCATCGAGCGTCAGATCGCCCACGCCAGTACCCGCGTCCACGAGGATATGCCTATCCACCAGGAACGACGTCGTTCGGCAATCCTTGGCGATCGCGCCAGAACAGCCCAGCACGCGAACTCTCATGTGCGTTTCTCCCTTTAGGCGGCCTACTTGCTGTCGAAGTTGGTCGCTCCATCCCAGGACAGGTCAAGCGGCGCTTCGCGCATGTCGATGACCCGCTGCGAGAACAACTGATAGAGACCATTTTCCGGGGCCATGCGCTTGAGGTTGAACAGGTGCAACTCGGCCTGGTCCCAATCCTGGGCGCGAAAGGCCTTGAGAAACGCCCCCCACAACTTGAGTTCATCACCAGCTTTCGCCGCATCACCCTCGCGCAACGTGTAGATCGACACGGCCTGCTGCTTGCCCTTGACACGCACGCGGTCGAGTTCCTGCCAGGGAAGATCTGGCGCGGCGCGGCGTGTCTGCTCGCTGGCCACGATGTCCACGTCGTAAAAGCGCGTCAGCCCTTCGAGCCTTGCGCCAAGATTGACCGAGTCGCCGATCACCGTGTAGGCGCGGCGCGAATCCGACCCCATGTTGCCCACGCACATGGAACCGGTATTGAGGCCGATGCCCACACCGACTTCCGGCAAGCCCCTCGCGCGGTGGTCGGCATTCACTTCGTTGATTGCATCCAGCATCTGGCGCGCCGCGCGGCACGCCAGCGCCGCGTGGTCGGGTTGGTCCACCGGAGCGCCCCAGAACGCCATCACGCAATCGCCCATGAACTTGTCGGTGGTACCCATGTTGGAATCGATCACCTGTGTGAGCCGCGAGAACAGATTGTTCAGCAAGCCCTGCAATGCCACCGGATCCATGCGTTCGGACAGTTTCGTAAACCCGCGCATGTCGCAGAACATCACGGTCAGCTCCTTGTTCTTCGCCTCCATGCTGTAGCTCTCGGGACGCTTGACCATCTCCTCAACGAGCGCGGGCGGTACGTAGGTGCCAAACAAGCGCGCCAAACTGCGCTTGGATCGGCTTTCAACGAAATACCCGTAGCTCATGTTGAGCGCAAAGGCCGCCAGCACCAGCAAAACCGAAGCCGCCAAGGGCATCACCAGCCCCTGACTCTCGTACAGCCACCAATTGAGCCCGGACAAAGCCGCTAGCACGCCCACGCACACCAGCACGGCGATGGGCGCGGTCACCGCCGGCAGCACGAATGCCAGCAGCAGCCCCACGGCCAGCAGCATGAGAACGTCATAGCCCATCGCATAGTCGGGAACAACGGGCAGGCGGTCATCCAGAAGCCCCGACAGCAGGTTTGCGTGAATTTCCACCCCTGGATACACCTGGCTGACAGGCGTCACGCGCAAGTCCTGAAGGCCCGGCGCCGTGGTTCCAACAAACACCACGCGCCCCTGCAATTGTCCCGGCGTCAGCTTGCCTTCGATGATGTCGGAGGCGGAGACATACCGAAAAGACCCGCCCGCCTCTCCGCCCTGCCCGCGAAAAGGCACCAGTGTCGCGACGCGGCGATCTACTGGCAATGCCTGAAAATCCTTGCCATCGCGGCGCAACTTGACGCTTTCAAGATGCTGATAACTACGGCCAAGAAAGCGCTCGGGCGGGAACCCGGGCAGCACCTGTGGCATGCCCTGCGTGAGCCGATAGACAGCCAGCGCCAGCGATTCGTAGTACCCACCTTTGTATTCCACCAGCAACGGCACCGCCCGCACCATGCCGTCGCCGTCCACGATCGGGTTGAAGAATCCGCCCAGCGGCGCCGCGCTCGCAAAGCGCGCGAGATTCGACCCGTAGCCGTTCCAACTCGTGAAACGGATCGGCCGCCCCTTGAGCGCGGCGGCGTCCATCACCGGCGCGGGGATGACTCCGGAAGTTCGTCCGTCCCGGTCACTCGTGAAGTAATAGCCCATCACGACGGCCCGATTCTTCAGCGACTGGGCAAACTGCCCGTCGTAGTCCAGCTTGGGGGCTAACTCTCCGAACTTCTCGACAAAATTCGCGTCGTCCTTGAGAGCCCCTTTCGAGAGGTCCTCCAACCGCCTCAGGCCCGAGCTTTCATCCGGCTCCGCAAACACCACGTCAAACGCCGCCACCGCGATCTTCTGCTCGTCAAACAGCGCGTCGATCATGCGCGCAACCTTGTCGCGTGGCCAAGGCCAGCGGCCCACCGCAGCCAGGCTCTTTTCGTCGATGTCAACGATGACGATCCGGTCGTCAAGCGTCTGCGGCATCGTGGCCCGCAGCCGCGCGTCGTAGATCACATCGTCGAGTTGCTGCACCAAGCGCAGCGGCTGCACTTCCATCGCGTGCAGCAGCGCAAACAGCAGCGGCACCAACGTGAGCGCCACCCGTGGCCAAGACTTGAAAATGGCGCCAACGGACATGGTAACAATACCGTTCAGCGCCGCGGGTCTGCGCCGCCTAGTGCACCACGAACTGCATGGAAGTACCCGCGAGATCGAGCATGTCGCCGTTGCTCAAGGTCGTGGGCGCGCTGCCAACGGGCTTACCGTTGACTTTTGGCGGCTCGGCTCCCTCAACGTGCGCGAGCACGAAACCATTGGGCCGGCGCGTGATGGAGGCCACACCCACTCCGGGCTTGCCCAGCGTCGTGACGACTTTGGTCAGCGGCACTTCGCGGCCGGCCGCGGGCCCCGTGGTCACCTTGATCGAGGCCTGCATCTCCATGCCGCTGTTAACAAACCCCGAAGGAGCAGCCGTCTGGGCCGCCACGGGCGCCGCGGGCACGGCGCCCGGCCGTACGATCATGGTCTTGTCGTAGTCACCGACCGGTTCGTTGACGAAGCGGATCTTGTACTTGCCAATCTCGACCGAGTCGTTGTGGTGCAAGGCCTGCTTCTTGATGGCCTTGCCGTTGATGTAGGTACCGTTGGTGCTGTTGAGATCCTCCAAGAAGATCTCCGGCCCGGCCATCTGCACGACCGCGTGCTCGCCGCTGACGGCAAGATTGTCGATCACGATGTCGTTGTATGGTCGCCGGCCCAGGGTGGTGCGATCCTTGACGATCTGCACTTCCTTGATGACGACACCGTCGATCGAAACGATCATCTTCGGCATGGTCGACTCCTGACAATTTCTATGAATGAGTGGGTTGGAATGGGCCGGACGCGAGACTTGATGCGACTCGGTTCATGGTGAAAGCCATCGTGCCAGCAAACCCTTTCGGGTACCTTCCACGCGCGCCTTCACCAACAACACGGAAATATTATCCCGCCCCCCATTGGCATTGGCGGTATCAATCAAGCTCTCCGCAACCTGCTCCAGGCTCTGCTGTGCGCCGAGCAAACGGGCAATCGCTTCATCATCCATCATGTCGGACAAGCCATCAGAGCACATCATGTACAGATCACCGGACTCGACCTTGAAGTCATTGACCTCCAGATCCACGGCCTCATCGACACCGAGCGCGCGCGTCACCAAATTCTTGTTCACCGAAACCGCCGCCTGCTCGGCCGTGATATAGCCTGCATCCAGTTGCTCCTGCAACAATGAGTGATCGCGCGTGATCTGCATCAGCACGCCGGCACGCAAGCGATAGCAGCGCGAATCTCCCACATGCCCCAGCACCAGGCGGTTGCCGTGGAACACTCCGACCACCACAGTCGTGCCCATGCCCGCGTATTGCCGGTTCGTTGACGCCGCCCTGAAGATGGACGTATTCGCGTTCTCCACGCAGATGCGCAGCGCCCGTTGAATCTCACGCGGCATGGCTTTGCGCTCGACCTCGCGCAGCCAGCGGGACAGTTCGGACACGATGAACGCCGTTGCCATGCCGCTGGCCACTTCACCCGCCGCATATCCGCCCATGCCGTCGGCCAGCACGGCCACGCCGGTTGGCGGATCGAAATGCACCGCGTCTTCGTTGTTGCCGCGCACCTTCCCAGGATCGGTGCGCGCGCAGAATTCGTACTGCATCGAAGCCGACGACTTGTTTCCGGCACCCGTCAAGATGTCGACCCTCCGTCGTCCGGGCGGCGCCCGGGCAGATGCGGTGCATCCAGTTTTTGCGTTTTCTGGCTATCCGGCTGAGCGGCTGGTTGGTAGCGGGAAATCGGCTGCGTCGCGTCGCTGCCTTCAAACGACATGGGCATCGTATGGTCGGCGGCGAATGGCACTGGAGCCGACGCGGGGGCGGCACTCGCCGCCGCAGGCGCCGCGACCAAGGCCACAAATCCTACCGCCAGTATCTGCTTGAGATCGTCCGCCAACTGGTCACCGTCCTGGTAGCGCACCTCGGGCCGCTTGGTCAGCGCAAGGGCCGCCAGACGAGCCAGATCCGGCGACAAATCCGGTCGGAAACTGCGCAAGTCGGGCGCCTCCTCATTGGCAATCTTGTACATCAGGCCAGCCATCGAGTCAGCCCGGAACGGCAGGTTGCCGGTCAGCATCTGGAACAGCATGACGCCCAGCGAATACAGGTCGGAGCGGCCATCGACACGCGTTCCCGCGATCTGCTCGGGCGACATATAGCTCGGCGTGCCCAGCACCAGGCCGGTCTTCGTCTTGCTTGAATCGGTGATGCGCGCGATGCCGAAGTCGGTCACCTTCACCGCGTCGCTCGTGGGCTCATACATGATGTTCGCTGGCTTGATGTCGCGATGCACCACGTTTTGACGGTGTGCGTAAGCCAGCGCGCGCGCAACGCGCTCGACGATGGACAAGACCTGTGGCACCGGCAGCAACTGGCCGGGACGGCAGTAGTCGGCCAAATCCTTGCCTTTGAGAAATTCCATCGCGATGTAGGCCAGATCGTGCTCCTCGCCGGCATCGAAGATCGTCACGATATTCTGATGCTGCAGGCGCCCCGCCGTCTCGGCTTCGCGGAAGAAGCGTTCGCGCGCGTCGTCCAGGTCGCTGCCTTCGAATTCCTGGCTCAGGGCCATGGTCTTGATGGCCACTACGCGGCCAATCTTCGGATCTTTGCCCTGGTAGACCACGCCCATGGCGCCTTTGCCCAACTCCTTTTCCACCTGGTAGCGGCCCAGCATGGGTTTTTCCACCGCGCCCCCGTCCAGCAGCATGGTGCCGCCCGGATGCGCGGTGCCGCCGCCCAGGATGACCGTCTCCGACAAATTCTTGGCGCGGTTGAGCTTGGCGGCCAGATCCTTGTAGTTCGGCTTGTAACTGGCCATGTGCTCGTAGACCGCCTGCGCCTTGTTGAACTGACGCTTGCGCTCGAAATCCAGCGCCAAGTTGTACAGGTTGTCCATCAACGCATCGCCGATACCGGGTTCCAACGGCACGCGGCGGAAGCGATCAAAAGCCATGTCCAACTGGCCCTGGCCCTGCAACGCCAAGCCCATCATCCGGTTCGTCTCCGCCGATTCTTCATCCGATTTCACCTTGCCGGCTTCCGTGACCAGGAAGCGCTTGGTCGTGATAAGCAAATACCCTGCCACCAGCAGCGCAGCCGGAAACACCAGCCGCACCCAGATGGACGCGCCCGCCAGCAAGCCATATTCGGAGCCCAGCAGCAACAGCAGCAAAGCCGCCGTGATGCCCGCCGCCGGACCGGCTTTCAACCGCGGCAGCAAGCCAATCACATAGGCGGAAACGACCAGAAACGCCGCCAGCGCGAGCCAGATACCCCACCCGGGTTGAACGATGAAATGTTCGCTCAGGATGCTGGAGGTGATGTGCGCCATCGTCTCCGCGGGCGACAAGCCGGGATGCCCAGGCACCGGAAACTGCACGCCCACGCCAGCCGCCGTGGCGCCGATGATGACAATCTTGTCGGCAAATTTGGCCGCCGGCACCTTGCCGATCAGCACGTCGGAGAACGAATCGACCGGAAACGGCGCCTTGCCATCGCGGTTGGCATAAAACTGCGGGAGCATCAGCGCCGAGTCATCGGTGCGAACCTTGAGCTTGCCGATCTGCACCGAATCACCGGGATTGAGCCGCACATCACCCACGCCAAGGTTCAGGCTGCTCAGCGCCGTCATCAAGGCCATCGACGGAGCCGATCGGCCGAAATAGTCCACCAGCAGCGCCTCCTGGCGCACCGCGCCGTCGGTGTCCTGAAACTGGTTGAGGTGTCCAATACCGGCGGCCGCCTCGCCGATGACGGGAATCGGAAACTGTCCGCGCACCGCAGGCACCGCGAACCCCGGCAGCGACTCCACCGTGCTCTTGAGCACATAGGGCGGCAGCGGCTGGTCGGCGCGGCCCTGGGGCTCACCCAGCGTATAGACCGCCGGCGTCAGCACGCGGGCCGCCTTTTGCATGCTGGCCGCCAACTGACCATCGGCATCCAGCACGCGCTCGGCCTCGCCAATGACCTGATCCAGTTGCTGACGGATTTCGGGCGCCTCCGGTGGCGCCTTGGCCAGAACATCCTTGATCTTGCGGATATAGCCCATGCCCCGGTCAGTCTGCGGCTCCAGGAAGAACGCCGTGTGCGCGATCGTCTTCGCGCCAGCCTGCGACAACTGATCAATCAACTTGCCGTGCACGTCACGCGCCCAGGGCCAGCGGCCGATGTTGGCGATGGAGTGGTCGTCGATGGCGATCACCGCGATGCGCTCGGAAGGCTTGCGGCTGCTGGCCGTGCTGGCGGTGTCGTAGAAACGCCGCTCTAGCGAACCAAAAACGTCAGTCCACTGATTGAGTGCCAATGCAAGCGCCACGATGCACAGCCCCAAGAACCAGTCCTGGCGCCAGATGGCCCCGCCCGGTGCCGCCAATTTGAATTTCAAGACCCGCCCCCGCGAAATGTCGCGTCAGTATCCGTGATTTCCTTCACAAAGGACAAGATTTGGGTAATGTGCACGGTGGGCGATGCGTCGTTTCCACGCACCAACCCACCACGCGCGGCGCGCGGGCTCCGCGCTTTTCAGGAACTTGCGCCGGTGTGTTTGGCCGCCTGGCGGGCCGCCAGCCACTTGCCCAGGCCCACCACGAAGGCGGCCCCCGCAGCGGCGGCGGCGTAGTGCAGCCAAGGGTTGGCGGCCAGCACGTCTTTCAGTGCCACGTCGCTGACGATGGTCTCGCCGCCCACCCAGCCGATGAGCGCGGCGCCGAGCACCACGATGACGGGATAACGCTCCATCAGCTTGATCATCAATGTGCTGCCGAAGATCACCAGCGGAATGCTGATCGCCAGGCCGATAACCAGGAGCGCGGTATTGCCCTTGGCTGCAGCCGCCACGGCGATCACGTTGTCCAGGCTCATCACCAAATCGGCAATCAGGATGGTGCGCACGGCCGCCATCATGCCGCCGCCGCCTTCCTTGCCGTCCTCGCCCTCTTCTTCCTCGCCCAGCAGCTGCACGCCGATCCACAGCAGCAGAATGCCCCCGATGATCTGCAAATACGGCAGTTGCAGCAACTTGGCCGCCACCACCGTCAAGACCACCCGCAGCACCACGGCCGCGCCGGAGCCGAACATGATGGCCTGCTTCTGCTGCTGGGGCGGCAGCGAGCGCGCGGCCAGCGCAATGACCACGGCGTTGTCGCCCGAGAGAATGATGTTGATCCAGATGATCTTGAGCAGACCGATCCAGAAGTCCGAGGTTTGGAGCATTTCCATGGTTTTGTCTCGTCTGACGCTTGTCGCTTGTTGTGTGGCCACTCGGCCAAAAAAAACGCGGGCCGAGCCCGCGCGTGGAATCCAGGAATGGTGCCGGGGTGAGCGGCGCCAACGGCGGGTCAGCCCAGTGTAACGGCGCCAGACCCGCCCAAACTACGTGGTTGTACGGGTATGCCTTACAACAGCGCCTTGAGCATGCGGCCCATTTCGGATGGGTTGCGCGTGACCTTGAAGCCGCTTTCCTCCATGACGGCCAGCTTGGCCTCGGCGGTATCCGCGCCGCCGGAAATCAGCGCGCCGGCATGGCCCATGCGCTTGCCGGGAGGCGCCGTCACGCCGGCAATGAAGCCGACGATGGGTTTTTTCATGTTGGCCTTGCACCAGCGCGCCGCGTCGGCCTCGTCCGGGCCGCCGATCTCGCCGATCATGATCACGGCGTCGGTGTCAGGGTCGTCGTTGAAGGCCTTCATCACGTCGATGTGCTTGAGGCCGTTGATCGGGTCACCACCAATGCCCACCGCGCTCGACTGGCCGATGCCCAGTTCCGTCAATTGCGCCACGGCCTCGTAAGTGAGCGTGCCGGAGCGGCTGACCACGCCGACGCGGCCTTTCTTGTGGATATGGCCCGGCATGATGCCGATCTTGATTTCGTCGGGCGTGATGATGCCGGGGCAGTTCGGGCCCAGCAGCAGCGTCTTCTTGCCGCCCGCCGCTTCCTTGGCCTTCATGCGGTTACGCACCTCCAGCATGTCGCGGATCGGGATGCCCTCGGTGATGCAGACCACAAAGTCCAGATCGGCCTCCACGGCTTCCCAGATCGCCGCGGCCGCGCCCGCCGGCGGCACATAGATCACGCTGACCGTGGCGCCGGTCTGGCGGGCCGCGTCGGCCACGCTGGCGTAGATGGGAATGCCGAAGATCGACTCACCGGCCTTCTTGGGGTTCACGCCGGCGACAAAGCAGTTCTTGCCGTTGGCGTATTCCTGGCATTTCTCGGTATGGAACTGCCCGGTCTTGCCCGTGATGCCTTGCGTAATGACACGGGTGTTTTTGTTGATGTAGATGCTCATGGGTGTCCTCGCTCACTTCACTGCGGCAACGATTTTCTGCGCGGCTTCGGCCATGGTGTCGGCGCTGATGATGGGCAGGCCGGAGTCGGCCAGCATTTGCTTGCCCAGTTCCTCGTTGGTGCCCTTCATGCGCACCACCAGAGGCACCTTCAGGTTCACGGCCTTGCAGGCGGTGATCACGCCGGTGGCGATGGTGTCGCACTTCATGATGCCGCCGAAGATGTTGACCAAAATGGCCTTCACCTTGGGATTCTTGAGCATGATCTTGAACGCCTCGGTCACTTTCTCGGGCGTGGCGCCGCCGCCCACATCCAGAAAGTTGGCCGGCTCGGCGCCGAACAGCTTGATCGTGTCCATCGTGGCCATCGCCAGGCCGGCGCCGTTGACCAGGCAACCGATGTTTCCGTCCAGGCTGATGTAGGCCAGATCGAACTTGCTGGCTTCCACCTCGGCCGGGTCTTCCTCGTCCAGGTCGCGCAGCGCGACGATGTCGGCATGGCGGTACAGCGCGTTGCTGTCGAAGTTGAACTTGGCGTCCAGCGCGATGATGTTGCCCTTGGAGTCGCGGTTGAGCGGGTTGATCTCCACCAGGCTCGCATCGGTCTCCATGTAGCACTGGTACAGCCGCTTGAACACGTCCTGCGCCTGCGCGCTCGATCCGGCCGGGATGCCGATGCCGTCGGCCACCTGCTTGGCCTCGGCGTCCGTCATCCCCTGCAGCGGGTCGATGAACACCTTGATGATCTTCTCGGGCGTCTTGTGCGCCACTTCCTCGATGTCCATGCCGCCTTCGCTGGAGGCGATCATGGCGACCTTCTGCGTGGCGCGGTCGGTGACAACCGAGACGTAGTACTCGTTCTGGATGTCCGCACCTTCCTCGATGTACAGGCGCCGCACCTTCTGGCCTTCGGGGCCGGTCTGGTGCGTCTTGAGCTGCATGCCCAGAATGTCGCTGGCGCGGGCCTTCACCTCGTCGATGCTCTTGGCCACCTTCACGCCGCCGCCCTTGCCGCGGCCGCCCGCGTGGATCTGCGCCTTGACCACCCACACCGGGCCGCCGAGCTTCTGCGCGGCCTCGACGGCCTCCTGCACGGTGAACGCGGGAATGCCGCGCGGGACCGGCACGCCGAAACTTTTGAGAATTTCCTTGCCTTGGTACTCGTGAATCTTCATGGGAGTCGTCTGGAGGTTGGGGTAGGTTGGGCGCGGCGGGCGCGCTGGGAATGGTGCGAGGAGCTGAAGGACTGGCGCCGTGGCACCGGTGCCCGGACGTGGCGCGAAATGTATCATCCCACGACCATCGGTGACGGGCTTTTGCGCTCCGTGAAGCGCTCAGCGCCGCTCTCCGGTGGCCCCGGGGCCGTAATGCATAATTATTTCGAGCCGTTCTGAATTCAAGCTGACGGGAGCACCCTCGCCATGCCATCCATCTTCATTGACGGCGAAGCCGGCACCACCGGCCTGCAGATCCGCGAACGCCTGGCCGACCTGCCCCAGGTGGGCGTGCTCAGCATCGCTCCCGAGCGTCGCAAGGACCCGGCCGCCAAGCGCGAGTTGCTGGAACAGGCCGATCTGGTCCTGCTGTGCCTGCACGACGACGCCGCGCGGGAGACGGTTGCGCTCATCGACGGCCTGCCGGGCCGCAAGCCGCGCATCATCGACGCCTCCACCGCGCACCGCACAGCGCCTGGCTGGGTGTATGGCTTTCCCGAGCTTTCGGCGGCGCAGGCCGAGGCGGTGCGGCGCGCCGAACGCGTGGCCAATCCGGGCTGCTACCCCACCGGCGGCATCGCGCTGATGCGCCCGCTGCGCGACGCCGGCCTGCTGCCGGCCGACTATCCGGTGGTCATGCAGGGCTTCTCGGGCTATTCCGGCGGCGGGCGGCAGATGATCGAGGCCTACGAAGTGACCCACAGCGCGTCGCCGCTGGAGGTCTACGGCCTCAACCTGAGCCACAAACACGTGGCCGAGTTGCAGCAATACGCCGGGCTCAGCCGCCGCCCGATCTTCATTCCCGCCGTCGGCAATTTCCACAGCGGCATGATCGACCATGTGGCGTTGCATTTCGACCTGCTGCGCGGCGTCAACCACGTCCGCCAACTGCACGAGGTGCTGGCCGCGCACTACGCAGGCAGCGAATGGGTGCGCGTGGTGGAGGCCAACCCCGGCGGCAAGGTCGAACCGACGCAGTTCAACGGCAGCAACACAATGGAACTGTCGGTCTACGGCAACGACGCCCAGCGCCAGGCGGTGCTGGTGGCGCGCTTTGACAACCTGGGCAAGGGCGCCAGCGGCGCGGCGGTGCAAAACCTCAAACTGATGCTGGGCATTTGACCGAAGGGTCGGCACCCCGATGTCCTCCGACGCGAGCTTCATGCAATACGTGGCCGACCAGTGCGCGCGCGCCGGCGGCATCACGTTCAAGCGCATGTTTGGCGAATATGCGTTGTACTGCGACGCCAAGGTCGTCGCCTTCGTCTGCGACAACCAGTTCTTCCTCAAGCCCATCGAGGCCGTGCGGCCCCTGCTGGGCGCGCTGGACGAAGCGCCCGCCTACCCCGGCTCCAAGCTGTATTGGCGCCTGACGCAAGAATTGGAAGACGCGCCGCTGCTGGCCCGCATCGTGCGCGCCAGTGCCGATGCGCAACCCGCGCCCAAACCCAAGGCACCCAAAAAACCACGCGTTCCGGGGCGCTCGGCCAAGTCCTAAAACGATAGCTGCCTGTGGCTGATTTTATTGGCCCTTAGGCCAATTTCATTTGGAAAATTGACCTTTGAACGCCTTGTTTGCGCGCCTCACAATCACATTTTGTTGATGTTTCTACATTTTTCGTAGATATATTAACAAAATCGTCCATTGAAACCTTGTTGCCGGGCTTCAGGGGCCCATTTTTTACTGTGAATTTGGCTTGAAACAACCGCCGAATCACCACGGGCAGCTATCTATTCAGGAGTCCTCGACAGCGCTTCGCATGGCTTCGTCGAGCACGCGCCGCACCACCTCGGCGCCAAAACCGCGGGTGTGCAAAAAGCGCGCCTGGCGCGCCCACAGCAGGCGGTCCGCGCGCAGCGCCGCGGCGCTGGCGCCAAAGCGCTCCCGCCAGAGCGCGCGGGCGCGTTCATGCTCGCTGCCCGCGTTCTCCCCGACCTGGGCCAGTGCCGCGCGTGCGGCGTGGGTCTCGATGCCGCGCTCGGCCAGCGCCTGGCGCAGCCGCGCATCGCCCCAGCGGGCGGCCTTGCGCGCCACCAGCGCCTCGGCGGCGCGCGCATCGCTCAGCCAGCCGCGCCGCGTCAGGTCATCGAGCAGCGCGGCCAGTTGCCCAGGCGCCTGGGCATGCGCCGCCAGCTTGCGCTCCAGCTCCGCGCGCGAGCAGTCGCGGCGCGCCAGCAGCGCCAGCGCGCGCTGGCGCAGCGAGGGGGGCTGCATCGCGCTCACTGGACTACCCTCCGCGCACGGCGCTGCGGGATTCGCGCTTGGGAACGGCCCGGCGCGCTCAGGCGGCCTCGTCCGCCGCGCGCGCCGCTGCGGGCGGCAGCAGCGAGATGCCCAGTTGCTCGCGGATCTTGTTTTCGATCTCGCGGGCCAGATCCGGGTTCTCGCGCAGAAACTCACGCGCATTGTCCCGGCCCTGGCCGATTTTTTCGCCCTGATAGGCGTACCAGGCGCCGCTCTTCTCGATCACGTGAGCGCTCACGCCCATGTCGATGACCTCACCCTCGCGCGAGATCCCTTCGCCAAACAGAATGTCGAACTCGGCCGTCTTGAACGGCGGGCTGACCTTGTTCTTGACGACCTTGACCTTGGTTTCGTTGCCAATCGCCTCGTCGCCCTTTTTGATGGTGCCGGTGCGCCGGATGTCCAGGCGCACCGAGGCGTAGAACTTGAGCGCGTTGCCGCCGGTGGTGGTTTCGGGGCTGCCGAACATCACGCCGATCTTCATGCGGATCTGGTTGATGAAGATGACCATGCAGTTGGTCTTCTTGATCGTCGCGGTGAGCTTGCGCAGCGCCTGGCTCATCAGGCGCGCCTGCAGGCCGGGCAGGGAATCGCCCATTTCACCCTCGATCTCGGCCTTGGGCACGAGCGCGGCCACGGAATCCACCACGATCAGGTCGATGGCGCCCGAGCGCACCAGCGAATCGACGATCTCCAGCGCCTGCTCGCCGGTGTCGGGCTGGCTGATGAGCATGTCGTGCAGGTTGACGCCCAGCTTTTCGGCGTAGGCGGTGTCCAACGCGTGTTCGGCGTCGATGAAGGCGCAGGTGCCGCCTTGCTTTTGCATTTCGGCGATGACCTGCAGCGTCAGCGTGGTCTTGCCCGAGCTTTCCGGGCCGTAGATTTCGATCACGCGGCCGCGCGGCAGGCCGCCCACGCCCAGCGCGATGTCCAGCCCCAGCGAGCCGGTGGAGACGACCTGGATGTCCTCGATCTGCTCGCCCTCGCCCAGGCGCATGATGGTCCCCTTGCCGAACTGCTTTTCGATCTGTGCCAGCGCGGCTTGCAGCGCCTTGGCTTTCTCGGCCTGCGCGGCGGCCAGGGCTTTGTTGTCGGGTGCGTTCATACGGGCCTTCCTTTAAGGGGTTGATGTGGGTGTGATTTCATCCACGCTGGATGCGTAACCAGTAGTTTAGAGGCGTATAGATTTCGCACAAGGCAATTTTTAGTCAATTTGCTTTACTATTTGGGCATGACCCCCGCCGCCAATGACGGCTGGCGCAGCCAGCACCTGGGGCGCCTGCTCGGCCATGCGATGCGCCGCTTCGACGCGCGCGTGCTCGATCTCATGTCGCGCGACGAGGCGGCGCCGCTGGCGCTGGCCAATCTGGCCGCGCGGCAGAAGATCGGCGCCTCGCACGTGCACATCGTCCGCCATCTGGCGCTGGCCGGCGAGCGCCCGCGTGATCTGGCGCGCGCGGCCGGGGTGAGCAAGCAGGCGGCCGGGCAGATCGTCGCGCAGTGCGCCGCCTGGGGGCTGATCACGCTGGAAAAAGACGCCCACGACGCCCGGGCGCGCATCGCGCGCTTCACGCCAGCGGGGCTGGACTGGCTGGCGGCGTTCGAGCGCGCGGTGCGGCGCGCGGAGGCGGAATTCACCGCCAGCACGGGGGAGGCAGTGGCCACCGTGGTACGGTTGGGGCTTGAAGCCTATGCGGGCGGCTGGGACGCTTGGTCCGTCACGCAAGGGCCGTAAACTGTGATTAATTTCACGAAATTGATCAAACCCTAGGACAAACCTCATGATGGGCTCGCTGCTGGACAACCTCACCGCCAAGGGCCGGCGCAAGCGCGCCGTGCAGGAATCGCCCACCGCCGAGTTGGCCGCCCGCATGCTGCGCGCGCCCAGCGCCCTCATCCAGTTGTCCGAGGACGACGCCCGCGTCATCGTCAGCTACATGGAGCCGCGGCGCTTTGATGCCGATGCGCGCGTGATGACCGCTGGCGACACCGAGAACACCGACTACATGCTGTTGGTCCTTGAAGGCGCCGTGACGGTGGAGAGCGTGAACGTGAGCCGCAAGCTGCCGATCACGGTGACCGTGCTCGGCCCGGGCAGCATGCTCGGCGAGATGAGCCTGCTCGACGGCTCGCCGCGCTCGGTCACCTGCACCGCTGGCGACGATCTGCTGTGCGCGCAATTGACGCGCGAGGGCCTGCAGGAACTGATTCAGGACGACTCCATCCTCGGCATCAAGCTGCTGATCGCCATCGGCATGCGCATGGCCGAGCGCCTGCGCGACAACACCGACAAGCTGTGGCGCTACGCCCGGCTCACCCAAGCTATGCAACAGGAGATCGACCGCCTGATGCCCACTTGAGGCAAGGCCGGGGCGAGGCCGAACTGTCAGCGCCCGGCGCACCCGCCGCGTTGCTACGGTCAAGCCCGCGCGTTTCGGCGGGGAACCCAACCGGGTGTGCCCGGACCTAAGGACACATGAAAACCTCCCTCGCACTTCTTCTCGCCAGCGCCCTGGGCGCTTTCGGCCCCACGGCCATTGCCCAATCCGCCCCGGCCGATCCGTCGGGCACGCGGTTTTACGCCAATGGGCAGATCCAGAGCCAGATCGAGCAGACGCGCAGCCGCCGCACCGAGCGCGCCTTCTACCCCACCGGCGTGATGCAGCACGAAATCGTCTACGCGATGGACGGCGCCAAGCCCATCAAGGAGCGCGAGGTGCAGTTCACCCCCGCCGGGACCATGCTGCGCGAGCAGAAATGGGTGGGCGGCGAGCCGCAGCTCGACGTCGAGTTCCTCGCCAGCGGAGTGCTGCGCAGCCGCAAGGAATACATGGGATTGGGCAGCACGCGCGAGATGGTCTCGCAAAGCTACTTTGCCTCCGGCGTGCTCGCCAGCGAGGAGCGCATGGCGGTCCCGTCCAGCGGCAAACCGTTCCCGGTGGGCGTGCAAAAGAGCTTTGACGCCTCGGGCCGCTTGATCCAGGAGCGCAACTACGACGACAACGGTCGCCTGGTCTCCGAAAAATCGATGGGTCCAGCCGGCGCACTGGTGCAAACCCGCTGATCCAGCGGGCGGCAGGCGGCGGCTGGGCCGGGCGGGGGAGTTTTTCCGTACGATCTGCTCCCTTGAGCCGCCCACCACCTCCCACGCTTGGCCTGTGGCTGCGCATGACGCGGCCGGGCTTTCTCGCCGTCACCGCCGTCGGATGCGGCGTCGGCATTGCTTCGGCCCTGGCCTGGGGCTCTCCGTTTCATCCCGCGCTGGCGGCCGCCACGGTGCTTCTTGCGCTGGCGGCTCACGCAGCGGCCAACGTACTCAACGATTGGGCCGATGCGCTGTCCGGCGCGGACGCGGCCAACACCCAGGCCATCGCCCCCTTCACCGGCGGCGCCGGGTTCATCCAACGTGGAGAAGTTTCGCTGGATGAGACGCGGCGTCTGGCGCTGGGTCTGGCCGCGCTGGCGGTGCTCGGCGGCTTGTGGCTCAGCTGGCAGGTGGGCGGCGGCTTGCTGCTGATCGGGCTGGCGGGCGCCTTCGTCGGCTGGGCCTATTCGGCCCGGCCCCTGCAGTTGATGGCGCGCGGCGCGGGGGAGCTCGCCGTCGCGCTGGCATGGTGGCTGGTGGGGCTGGGCGCGGACTATGTGCAGCGGCGCGGCTTTTCCGCCATGCCCGCTGTGATCGGCGTGAGCTATGCGCTGATGGTGGCCAACATCCTGCTGATCAACGGAGTCCCGGACGCCCCCTCGGACGCGCGCGTCGGCAAACGCACGCTCGCCGTCCGCCTGGGCCCTGGAGGCGTCGCCCGCGCCTATCTGATGATCGCCTTGGCGGCCCAGGCCTGGGCCGTGGGCAGCGCGTGCCTGCGTCTCGCGCCCCTGCCCACGCTCGCCGCGCTGGTGGCGTTGCCGGCGTCGCTGGCCGCTGCGGCGCTGCTCTGGCGCCACGCCGAAGACCGCGCGCGTCTGCGCCTGGCCATCGTGCTGACGATCCTGGCCGCGCTGCTGCACGGCCTGGGCCTGATGGGCGGCCTGTTGTTCGTCGCCGCCCAGCGTTGAACCATTTCCACAAAGTCCTGGACAGGATGTGCCGTTTTCCATATACTCCCCCCAGTGTTTAAATTGCTCATCCCACTTTTGCTGCTCGCCCCCGCCGGCACCCTTGTCGCCGCCGAGCCCTTGCGCGTGCCCACGCTGACCGTGCAGGACAGCGCGCAGGCTGCGCAGATCTGGCTTGATGGCGTGGTCCAGCCGGTACGCCAGAGTCAGGTTGCCGCGCAGGCCCAGGGCCGGGTGCTGACGCGAACCGTGAAGGCGGGCGATGCGGTGCGGGCGGGCCAGTTGATGTTCACCATCGACGACCGTGAAGCCCTCGCCGGCGTACAGGCCAGCGGCGCGCGGGTGGCGCAAGCGGAAGCCGAGCTGGCTCAGGCGCGCCTGTCGCTGGAGCGCCAGCGCGCCTTGCAACGCCAGGGCTTCGTCAGCCAGGCCGCGCTGGATGCGGCGCAAACGCAAGTCCAATCCGCGCTTGCCGCGCGCGACCAGGCCAGCGCGGGCGCTGGCCAGTCCCGGCTGGCGCAGGGCTTTACGCGCGTCACCGCGCCGTACGACGGTTATGTGCGCGAGACCTTGGCCGAGCCCGGCGATCTTGCGTTGCCGGGCAAGCCGCTGGCCAGCGTCTACGCGCCCGATCGTTTGCGCGTGGCGGTGCAGTTGCCGCTGACGCGTCAGACCGTCGGCAAACCCGAGATCGAGTTGCCGGGTGGCGAATGGTTGACGCCCACGCAAACGCAGTTGATGCCGGCCGCCGACGCCGCCAGCCAGACCGTCGAATGGCGGCTGGACCTGCCGTCTGGCGCCAGCGCGCGCCTGACGCCCGGCCAGCAGCTGCGCGTGCGCGTCACCGGCGCCGGCACGCTTTCCCGCTTGGTGCTGCCCGAATCGGCGGTGCTGCGCCGGGGCGAGCTGAACGCGGTGTACGTGGCCGCCGAGAGCGGCTTCCGCTTGCGCGCGGTGCGGCTGGGGGCCGCGCGTCCGGGGCTGGGAATAGAGGTGCTCGCGGGCCTCAGAAGCGGCGAGCGGGTGGCGCGGGACGCCGTCCGCGCGGGGCTTGAGGGCGCGCAGCCATGAACGGCGCTTCGGCACCGCGCCTGGGTGTCGCGGGCCGCATGGCTGCGCTGTTCCAGGCCAATGCCATCACGCCGCTGCTCGCCCTCGTGGCGCTGCTGCTCGGCCTGTTCGCCGTGCTGGTGACGCCGCGCGAGGAAGAGCCGCAGATCAACGTGACCATGGCCAACGTGATCATCGCCTGGCCGGGCGCTTCCAGCCAGGACGTGCAAGCCAAGGTCGCATTGCCTGCCGAGCAGGTGCTGTCGCAGATCGCGGGGATCGAGCACACCTACTCCGTGTCGCGGCCGGGCGTGGCCGTGGTCACGGTTCAGTTCAAGGTGGGGGTGGCGCGCATCGATGCCTTGGTGCGTCTGTACGACCTGCTCAACGCCAACCAGGACTGGTTGCCGCCAGGCCTGGGCGTGCTCACACCTATCGTCAAGCCCAAGGGCATCGACGACGTGCCGGTGCTGGGCGTCACGCTGCACGGCCAGGAGCCGACCAGCGCCGAGGCCCTGGAGCGTGTGGCGCGGGCGCTGGAGACCGAACTCAAACGCGTCCCTGGCGCGCGCACGGTGCAGACCCTAGGCGGCCCCGGCCGCGCGGTCTACGTGTGGCTGGATCCGCGCCGCCTGCGTGAGCGCGGCATCGATCTGATGGGTTTGCGCAACGCGTTGTCCGGCGCCAACGGCAGCATGCCGGCGGGCAGCGTGATCGAGGCGGGCGCGCTGCTGCAGGTGCAGACCGGTGAATTCCTGCAAAGCGCGGACGATGTCGCCGGCCTCGTGGTAGGCACCAGCAATGGCCGCCCGGTGTATCTGCGCGAAGTCGCGCGCGTCGAGGAAAGCGCGCAGCTGCCCAGCCGCTACGTGTGGCACCAGCCGGGCAAGGGCGCGGGAGAAGGCCAGGCCGTGGGGCAGGTCTACCCGGCCATCACGCTGGCACTGACCAAGAAGCCAGGCGAGAACGCCGTGGACGTGACGGCGCGCGTACGCGAACGCCTCGACGCGTTGCGAGGCAGCCTGATCCCCGAGGACATGCGCGTCGAGATCACGCGCGACTACGGCCAGACAGCCGCCGAAAAGGCCAACAAGCTGATCCAGAAGCTGGCCTTCGCCACCGGCTCGGTGATCGTGCTCGTAGGACTGGCCCTGGGACGGCGCGAGGCGGTGATCGTCGGCGCGGCGGTGATTCTCACGCTCACCGCGACGCTGTTCGCCAGTTGGGCCTGGGGCTTCACGCTCAACCGGGTGAGCCTGTTCGCGCTGATCTTCTCCATTGGCATCCTGGTGGACGATGCCATCGTCGTGGTCGAGAACATCCACCGACATCAGGCGCTGACGCCGGGCAAGCCGCTGGCCGAGATCATTCCCGCCGCGGTCGATGAAGTCGGCGGGCCGACGATCCTGGCCACGCTCACCGTCATCGCCGCGCTGCTGCCGATGGCCTTCGTCAGCGGCCTGATGGGCCCGTACATGGGGCCGATTCCGATCAACTCCTCGCTGGGCATGGCGATCTCGCTGTTCATCGCGTTCTCGGTCACGCCCTGGCTCGCGCGGGCACTGATGCGCGAGGGTCATGCGGGCCCGGAAAGCCCCGCGGACAGCCGCTCCACACGCTTCTTTGGCCGGGTGCTGGCGCCGTTTCTGCGCAGCGGGCGTCGCCGCTGGGCACTGCTGGCGGGCATTCTGGCGGCGCTGGCGCTTTCTTTGCTGCTGGCGGCCTTTCCGAATGCGCGCCTGGGCGTGGTGCTCAAGATGCTGCCGTTCGACAACAAGAGCGAATTCCAGGTGGTGTTGGACATGCCCGCCGGAACCCCGCTGGAAGATACCGCCGCCGCATTGCAGGCCTTGAGCGGCCATCTGGCCGGGCAGCCCGAAGTGGTCGCCGTCCAGGGTTACGCGGGCACCGCCAGCCCCATCACGTTCAACGGCCTGTTCGGCAATACGACCTGCGCGAGCTGCCCGAGCAGGGCGATCTGCAGGTGACGCTGGTGGACAAGCATCACCGCCACGAACAGAGCCACGCCATCGCGCAGCGCCTGCGCCCGGGCCTGGAGAAGCTGGCCCAGGGGTTCGGCGCGCGCGTCAGCGTGGTCGAGGTGCCGCCCGGCCCCCCGGTTCAGGCGCCGATCGTGGCCGAGGTGTACGGCCCAGACGAAGCTGGCCGCCAGGCCTTGGCCGCGCGGCTGACGCGGGCGTTCGCCGACACGGCGGGCATCGTCGGCGTCGACAACACGCTCAAAGCTGACGCGCCGCGCGCCTTTCTGCGCGTCAACCGCGTGCGCGCCGAGAGCCTGGGCATTCCCGTGGCGACCATCGCACAGACCCTGGCGGCGGCCTTGTCCGGCCAGGACGCCACGTATCTGCACGATGGTCACGACAAGCGCGCCACCCCGGTGCGGGTGCAACTGCCGTTGGAGGCGCAAGCCGGGTTGGATGCCCTGCTGGCCATGCCGCTGCGCGCGGCCTCCGGCGCGCTGGTGCCGCTGTCGGAACTGGTGCGCGTGGACAAGGGCGTGATCGACAAGCCGCTGTACACCAAGGACCTGCTGGCGCTGTCGGCTGTCACGGGCGACGTGGGAGGCGGCGCGGGCGCGCCTCTGCCCGATTCACCGCTGTATGGCCTGTTCGCCATCCGCGATCGCCTGCCGCAAGCGGCGCTCCCCGGCACCGGTGGCATCGACGAGCACTGGTTCAAGGCGCCCCGCGATGCCTGGCGTCACTACGCGATCAAATGGGACGGCGAGTGGCAGATCACCTACGAGACCTTTCGCGACATGGGCGCGGCCTACGCCGTGGGCCTGGTGATGATCTACCTGCTGGTGGTGGCGCAGTTCAAGAGCTACGTCACGCCGCTGATCATCATGGCGCCGATCCCGCTCACCGTCATCGGCGTGATGCCAGGCCATGCGCTGCTGGGCGCGCCGTTCACGGCCACCAGCATGATTGGCATGATCGCGCTGGCCGGAATCATCGTGCGCAACTCCATCCTGCTGGTGGACTTCATCGAGCTGCAAACCGCGCGTGGCCTGCCGTTGGCCGAGGCGGTGCTGCAATCGGCCAGCGTGCGCGCCCAGCCCATTTTGCTGACTGGCCTGGCGGCCATGATCGGCGCGTTCTTCATTCTCGACGACCCGATCTTCAATGGCCTGGCGATCGCGCTGATCTTCGGCATCCTGGTCTCCACGCTGCTCACGCTGGTCGTCATCCCGGTGCTGTATTTCGCCTGGCGGCGCGCCCAGGGCGAGAGCGTCCCCTCACTTCATTCCACCACCTCCACTGAAGGAGCTTCTCCATGACCATTGAGCGTTATGTGCGCCTGTTTGCGGGCCTATTTGTCATGATTTCCCTCGCGCTCGGCGTGCGCGGCAGCCCGCTGTTCGTGAGCGACTGGGCACTGGCTTTCACCGCCTTCGTTGGCCTGAACCTGTTCCAGTCCAGCCTGACCGGCTTTTGTCCACTGGTGAACATCCTGCAAAAACTGGGCGTGCCGGCCGAGGGGGCTGCATGCGCGCGCTGATCGCCAGCGCGCTTGCGGCGTCCAGCCTGTGGCTGGCTGTGCCTGCCCACGCCACCTGGCTGGACGACAGCGTGGCGCTGGACGCCGTCTACATTCCGGCGCTGTCCCACAGCAGTGCCGCGCAGAACGACGCCGACGCCGCGCCGCGCGCCGTTCAGGCCACACAGCGCCTCACACAGCAGTGGCCTGGCCTGCGTGAGCGCCTGCGGACGAGCCTGGGCGGACCAGGTGTCGCCAGCGCCTTGGCCGACATCGACCGACGCATCACCCAAGCTTCGACGCATGTGGCCCAGGCCCGCTTTGGCCCAGCGCATGAAGCGCTCGAAGGCGTGCGCGAACGCCTGGGCCATTTGCGCAGCGAGCGCGGGTACGACTATTTCGTTGACCGCTTGACCGCCTTCCACGAACCCATGGAAACCCTGGCGCTGGCCGGGCGCGATTGGAAGCCCGCCGAACTCACGCCGGAGCGCCGTGCCACGCTAGAGCAAGCCTTTGCGCATGCCCGGGCACTGTGGCACGGCGTTGAAAGTCAGACGCCCCAAGCCGCCGCTTACGCGCTGGACGACCGCCGTCTGACCCAACTTCGTCAGGGGATGGAAGGCGAAAGCGCCGCGCTCTCGCGCTTGTCGCAGGCCTTTCGCGGCAGCGACGCGCAGGCCCTGCTAAAAGCGGCGGCCGCCATCAAGCCGCCCTTCGCGCGCACCTTCACGGCCTTCGGCCACAATGGCCCGTAGTCTGCTTCAGGAAGCCACCATGAGCGCCGAACCCACCCGCGTCACGCTGCGTCAGCAGCAAGACTATCAATTCGCCATCGACTTTGGCGCCGGCAAGCAGGTTTTGCTCGGCGACGAGCCACCGCCACTGGGCGCTGGTATCGGCCCCTCGCCCGACCAGTTGCTGTGTGCGGCGGTGGGCAACTGCATGAGCGACTCGCTGCTGTTCGCGCTGCGCAAGTTCAAGCAGTCGCCCGAGCCCATCCACTGCGAGGTGACGGCGGAGAAAGGCCGCAACGCCCAGGGGCGGCTGCGCATCGCGCGGATCTCGGTGACGCTCACCCTCGGCGTGGCAGCCGAAGCACTCCAGCATTTGGACCGGGTGCTGGTCCAGTTCGAGGAGTTCTGTACCGTTGGCGCCAGCGTGGCGCAGGCGATCCCCACCGAGGTCCACGTCAAGGACGCGACCGGGAAAACGCTCAAATGACGCTGTCTGCAGGTGGCGGCAAAACCCCACTGAAGTTCCTAGGACCCGGTTGGTTTTCAATGGTGATGGGTCTGTGTGGGCTGACCCTGGCGTGGTCGCGCGCGCAGTGGCTGCTCGGTGCTGCCTCAGAGGGCGCGGTTCTGGCCCTGGGTGCGTTGGCTGCACTGGTGGCCGTGGCGCTGGGCGCCGCCAGCCTGATGCGCGCGCGGCGCCATCCCGAGGCCTGGGCCGAGGATCTGCGCCACCCGATGCGCCACGCCTTCGTCGCCACGATGCCGGCTTCGGTAATTCTGTTGGCCACGGTGCTCACCCTCGTCGCCGGGCCAAACGATCTGGCCCGCGCACTGTGGATGGTGGGCGCGCTCTGGCAGTTCGCGGTCACGGTGTGGGTGATGGGGCGCTGGCTGCGCGCTTCGCCAGCGGCTCAGGCACCGGGCGGAAAACCCGGCCCGGGCTTCTGGGCGGGGGTGACGCCGGTGCTGGTGATCCCCGTGGTGGGCAATGTGCTGACGCCGCTGGCCGGCGTGCCGCTGGGTTTTGGTGCCTGGTCGGCGGCTCAATTCGGCGTGGGCCTGTTCTTCTGGCCGGTGATTCTGGTGTTGTTGATTTTGCGCATCGTCAATCAGGGACTGTGGCCGGAGCGGCTGCTGCCCGCCACGTTCATCACGGTGGCGCCGCCAGCCGTGATCGGCTCGGGCTTTCTGCAGCAGGGCGCGCCCCCGGCGGTCGCCTGGGCGATGTGGGGCGTGGCGGTGTTCTTCCTCGCCTGGTCGGCGCTGCTGGTGCGGCGCATGCTGGCGCAGCCCTTTTCGGTGCCGTTCTGGGCGCTGTCCTTCCCGCTCGCCGCGTTCGCGGCGCTCACGCTGCGGTTGGCCGAAGGCCTGGGCAGCGGCTTGTTCAACACACTGGCGGTGCTGGCGCTGGCCTTTGCCTCTCTGGTGATCGCCGCCTTGCTGCTGGCCACCTTCAAAGGCCTGCGAGACGGCACGCTGCTGGTGCCCGAGCCCGTCGCATCCATCGTGCCCGCGCAGGGGCCCTGACAGTCAGCGCGCGTCGGGCAGCGGCTGCCAGGCGGTCATCGGCCCGCGCTTGCCCGCCGCGCGGGCGCGCGTGAGCAACGCCCACCCGGCCACGAAGATCCAGTTGATCCCGACGATGGCCAGCGCAAAGCGGTTGGCCATTCTCAAGGTCTCCAGCGCGCCCGCGCCCAGCGGCAGGGGCGCCAGCAGGTACAGCAGGGCGAGCACCACGATCGGCAGACCGGTGCCGAGCGCCGCGACCATAACGAGGGGACGGGACAGGGAGAAGCGGGAAACCATGGGAAACCAATACAAACGGATCAAGAGCCCTGAATCAGGGAGTCCGCGGGATTGTGCGGCGCAGCATTCGGAGTGGTTTTGATGCAGCGCAACAAAATCGCTTTTTCGCTATGAATTCAGTAGCTGTTCGTGGTGGTCAAATTTGACCGAAAGGCACAAAACACGCCCAAAATTGGCCCATTCAGCACCGTCAAACGCCCAAGCGGTGCCCGGACCAGCCTAGGCAGGGCCATTTTTAAGGTCTAATTGGCATATAGGCCTTTGTTTATATCCACGGGCAGCTACGCTTTTACTAGCGTTTTCAATCCCCGAACACGGGCTTGCGCTTTTCCATGAAGGCCGTGACCGCCTCACGATGCGCATCGGTCTTGTGCGCCAGCGCCTGGTAGCTGGCCGACAGTTCCAGCAAGCCGTCGAGCGAAGCGGTCTGCCCTTCGCGAATCAGCCGCTTGGTCATGCGCAGCACGACTCCTGGATTGGCGGCAACGCGCGCGGCCAGCCGCAGCGCCTCGTCCATGAGCTGCTCGCTCGGAACCACGCGCGAGACCAGCCCACACGCCAGCGCCTCCCGCGCGTCGATGGGGTCGCCGGTGAACGCCATCTCACAGGCCTTGGCGAGCCCCACGGCGCGCGGCAGCAGCCAGGCTCCGCCGTCACCGGGAACGATGCCGACCTTGACAAAGCTCTCGGCAAACGTCGCGCTTTCAGCGGCGATGCGCAGATCGCACATGCAGGTGAGATCCAGTCCGGCGCCGATGGCCGGGCCATTGACCGCGGCGATCACCGGCACGTCCAGCGCGGCAAAGGCGCGCGGCAGGCGCTGGATGCCGCGCCGGTACTCCTCGCGGATCGCATCCGGCGCCGGCGCGCCCTCGGCGGCGAAGAAACGCGCCATGTCCTTGACGTTGCCGCCCGAGCTGAACACCGGACCCGCCCCGGTGAGGATGACGCAGCGCACCGCGGCATCGGCCTGGATGGCATCAAGCGCATCGACGAACTCTTGCACCGCTGTGTTGCCGGTCAGCGCATTGCGCGTGGCCGGCTGATTCATGGTGAGGATGGCGATGCCGCCTTCGCGGTGGATCTGCAAGAAGGCTGGTGAGCTCATGGCGTGGAGACTGCAAGGGTTTCGGTGAGGGCGCGCAGCATGTCGAGCGTCGGGCCCGCGTGTTCGTGCACCAGGGCGCGGCCCAGTTCGGCATGCCAGTACGATTCGCTCCCCGCGCTCTGGCGCCAGCGGTGCAGGCGCAGCGTGAAGAGTGGCAGATCGCTCTCATGCGTGAAGCCAATGGCGCCATGCACCGCGTGCGCGATGGCGGCCACTTCCACCGCCGCCTCGCTGGTGCGCGCCTTGGCCACCGCCACGCGCTGCGGATCGATGCGACGCAGGTCGGCCGCCACGTAGGCCAGCCGCGCCGCCATGCGGGCGGCAAACACTTCTTCGGCCATCACCGCCAACTGATGCTGAATGGCCTGGAACTTCCCGAGCGGCCGGCCAAACTGCACGCGGTCGTTGGCATAGGCCAGCGAGCGGTCGAACACGGCGCGCATCGCACCCGCCAGCAGCGCGGCGCACACCAGCGCCCGATGCGCCAGCGGCAAATCCGGTGGTGCAACACCGAGAGCGCGCGCGACCATCTGCTCGGCCGCCGGCAGCGGCAGCGCGTGCGCGCCGAAGGCCTCGAACACCGGAAAAATCTCATCCAGCCCCAACCCCAGGCCACCATCGGCCTCGGCGCGCAAGGCGTCGTCAAAGCCCAGTTGGGCGAAGGATGCGGCCAGGGCGTCCGGGCTGGCGCCAGCGTCGATGGCGCGCACCACGGCCGCCGTGCATTCCTGGCGCAGCCAAGCGGTGGCGGCGTCGAGCATCAGGTGATCGCTCATCGCAAACCCAGTCCCCGCGCGATCATGCCGCGCAAAATTTCCCGCGTTCCGCCGCGCAGCGAGTAACAAGGCGCCACGCGGATGATGTGGTCCAGCGTGAGCAACAGTTCGGCGGGTGGCTGCACGTCAGGCCGCGAGCCGAGGTCGTCGGCAATCACGGTGGCGATGCGCTGCTCCAGCGTGGTGCCCAGATCTTTGACCAGCGCAGCCTCCACGACCGGGCTCTCGCCTTGCGAAAGCCGTTCGGTGACCGCGACCGACAGCGCGCGCAGCGGTGCGAGCTGGCTCAGGATGCGCCCGGCGCGGCGCTCCGCCTCGGGGCTGGCGCCTTGCGGCGTGCGCAACCAGGCCAGCCAGTTGTCGAACAGCACGATGCTGGAAAAAATGCGCTCGGGGCCGCTGCGCTCGAAGGCCAGCTCTGCCGTCACCTGCTCCCAGCCCTGGCCTTCGTTTCCGATGAGCGCATCGGCCGACAGCGGCACGTCGTCAAAGAACACTTCGCAGAAATGGTCCGCGCCACTCATGTCGGTGATGGGCCGCACCGTGACACCCGGCGAGCGAAGATCGACGATGAATTGCGACAAGCCCTTTTGCCGGTCGGCGGCGTCGCCCGACGAACGCACCAGCGCAATCATGTGGTCGCAATGATGCGCGTTCGTCGTCCAGATTTTCTGGCCATTCAAGCGCCAGCCGCCATGGCCATCGGGCGTGGCGCGGGTGCGCACACTGGCAAGGTCGGAACCCGCGTTGGGCTCGCTCATGCCAATGCAGAAGAAGGACTCGCCACGGGCAATTGGCGGCAGGTAGGCGCGCCGCTGCGCCTCGGTGCCGAATTTGAGAATCAGCGGGCCACTTTGCCGGTCGGCAATCCAGTGCGAGCCTACCGGCGCGCCCGCGTTCAGGAATTCCTCGACCAGCACGTAGCGAGCGAAGGCACTGCGCTCCGCTCCTCCATAGGCTTTGGGCCAGGTGATGCCCAGCCAACCCCGCTCGCCCAGCGCACGGCTGAATGCGGGGCTGTAACCCGCCCAGGACTGGGCGCGTTCGTGCGCGGGCCGATCCCGGAGGGCTTCGCGCAGAAAGGCGCGCGCCGCGCCGCGCAACGCTTCATCCTCGGGTGGAATGCGCGTGGGCGCGAGGGTGTCGAAGGCGGTCACTGCAATTCAACCTTGGCCTTGGCGGCGATGCGCTTCCACTGTGCGATCTCGGTGGCCTGGAACGCACGCAATTCCTCGGGGCCACCTTTCATCACCTCGGCGCCAAGCCTTTCGTAGAACTCGCGCGTCTCGGGCAGTTGCTCGATGCGCGTCATCAAGGCCGCCAGACGCTCGGCCTCGGGCCTGGGCGTGCGGGCCGGCACCATGCTGGCCACCCAGGTGTAGGCGGTGAAGCCCGGCAGGCCGGCCTCGGCCGCGGTCGGCACCTGAGGCAACACCGGACTGCGACGCTCCGAGGCCACGGCCAGTGCCCGCAGCTTGCCGGCCTTGGCCAACTCGGCCGCGCTGGTGACTTCTGCAAATGCAAAGCCCACGGTGCCTGAGGCGATGGCGGTGACGGCTTCCGAGGCGCCCTTGAACGGCACGTGCAGCGTCTGCAAGCCCGCCGCGTCGTTGAACAGTTCCGCCATCAGCTGGTAGCCGGCCGAGCCAGCGCCAAAGCTCAGTTTGCCAGGCTGCGCGCGCGCCGCGGCGATCAACTCGGCCACGCTCTGGTACGGCGCGTTTGCCGGTGCAATCAGCAGCGCGGGAGCGCGCATCGCCATCGAAAGCGGCGCGAAATCGGCCACCGGGTCGTACGGCAGGCTCTTGAACAGCGCCGCATTCACGGCCAGCGTGGAGTTGCTGCCGAAGAACACCGTGGATCCGTCGGCCGGCGCCGCCAGCACCTGACGCACGGCAATGAAGCCATTGGCGCCGGGCTTGTTGTCCACGACCACGACCTGCCCGGTGAGCTCGGTCACCTTGCGGGCGAAGTAGCGCGCCGACGTGTCGGTGCCGCTGCCCGGCGGAAACGGCACGACGAACCTGAGCGCCCGGGTATCGGACGGCGCCTGCGCCCAGGCCGGCATCGCCAGCGCGGCCAGAAAGCCGCGACGCTTGAGTTGCATGAGACTCTCCCAGTCAAGGTGCGCCCGTGGACGCATGCCATTGGCCGTCATTCCAGGCTCGCGCCGGTCTGGCGCACGACTTTCGTCCAGCGCTCGATTTCGGATTTGATATAGCGGCCGTAGGCCTCGGAGGTCGAACCCAGCGGATCGGCGCCTTGCTGCGCGAGCTTGGCGCGCACATCGGGCGCGGCCAGTGCCTTGCCCAACTCGGCGTGGAGCCGACGCACGATCTCCGGCGGCGTCTTCGCGGGCACGGTGAGGCCCTGCCACGCGCCCACCTCGAAGCCGGGCATCACCGTCTCGGCCAGCGTGGGCACGTCGGGCAGCAACGCGCTGCGGTTGGCGCCGGTGACGGCCAGCGCGCGCAGGCGCTTGTCACGAATGAACGGCAGCGACGAGTTGAGCGTATCGGTCGTGAACTGCGTCTGCCCCGCCACCAGATCGGTCAGCGCCGGCGCGCTGCCCTTGTAGGGCACATGCTGGGCGCTCAGGCCATTGGCTTGCAGGAACATGTGCGCGCCCAGGTGCGTGATGTTGCCGTTGCCCGCCGAGCCATAGCTCAGCTTGCCGGGATTGGCCTTAAGGTATGCGACGAACTCCTGGACCGTCTGCGCAGGCACCGAAGGATGCACGCTGAGCACCAGCGGAATCACCGCGCACAGCATCACGGGTGCGAGGTCGGCCGCCGGGTCATAAGCCAGCTTTTTGTACAGCGCGGGGGACAGCGCGATGGCCGAGGTGTTGTAGAACAGCGTATAGCCGTCGGCGGGTGCCTTGACAACGAATTCGGCGGCGATGTTGCCATTGGCGCCGGGCTTGTTGTCCACGACCACGCTCTGGCCCATCTGCTCGCCCAGTTTCTGCGCCAGCACGCGCGCCACCAGATCCGTCGGCCCGCCCGGCGGAAACGCAATCACCAGACGAATCGGTTTGTCGGGGTAGCCGCCAGGCGCCTGCGCCCAGGCCGAGGGCATGGCAAGAGTGACGGGCAGTGCCGCGAGAGTGAAGGAACGGCGGGACAACGGTTTGGCGGTCATGGCAAAGGCTTCAGTTCGGTCGCCCGGCCAGCAATCGGGTGGCGGTATAGGTCATCACGTTTTCGCCGCGCTGATTGAACACGTCGATCACCGAGGTGACGACTGCGCGGCCCTTGGTGGAGGTGGGGCGGATGCCGGTGACCTCCACCTCGGCGCCGATCGTGTCGCCCACGCACACCGGCGCGAGAATTTTCTGCGTGAGCTCGAGCATCGCCAGGCCGGTCCCCTGGATCATGGTTTGCAGCACGAAGCCCTCAATGAACGTGTACGTCAGCGCGCCGGGCACCGGCCGGCCACCGATGGCGGCGCCTTCGTAGCCTTGTTCGATGAAGATGGCCTCCAGCATGCCGGTGCAGTTGATGAAGGCGACGAGATCGGCCTCGGTGACCGTGCGGCGGAAGGTGCGAAAACGCTGGCCGACCTGCAGGTCCTGCCAGTAAAAGCCTTGGCCCAGGCGCGGCAGCGGCGCGGGTTGTGGGTTGCCCATGTCGCGCCTTCAGTCTTCCAGATAGTTGCCCGCCGAAAAGCGCACCGGGGGCGCGTCCGGCTCGAAGCTCAGGCCCGCCGGGTCGCGCCCCTCGGCTACGGCGTCAAGCTGGGCTTGCAACAGGCGGCGCAGCATCACGATGCCGCGATCGGTGGTAGCCAGGTGTTCCTCGGAATGCTTGGCGATCACGCCCTGGCTGACCATGGCCTCGTGATCGCCAGGAAAGCGCTGATGCTCCTCGTCGCTCAGCTCCTCCCACAGCTTGCCATTCAGGCGCGAGCGCATCTTCACCAGCTCGCCCGCCTCGCGCACGCGGCCGACGACGTAGATGCGAAAGTGATGGTCGTCGATGGGCAGCACCCAGCCGAGCGACTCGACCGGCCCCCAACGCCCCACCCGCGGGCTGGGAATGACGCGCAGCGTGGGCAGGCCCGCCTCGCTGATGCGCCGGAAGGTTTTGCCGTCCGGGAGCTTGCGGACCGAGAGTGTGCGCACGCTCATCTCCTGCGTGTCCCAGGAGACCTCGGGCATAAGAGCCATCTGCTCGACGAACTGGGTGCCGGAAAAGGAGGAGTGCAGGATGACGACGTGAAACGGATCAACCAGGTTCTCATAGTGCTGCAACCAGTTGCAGGGAACGATCTGGGGGCCGCCGCCGCCAATGCTTTGGTCATTGGCCTCCAGGAACTCACCGGCCTCCAGTTCCTCCAGGCAGGCGTAGCGTGGCAGCACGGGCTTTTTTTCCGGCGGGCCAAGGTAGGCCCACACGAGGCCGTAGCGCTCCTGCACCGGGTACCAGGGCTGGCGCGCCCGGTGGCGAGCCCGCCCGCCATCGGGTTCGCAGGGTTGTTCGAGGCAATGGCCTTGCACGTCAAACAGCCAGCCGTGGTAGCAGCAGCGGATGCCGCGCTCCTCGACCTTGCCATAGAACAATGAGGTGCCGCGGTGCGCGCAATGTGGGTAGACCAGCCCCGGGCGACCCTCGCCATCGCGAAACAGGATCAGGTCTTCGCCGAGCACGCGGATCTGGCGCGGCGTGGCGCCGGCATCGACCGACAGGCCCACCGGGTGCCAGTAGCGGCGCATCAGCTCACCCATCGGCGTGCCCGCGCCTACGTCGGTCAAATGGTGCATCGAATGAGGCGCGGGCCGGCCATATGCCGTGCCCGTGTCGGTCGCGATGGGGATGACGCGGTGTTCGCCGTGTTCAGGGTTCATGGATTCACTCTGCTTTGACGCCGGCCGCGCGAATCAGCTCGGCCGTGCGCGGGAAATCGGCCTTGTAGCGTTCGGTGAATTCGGCGGGCGTGTTGGCCAGCGGCTCAAAGCCAAAGGCCGTCAGCCGCGCCGAGACCTCGGGCTGGCGGGTGATCTCGCGCAGCGCGGTCGCCCAGGTCTCTTGCCAGGGCGCGGGCAGCCGCGCGGGCGCGTACAGGCCGACCCATGAATCCACGTCGAAGCCCGCAAACCCCTGTTCGGCAAACGTGGGCACCTGCGGCAGCGCGGAGACGCGTCGCGTGCCGGCAATGCCCAGCACCTTCATCTTGCCGCTTTGCACATGGCCTCTTGCGGTGGCGGGGTTGGCCCAGGCGAAGTCGAGGTTCTCGCCAAACAAGTCCTGATGGACCTGCGCCTCGGCCTTGTAGGCCACATGCGTCAGCGGCACGTCGGTCTGGCGCTTGAGCAATTCGCCGAACAGATGCGCCGTCGAACCGTTGCCCCAGGTACCGTAGTACAGCGGCTTGCCCTGGCGGCGGCCGACCTCGATAACTTCTTTCAGGTTCCCGTATGGCGCGCTGGCCCGCGCCACCAACACCGCCCCGCCGGTGGCAACCATCGACAGCGGCGTGAAATCGGCCACGGGGTCATAGGGCATCTTGGCCTGGAGGATGGGCAGGTTCACGTGCGTGAGCGGCAGCGTCATCATCACGGTATGGCCGTCCGGGGCCGCCTTGGCCACGAAGTCCGCGGCGACGATGCCGCTGGCGCCCGGCTTGGCATCCACGATCACCGGCTGGCCCCAACGTTGTTGCAGCCGCTCGGCGTACACGCGCGCCAGGGTATCGATTGGCCCGCCTGGCGCGCCAAACGGCACGATGCGCACCGGGCGGGTCGGAACCGGCGCTGGCGTCTGCGCCCGAACGCCCGGCAACGCGGCAATGCCGCCCAAGCCAGCGAACACCAGCGAGCGGCGAGAAAACGGGTGGGTCATCGCATGGCTCCCGAAGGGCGGTGGGGCCACCCCGCGCGACCCCGCCAGGCCATTATGCGGCGCTCCAACCGGCGCCGCTTGTCCCGCGGACGCGACGGGTCACCAACGCAGCAATCGCGGCCCCAGCCAAGCGCCCACGACCACGGGCAAGGCCATGCCCAGCACGTACCACACGGCCAGAAACGGCGCCGTCAGCTCAGGGCAGTGCAGAGCGTACACGGCCGCGCCAGTGCCGCCAGCCAACAGTCCGGCCGCCGCGCCGGCCCATCGCGGTCGGGTGGGCGCCAATTGGCGTAACGCAAACAGCGCGGCCACGAACATCGGCAGGCCAATCCAGCCTACGCTCCACAGGCAGGCCTGCCAGGTCTGTCCCCACAGCAACACAGGCCGCTCGGCCCTCGGCGCATCCAACCACTGCACGAGCCCCATGCTCCATACCAACGCCAGCAGCACCGCCACCACCGCGACCGCCCCACGCGCCGACAAGCCCGGGCGCCCCAATCGCGCCACGGCCCAGCCTCCCGCCAGGGCCATGCCCAGCGGCAATCCGATCTTGAACCAGAACATCGGCCAGGCGGTGGCCGCCGCCAGATCCCGGCGCAGACCATAGAACGCGAACATGAGTACCAGCGCGCCCAGCAAGCCCAGCCCCGCCCAGCGCGCCACCCGGGCCCCGGCGTGTGTCGGCGGCACGGGCTGCAGGCCAGTAGACAGAAAGCCGATCAGTTCATCGGTCTTCATGCCCGGTCTCCCACTGTCGAGCAGGCCTGCGCGAAACGCAGGGCCAATGCCTTCAGACCACGGTGGATGCCCACCTTGACTGCTGACTCGGACAGCCCGGTCAGCCGCGCGGTCTCGGCCACCGACAGGCCCTCGATCTTGACGCACTCAATCGGCCTGCGCTGCTTGTCCGGCAAGGTGTGCAGCATGCCCAGGACATCGCGCCGGGCGTCGCTGGCCTCGGTGTCGCTGGCGGCAAACACCGCCAGCTCGTCGTCCAGCGGCACATGCAGCGCCTCGCGCCCCGAGCGAGCGCGCAGCAGGTCGATCAATTTGTAGCGCGCGATCGCCTGTACCCAGGCCACGAACACCTGGTCAGGTTGGTAGGTGTGGCGCTGGTTGTGCACCGCCAGCAGACATTCCTGCACGAGATCCTCCACGTCATCGGGCCAGCCGAACAGGCGCCGACCCACCCAGGCGCGCAGATGCGTGGCCAGCCGTTGCAAAAAGCGCCGGTACGCGGTTTCGTCGCCATCCAGGCTGCGCAACAGCAGACCGCGCAGCTCAACTTCGACATCCGGCTTTGACATCCATCACTCCGTATCCCTATTCGCGCCCGCCGTGGTTGCGGTTACAGCCTCCGCAAAAAAAAGACAAGTCTTTCTCAGCATCGACTGTAACCAGACCGGTGAACGGTGCGAAAGAGGATGCAACCGCGCCATATCGGCCCGGTTCGATCTCAACCTGTCAAGGAGCTCAAGCATGACCACCCTATCCAAAACCCTGACGGCCGCCGGCCTCGCCGCGCTGGTCGCCACCGCCGTGCAGGCCCAGACACCAATGGGTGACAAGGCCGCCGCGATGGAAAAGTGCTACGGCGTCGCCATGGCCGGCAAGAACGATTGCGCCGCGGGCCCAGGGACCACCTGCGCCGGCACGTCCAAGACCGACTACCAGGGCAATGCCTGGAAAAACGTCCCGGCAGGCACCTGCACCGGCATCAAGACGCCCAAAGGCATGGGCTCGCTGGCGCCCATCAAGGCCTGACCGTCGCCCTCCCCCGCGTGCCCACCATGTCCGCCCCGCTGTGCGCCGGCCTCGGCCTCAAGCCCGAGCACTTCGACCAGGCGCTGGCCTGTCGCCAGTCGGGCCTGTGGTTCGAGATCCATCCGGAAAACTACCTGGTGGACGGTGGGCCGCGCCTGGCCTGGCTGGAGGCCATTCGCAGCGAGCATCCGCTGTCGGTGCACAGCGTCTCGCTGTCGCTGGCGGACAGCGAGCCGCCGGACCAAGCGCGGCTGACCCGGCTGGCGGCGTTCGTGCGGCGCTTTCAGCCAGCCCTGGTGTCCGAGCATCTGGCGTGGTCGTCCTGGCGGGGCCAGTACCTGCCCGACCTGCTGCCCTTTCCGCGCACCCACGAGGCGCTGTGCGTCGTTGCCGCGAATATTGATCGGCTGCAGAACGCGCTGGGCCGCATCGTCGCCATCGAGAACCCGGCCCACTACCTTGATCTGCCGGGTCATGACTGGCCGGAGCCAGAATTCCTGGCCGAACTGGTCCGTCGCACCGGCTGCCGCCTGCTGCTGGACTTGAACAACGTACGGGTATCGGCGCACAACCTGGGCACGACACCCGCCGACTATCTGCGCGACTTTCCCCTTCATGCGGTCGTTGAGCTGCATCTGGCGGGCTACAGCGCCGACCCGAGGCTCGGCGATGCGCTGTGGATCGACTCGCACGACGCTCCCGTGTGCGAGGACCTGTGGTCCTTGCTCGCCGGGCTGCTGGCTCGCACCGGCCCGCTGCCCACCCTGATCGAACGCGACGGGCATCTCCCCGACTTCGCCGAACTGCGGCTGGAAGCCGAGCACGCGCGGCGCCTGCTGACAGTCCAGGCCGACAGCGCGGCGCTGGTGGACGCATGAACCCCACTCTGGCCGAGTTTCAGCGCCAGTTCGTCCAGGCTCTGCAAGACGATGGCGGTGCCGCCGCCGACCCTGCATGGGTCCGCCAAGGCGGCTTTGCCGTCTACCGCAACACCGGCCGCCTGGCCTGCCGGGACGCGCTGCGCGCCAACTACCCCGTGGTTGCGCGGCTCGTGGGCGCCGACTGGTTCAACGCCGCCGCGGAGCACTATCTGCGCGATCATCCGCCCGCGGACAGCCGGCTGTTGCTGTACGGCGCGCGATTTCCCGACTTTCTGGAGCCGCTCGCGCGCGCGCATGACCTGCCTTATCTGGTCGAGGTAGCCCGTCTGGACCGCGCCTGGACCGAAGCGCACGCCGCTGCCGACGCCTCCCCCTGGCAGGCCGATCAACTGGCCGCGCTGCCTCCCGAGGCCTTGGCGACTCTGGTGCTCAGGCCGCACCCCGCTGCCCGCTGGCACTGGAGCGCCCAGGTTCCGGCCTTCACCCTCTGGTCGCGCCACCGCGCGGACGATGAGCCGAGTTGGGGCGATCTGATTTGGCAAGGCGAGGGCACGCTGCTGACGCGCGCCTGGGGGGTCGTTCGCTGGGAACCGCTGTCTCGGGCAGGCTGCGCCTTTTTGCAAGCCTGCGCCGATGGCCTGCCCTTGCCCCGGGCGCTGCAAACCCTTGATGCCCTGGAAACCCAGGTGGACCGGGGCGCGCTGCTCGGTCGCTTGCTGCAGCAGGGTGCTTTTCAACCGCCGTCCGATGAGAGAACCTCCGCATGAACGCCTTCACCGCCTGGCACAACGCCATGCTCCTCAAACTGGAATCCCTGAGCCCCGCCGACCTGCTCGCGCTGGCTGCCCGCCTGGGGATCGCCGCGGTGTTCTGGCAATCCGGCCGCACCAAGGTGGACGAGCAGTTCCACGTGACCGACAGCGCCATCGCGCTGTTCACCGACGAATTCAAGCTCCCCTTGCTGGACCCGGCATTCGCTGCCCATCTGGCCGCCTACGCCGAGCATCTGTTTCCGCTGCTCCTGGCGCTCGGCCTGCTCACGCGGCTGTCGGCGCTGGCGCTGCTGGGCATGACGCTGGTGATCCAGATATTCGTCTATCCGGATGCCTGGCCCACCCACCTGAGCTGGGCAGCCATTCTGCTGTTGCTACTGCACCATGGCGGCGGGCGCCTGTCAATGGACGCGGTGCTCGGACTGCGCTGAGGTCCTGCACGCCCGGCGCCACGGCTGCCCACGCCAACCAGATCACCCACGTTCACCGGGGGCGGGCGTCGATCATGCCCTCGGGCGGCTATGGCTGCTGCTCGGCGCGCCGCTGTGAGCGGCGCGTGGGCGGCATGAGCTCGTTGCTGGTCACGCCGCCAGCGGGCGCGGCGTTGTTGGCCGGGTCGCCAGCGTTGGTCACTTCGCGCGAGGCCGCCGTGTTGCCGCCCGAGACGCCAAGGCGCCCGCCCGTGCCCAATCCGCCGCGCACCTCCTGCGC
Source organism: Burkholderiaceae bacterium (assembly GCA_036752305.1). Classification (GTDB taxonomy): domain Bacteria; phylum Pseudomonadota; class Gammaproteobacteria; order Burkholderiales; family Burkholderiaceae_C; genus DAIOSZ01. The sequence goes on from DAIOSZ010000001.1 coordinate 47,286, forward strand.
CTGATAGTTGCGCAACGCCACGACCATCTGGTTGTACGAATCGATGAACGCCGCGACGATGAGCTTGCCTTCGGGCGTGTTGGTAAAGCCGCCCGCGCCGCCGCCACCCAAGCCGCCGAACAGCCCACCGAACAGGTTGAAGTCGGTGTTGCGCGAGCTCCCCTCGGCGGCGGCGAGCTGCACGCCGGAACGGTTGTCCACCAGGGTCAGCATGGTCGAGGCGTCGCTGAATTGCACGCTGCCGGCCAGCGCGCCCGCCAGGCCGCCGGCGAAGCGGCCCAGCGCCGCGCCCAGGCCACCGGTGCCTTGCTGGCTGAAGGTGATCGTCGGATTCATCGTGTAGTCGGCCGACACCATCTGGCCGCGCCCAAAGTTGCTGCCCTGGCGCAACTCGCCGCTTTGCTGCAACGCGCGTTCCTGCGCCATGTTGCGCATGGCCGCGCCGCGCTCGACCACGACGAAGCAGCCCGACTGCTGAACCAGCATCCGCAGCACCGGCAGCGTCGATTGCAACCGATGGCTTTGCATCTGCATGAACCAGGGCTGGGTGCTGTCTTCCACCAGCGCGATGGTGCCCAGCGCGGCGGGACACCGTTCTAGCTGGGTGTTCGCGTTGTGGCTGCCGGCTCCGGCTGCCGAGCCGGTGGCGGCCGTGCGCGCGTTCTCATTGCCGATGGTCTGCGCGGCGGCCTGACTTCCCAGCAGCGCCGTCGCCAGCGCCGCGACCATCCAAGGGGTTTTCTTCATACCCGTCACTCCTTCATCATTGAAGAAGATTATGGGAGGAAAACCCCCGGCCAGACCGTAGCCAAACGTTTCCGATTTTGGTGAATATGCCCGTTGCCGCAGCCTACATCGAGAAGATCTTGCCCGGATTCATGATGCCTTGCGGGTCGAGCGCGCGCTTGAGCGTGCGCATCATCGCCACCGCGCCGTCACCGGCTTCGTTGATCAGAAAATCCATCTTGTGCAGGCCCACGCCATGCTCGCCCGAGCATGTGCCGCCCAGCGAGAGGGCGCGCGCGACGAGTTGCCGGTTCAACTGTTCCGCGCGCTCGCGCTCGGCGTCGTCGAGCGGATCGATGAGATAGCCAAAGTGGAAGTTGCCGTCGCCCACGTGGCCGACGAGGAAGTACGGAATGCCGCTGGCGTCAGCCTCGGCCACCGAGTCGAGCAGGCAGTCGGCCAGGCGCGAGATCGGCACGCAGGTGTCGGTGGAAATGCAGCGGCAGCCCGGCCGGCTTTGCACCGCCGCAAAATATGAGTTGTGCCGCGCGGTCCACAGGCGCGTGCGCTCCTCGGGCGTGGTCGCCCACTCAAAGCCCGCGCCGCCATGTTCAGCGGCAATGGCCTGCACGGTCTCGGCCTGTTCCTTGACGCTCGCGGGCGAGCCATGGAATTCCATCAGCAGCATCGGCGTCGGCGCCAGGGACAGCTTGGCGTAGCGGTTGACCATGGCGACGGTGTTGGCGTCGATCAGCTCCACGCGGGCGATGGGCACGCCAAGCTGGATCGTCTGGATCGTGGTGTTCACCGCGTCGGCGATGCTGGGAAACGAGCACACGGCCGCCGAGATCGCCTCGGGCAGCGGATACACGCGCAGCGTGACCTCGGTGATGATGCCCAGCGTGCCCTCGCTGCCCACGAACAGGCGCGTGAGGTCGTAGCCGGCGCTGGACTTCTTGGCCCGCGTGCCGGTGCGGATGACCTCGCCCTGCGCCGTCACCACCTCCAGCGCCAGCACGTTTTCGCGCATCGTGCCGTAGCGCACGGCGTTGGTGCCGCTGGCCCGGGTGGCCGTCATGCCGCCAATGCTGGCGTCGGCGCCAGGGTCGATGGGGAAAAACAGTCCCTCGTGCTTGATCGCCTCGTTGAGCGTCTTGCGCGTCACGCCGGGCTGCACCGTCACCGTCAGATCCTCCGGCTGCGAGACCAACACGCGGTTCATGCGCGAGACGTCGACGCTGATGCCGCCCTGGACCGCCAGCAAATGGCCTTCCAGCGAGGACCCCACGCCAAAGGCGATCACCGGCGTGCCATGGGCGGCGCACAGCTTCACGGCGTCCTGCACGTCCTGCGTGCTTTCGGCGAACACCACGCCGTCGGGCGGCGGCACGGCCACGAAGGCCGACTCGTCGCGACCGTGCTGCTCACGCACGGCGGTGGCCACGGAAAAGCGCTCGGCAAAGCGCGCGCGCAGCGCCTCCAGCAGGGCAGCGGGGGCGGTGCGGGGCGCGAGTTGCGCGCCAGATAACGGTGCATTCATGGCGGGGCGGGGTCAATGGCGGAAGGCGCAGTTTACGTGCGCGGCGCCGATAATCCCAGCCCCTTATTTGTCCAGGAGGAATGCCGCATGGGTAACCGTCTCTCGCAAATCGCCACCCGCACCGGCGACGATGGCACCACCGGGCTGGGCGACGGCGCGCGCGTGCCCAAGAACCATTTGCGCATCGCGGCAATGGGTGAAGTCGATGAACTGAACTCGCACATCGGCGTGCTGCTGTGCGAGGCGCTGCCCGACCGCGTGCGCGAGCAGCTGGTGGACATTCAGCACCAGCTCTTCAACCTGGGGGGGGAGTTGTCGATTCCCGGCTACGAGCTGCTCAAGGAGGAGGCCGTGGCGGCGCTGGACGCCGCGCTGGCCGAACACAACGCCACGCTGCCCCGCCTGGCCGAGTTCATCCTCCCGGCGGGCACGCGCGCGGCCTCGCTGGCGCATGTATGCCGCACGGTAGCGCGGCGCGCCGAGCGCGCCGTCGTCACGCTGGGCCAGGCAGAAACGGTGCGCGCGGCCCCGCGCCACTACCTCAACCGCCTGTCGGACCTGATGTTTGTGCTGGCCCGGGTGCTGAACCGCCAAAACGGCGGCGACGACGTGTATTGGAAGAGTGAACGGCTGGCTCGGGAACTACAAAAATAGTAGCTGCCCGTGGTGATGAAATAAGCGATTTTGCCCAATTGCGGGCTAAAAGCGGGCGCAAAAACCCGGCTTGCCAACCCACCGGGCAGGCCATTAGCCATTTTTCTAACGAAAGGTGGTGTTTTTCATCATCAAAATGGCCTGTCTTCTAACAAATACAACCACGACCAGCTATGAAATTTGTTATCAAAATTCATAGCAGGCGGAATGAAGCCCTCGTTGCCTACGATACGAACGCCCTTCATTGACTCAGCCCCGCCAGCGCCATGCCCAATCGAACCGACACCGACAGCGGTTATGCCCGGTACCTCTCCAACGCGGTCCTCTATGTGGACGCCCATGAAACCTGGAAAGTCGGCGAGGCGGGGCAGACCGTCTCGCAGTACCTGACGATCACCGCCAGCGGCCTGACGCAGCTGAGCGACGCCACCACCGGCATCACGGCGCAGGCCATCGCCAAGACGCCCACGGGTTACCTGCTGTTTGGCGTGTCCAACGCCGATCCGGCCATGTTCTATTCCGCGACCGTCAACACCAGCGGCGTGATCACCGACGCGCAGGCGCTGAGTACCGAAGACCTGCTCACCGCGGAAACCAAGCTCTGGGTGGACCTGAATGGCAACGGGGGCATTGGCGACCGCAAGGTCCTGCTCAACGACGGCATGCTGGCCGACCTGTACGCCGATGGCCTGGGCCATCTGCTCATCAAGGGAGATCTGGGCGCCTTCACGCCACTGCACCTTGGCGGCAAGGCGCTCACGCAGGCTGCGCTCGGTGACGCGCTCAGCATCACGCAGATCGTCCCCGGCGGAGGGCTTTCAGGCATATATCAAGGACGACAACGGCAGCGTGTACGAAGCTGGAGTCAGCGCATCCGGCGCCGCCACCGGCGCGGTGCGCCTGCTGTCGGCCGCCGAGGAACAGGCGCTGGAGTCCAGCGTGCAGGCCGATCTGAACCAGAAGGGCGATACGCCCGCCCCCTCGGGGTGGACCAGCATGCTCAAGGTCTCGGCGATCCGGGAGAAGGTCGATCAGCTCGGCGCCAACGGGCAGAAGATCGGCCACGCGGGCCTGGTGAGCATCGTGGACGCGGCGATCGCCAGCCTGGGCGCGGACAGCACCACGGTCTCGCCAGACGTGATCGGCGACCTGCGCGCCATCGCCATGCGCGGCAAGGCGCTGTTTGCCTCCACCTCGGCCGACGGCAACACGCACGGCGACTACCTCAGCGACGTGTTCGGCAGCATGGTGGGCTCGTCGGCGGCCAACAACTTCTACACCGGCGGTCAGAAACAGGCTACGGCGCTGGGCAACCTGAGCAGCGAGTCCACCGTCGCGCAGCTCAAGCAGTTGGAAGCAAAATGGCTGCTCGGCCTGGACAACCCCAACCCGACCATCGAGGGCGACTCCGCCAACCCCAACGCCAGCGCGGCCTCGGGCGTCTACAAGACCTTTGAGGGCAGCCTGTTCGTCGATGGCATCTCGTTTGCCGACGTGGCGCAGGGTTCGGCCGGAACCTGCTATCTGCTGGCCGTCGCGGCGGCTTTCGCTCAGGACCGGCCCGGTTTGATCGAGCAGCTCTTCGTCGACAACGGCGTCTCGGCCTCGGGCGTGCACACCTACGGCGTGCGCCTGTTTGACGCGCAAGGCGTGGCGCATTGGGTCACGGTCAGCAACCAGTTCGCCGTCAAGGACCTGTCCGACACCGAGCCCCTGTGCGCCAAGCTGTTCGCGCCGGGAACGAGCGGCACGCCGGAGTTGTGGATGGCGCTGCTTGAAAAGGCCTACGCGCAGATGAACGAAACCGGGCTGCTGGAACGCGACGGCGCCAACAACGGCAAAAACGCCCTGTTCGCCATTGAAAACGGCGGCGCCGAGCCCGGCATCTTCCTGGGCGCCAGGGGCGTGGTGGGCTATGCCACCGATGTCCTGGCTCCGGTGACCGTCAACGGCGTCGCGGGTTACGAGGCGCGGCCGGTGCCGGCGGGCAACACGGCCCTTGCCGAGGTCGCGAAGTACGTCAACGGCGGCCAGGCCGTCTGGATCAGTTCAGAAAAAGTGACCCGGGACACCGCAGGCAAAACCCTGTTCACCAACGGCCACGCCTACATGGCCTACGACGCCGACCCCGGCAACCCGACCAACACCAGCGTCCAGGTGTTCAACCCCTGGGGCGCAACGTCCGCCGCCAGCGACGCGGGCTACGTCGCGCCGTTTGCCGCCGACCTCGCGCAAATCGTCGGCGTGACCGGGTTCGAGGTGTACATGTTCGGCATCGCTTGAGGAGGAGACTTCCTGCGCAACCGCCGTGGGCATGAAACGTTCTCGCCGACACGACGCGCTATCATTTCTGCTCCTCGGCGCAACCGGTGCGATCGATGCGTGTTCCTACCCCCTTTGTTCCTCAGATTCGCCTGTACCAAGACTGGTTGCGTGAGCAGCGCGGCCTGAGCTTCGACAGCTACGACGCGCTGTGGCGCTGGTCAACCACCGAGCTGACCGCGTTCTGGCAAAGCATCTGGGACTATTTCGACTTGCGCTCGCCCACGCCGTGCACGGCGGTGCTGGAGCGCAATGTGATGCCGGGTGCCCGCTGGTTTGCCGGCGCTTCGCTGAACTACGCGGCGCAGGTGCTGCGGCATGTGGACGCGGCGCACGCCGCGGGTTTTCCCGCCATCGTGTTCCAGGACGAACGTGCAATGGCGGCCGGGCGCGCCGCGCGCGAGCTGGGCTGGCCCGAGTTGCGCCGGCAGATCGCTGCGCTGGCCCTGCACCTGAAGGCGCAGGGCGTGCGCCCGGGCGATCGCGTCGCGGCCTATCTGCCGAACATTCCAGAAACGGTGGTGGCCTTTCTCGCCACGGTCAGCATCGGCGCCATCTGGAGCCTGTGCGCCCCCGACATGGGCAGCGCGGCCGTGCTCGACCGCTTCCGCCAGATCGAGCCAGTGGCGCTGATTGCCAGCGATGGCGTGGTCTACGCCGGGCGTGAGATCGACCGCGCGGGCGTGGTCGCGGAATTGCGCGCCGCGCTGCCGAGCGTGCGGCACCTCATCGTGCATGATCTGCTGCATGGCGCTACACAAAATTTAGCTGCTGAGGGTCGTCTTGCGGACATTCTGGCCCGAAACGATGCCCAAATCGAGGCGTTCGAGCCCGAGCCGCTGCCGTTCGAGCACCCGCTGTGGATCGTCTATTCAAGCGGCACCACCGGCCTGCCCAAGCCCATCGTGCACAGCCATGGCGGCACCGTCATCGTCGCGCTGGCGCTCAAGAGCCTGCACAACGACGTGGGCTGCAGCTACCACCCCAACAGCTGGGGCGAGCGCTTCCATTGGTACAGCACCACGGGCTGGGTGATGTGGAACGCCCAGGTCGCGGGCCTGCTCAACGGAACCACCTGCGTGATCTTTGATGGCAGCCCCGGCGGCTCCAAGGACAACCCGGACTGGACGGTGCTGTGGCGCCTGGCCGCGCGGGAGGGGGTCACGTTCTTTGGCGCGGGCGCGGCCTTCTACGCCAATTGCCTGAAGGCGGGCGTCGATCTGGGCGCCTGCGGCGACCTCTCGCGCGTGCGTGCGCTGGGGACGACCGGCTCGCCCCTGTCGGCCGAGGTGCAGCAATGGGGGATCGACCAGTTTCGCCGCGTCCATGGCCCGGCACCGGCCCGGGAGGACATGTGGTGGTGCAACATTTCCGGCGGCACCGACTTCGCGGGCGCGTTCATCGGCGGCAACCGCGAGCTGCCGCAGGTGCCCGGCGAGATGCAATGCCGCCTGCTCGGTTGCGCCGTCGAGTCCTGGAATGAGGAAGGCCGGCCGGTGCTCGGTCAGGTGGGCGAGCTGGTCTGCACGCAGCCGATCCCCTCGATGCCGCTCCAGTTCTGGAACGACCCCGGCGGCCAGCGCTACTTTGGCAGCTACTTCGACATGTTCCCCGCCGGCCACGGGCGCCGGCCCGGTGGTGGCGACGCCGACGCCTCGTTCGGACCGGTCTGGCGCCACGGTGACTGGCTGCGCATCGGCAATCCCGAGACGGGCAGCCAAGGCTGCGTGATCTTTGGCCGCAGCGACGCGACGATCAACCGCCATGGCCTGCGCATGGGCACCAGCGAGATCTACAGCGCCGTGGAAGCGCTGCCAGAAGTCCTCGACAGCCTGGTGATCGATCTCGAATACCTCGGGCGCGAAAGCTACATGCCGCTGTTCGTGCAGCTGCGCCCCGGCGCCGCGCTGGATGAAGCGCTGACGCGGCGCATCCACGACGCCATCAAGACCCAGCTTTCACCGCGCTTCGTGCCCGACGCCGTGTTCGCGGTGGCCGATATTCCGCGCACGCTCACCGGCAAGAAGCAGGAACTGCCGGTCAAGAAGCTGCTGCTTGGCCAACCCATGGAGAAGGTGGTCAACCGGGACGCCATGGCCAACCCGGGCAGCATGGACTGGTTTGCCGACTTCGCCGCGCGCCGCGCGGCCGTGAGCACGTGAATCGGATGGCACGACCGACCCGGTGGCGCTGGCTCGCGCTGGCCCTGCTGTGGCTGTCGCTCGCAGCCGGCGCGGTACACGCGGCGGTGCCCGTCTGCCCGCTCCCGCTGGACGGACTGCGCATCGATACGCTGGCATCGACCTGGATCGACCCCACCGGCCAGGCCGACGCGCGGCAAGCCCGCGACCAGTTGGCGCGCGGCGCGTTCCGCTCGCACGCCTCCACCAGTCCGCCCAACTTCGGCTTCGTGTCGGGCGCGCTGTGGGCGCATCTGATGCTGCCGGAGGTCAAGGAGCGCTGCACCGTGCTGCTGGTCGTGGGCAAGACGCGCATCGGACGCGTGGACGTGTTTCTGCCCGGCATGGAGGGCGTCAACAGTCCCCTGGCGATGGGCTCCGACCTGCCGTTTGCCGAGCGCACGGTTGAAAGCCGCTTCCCCAACCTGCGCATCGAGCGCGAACCGGGGGGGCCCACGCCGCTGCTGCTGCGCGTGGTCTCGCAGTCGTCGATCCAGTTGCCGCTGACGCTGCACACCGCCGCCTCGCTGTATCGGCTGCGCAGCCTGGAGATGCTGCCCGTGGGGCTGTTTCTCGGCCTGATGTTCGGCGTGCTGCTGTACGACTTCGCGGTGCTGCTGGGCACCAGCGACCGCAACTACGCCTGGATGTCGGCCTACGTCGTCGCCGTCATCTTTTATGCGCTGACTTATCACGGGTACGCCTTCGAGTACCTTTGGCCCGACAGCCCGGCGATACAGCAGCGGGCATTCCCGATCGCTGCTGCCGCGTTGCTGATTTCGGCGCTGGGCTTTGTCGCGGCGTTCCTGGGCGCCCGGCGCAATGTGCGCTGGGGTTGGATCGGCGCCAAAGTCATGACGGCGATGTTCGTCGGGGCGGCGCTGATCAGCGCGGCCGGCTATGTGCAACTGGCCTCGCGCATCGTGGCGGGCGCGGCGCTTCCCACGGTGGCGCTGGCCTGCGCCATCGGCTGGTCGCGCATGCGCAGCGGCTCGCGCTCGGCACGGTTGATCCTGGCGTCCTGGGTGTTGTTCTTGTTGTTCGCGGCGGCCACCCCGTTGTCGGCTTTCGGCCTGATGCCGCGCACCTTTCTCGGCGACTATGGCGCGCAGGTGGGCGCCATCGTGCAGATGAGCGTGCTGGCGGCCGCGCTGATGCTGCGCATCGAGGGCTTGCGACGCGAACGCGAGCGCCTGCGCATGGATCGGGAGCTGTCGGCTCAGCGCCGGGAACTGGAAAACCGGATTGAGGACGAGGAAGCCGAGCGCACGGCCCTGCTGGACACCATGCGCGTGGCGATCCTCTATGGCTCGGCCGAAGGCGAAGTGCAGTGGTGCAACGGCGAGGCCGAAACCTTGCTTGGCACGCGGCTGGGTGAGCTGCGGGGCAAGACTCTGGAGCACATGTTCGACCACCCCGATGAATACCAGCGCAGCCGCGCCGACTTCCGGGAGGCGGTGGAGCGCGGCGAGTTCTACGACGCGGAAGTCAACCTCACACGGCCCGACGGCGGCCGCATCTGGGCATTGGTCCGCGGCCGCGCCCTGGTCCTGGAAGAGCCGGAGCGCGGCAACGTCTGGTGCATGCTGGACATCACCTCGCGCAAGACGGCCGAGAACGAGTTGCGCAAGGCGTTGTCGGGCCAGCGCGAGCTCACGGCGCTCAAGTCACGCTTCATCACGATGGCGTCGCACGAGCTGCGCACGCCGCTGGCCACGGTGCTGGCCAGCAACGAACTGTTCAAGCATTTTCTCGACAACATGTCACCCGAGGAACGCCAGATGGCGCTCAACGCCACCGATGAAGCGGTGCAGCGCATCACCAAGCTGCTCGACGACGTGCTGCGGATTGGCGAGACCGAGAACGGCGTCGTCTTCGAGCCCGCGCCCCTGTTGTTGCGCGCGTTCGCCGAGCGGCAGATCCAGGATGCGCTGGCCGCGCCGCAACCTCGGGGCGTGGCACCGCCCAGCGTGGAACTGGTGATCGCCCCTGAACTGGACGCAACGCCCGTGCTGGCCGATGCGAACCTGCTGGCTCAGATTCTCGCGCCCCTGCTGTCCAACGCCATCAAATACGCCAAGCCCGGTGGCGACGTGCGCGTGAGCCTCAAACGCAACGAAGGCGCGCTTGAGCTGGCCGTGCTCGACAACGGCATCGGCATTCCCCCGAGCGACGTGGACCGCATCTTCGAGCCGTTTCACCGCGCCTCCAACGTCAGCTCGATCGAGGGCACCGGGCTGGGCATGCTGCTGGTCAAGCGCGCGGTCGAAATGCACGGCGGTGTCGTGACGATCTCCAGCCGCGCGGGCGAAGGCACCATCATCACGGTGCGGCTGCCCATGCCGGTGGCGGCGGCGCCGACCGCCGCGGTCAACCCGACCTGAGCGGCCCCACGGTCAGCGCGCCCGCGGCGTCCCGCGCGACAGGTACCGGCGTCAATGCCTCACCTTCGCAAGGCCCCCGCGTGCAGCGCCCATCCACCCAGTCGAACCGGGCGTAGTGGACGTTGCAGGTCAGCGAGGCCATCGGCTTTTGAATCAGTTGCGCCTGCTGCTCAGCCAGCGGAGCGCCGAAATGCGGGCAGCAGTTGACGAACGCGTGCACACGCTCGCCCTCGCGCAGCACGATCAGCCGCCACGGGCGCCTCCCACCCTCGCGGGGCAGGTCACACAGACTGGCGCGGTGGTCGGCGAAATCGGTCAGCCGGCCCAATGGGGTGCCGGTAGGCGGGAAGTCCAGGTGCGGCTCAGAACTGGGGTTTTGCATGGTGCGCAAGAAGGCTCGGGCCATTATGCTTGCGGGAAACTGACAACCGCATGCCGCTCCTTATGTCCCACCTTCTCGCTTCACACCGCTCCTGGAGCCGTCGCCAGGTCCTGGCGCGTACATCCGCCTGGCTGGGCACGGGCGCCGCAGCTTCCATGGCCCTTCCGGCATGGGCGCAGGAACGCTTTCCCAGCAAGCCCGTCTCGCTCATCGCCCCCTGGCCACCGGGCGGCAGCAGCGACGCGGTGATGCGTGCCTTTGCCGAAAGCGCGGCGCGCAACCTGGGCAGCGTCGTGATCGTGGAAAACAAGCCGGGCGTGGGCGGCACGCTGGGCGCCAGCGCCATGCTGCAGGCCAAGCCCGACGGCCACGCGCTCACGCAGCTGCCGCTGGGCATTTATCGCCTGCCACACATGCAGAAGATGCCGTTCGACCCAGTGAAGGATCTGACGCACATCGTCTGCCTGACCGGCTATACCTTCGGGTTGGCGGCAACCATGGACGCACCCTACAAGTCGCTCAAGGAAATGGTCGCCTATGCCAAGGCCAACCCGGGCAAGGTCGCCTATGGCCACACCGGAACCGGCACCACACCCCATCTGGCCATCGAGGAGTTCGCCGCCAAGGCTGGGATCGAGTTGCAGGACATTCCCTATAAAGGCTCGGCCGAGTTGATGCAGGCCATCCTGGGTGGCCACATCGCGCTCATCAGCAGCACCACGGAGTTTGCCCCGCACGTCAAAGCCGGCAAGCTGCGCCTGTTGGCGACGCTGGGCCGCGAGCGCAACAAGGCCTTTCCCGATGTGCCCACGGTCAAGGAGAGCGGCTGGGACACCGTGACCGAGTCGCCGTTTGGCATCGGTGGCCCCAAGGGCATGGACCCGGCTGTCGTCAAGACGCTGCACGACGCCTTCAAGAAAACGCTGGACGATCCCAAGGTGCTCGAAACGCTGGACCGCTTCTTCCAGCCGGTGATCTACATGAACACGGCCGACTACACGTCCTATGCGGCGCGCACGTTCGCAGCCGAGAAGGCGTTGATCGACCGTCTGCGTGCCGCCAAGAAGATCTGAATCTCCCCTGACATTCAATTTCCTCATCAAAGAAAGAGACCATGAAGCGCATCACCTTCACCCTGCTGGCCCTTCTTCTGTCAGCCGGCGCGCATGCCGCTGGCGCCATCGCCGTCGATGACGACGAAGGCGAGGACGAGCCTGGCTACGGCTTCGTCACCGGTGCCGCGAACCGCGACGAAGCAGGCCGAAAGGCGCTGCAGGAATGCCGCAAGTCGGGCAACGACAACTGCAAGGTCGTCGCGCGCTTCGACACCTGCGGGGCATACGCCGCCTCCAAGAAGTACTACGGCGTCGGCTGGGGCAACACCAAGGCCAAGGCCATCGATATGGCGCTGGAAAATTGCCGCGGCAAGTGCAAGGTGCACGTGGCCGAATGCGAGTGACCGCGAAGTGAGCTCAATCGGGCTGCGCGCTGTCGGGTAGGCGCGGCCCGAGCCGGCGCGTACCCCCTGGCGGCACGCGCTCGGCCATCCAGCGCAGCAGGTCCAGCCACATCTGGCGCATTTCGCTGTCCAACGGGGTGCGCAGCGCGCTGGGCAACTCGACCGTGACCACGGGAATGCGCAGGTGCACGCCGCCATAGTTGCCCAGGGAGCCGGGGAAGATGCCCACCTGATCCAGGTACAGGCGGCCCAGACGCTTGGGCGGCGTGAACGGACCGTCGAAATCGAGCACCCCATAGGGCGCGTGAATGCTCAGAATGAGTTGCGGCTTGAAGGTCTTGATCTGCTCGTCGAGAAAGCGGCTTTCCGGCTCCGACAAGGCAGCCTTGCCGGGCCAGCGGCGCGGGTCGCGGCGGGTGCGCTTTTCCCAGTAGACAGGCGCCTCCTTGGCCCAGCCAGGCGTGGGAAAGTTGCGGTTGAGGTCCACGCCCGAGGCGTTGGTGCGCGTGGGCCGCGCCGCCATGATCCCGTCGGGGTTGAGCGCCGGGATGAAGCGCCAATGCACGCGGTGAACGGCATCGGCTGGGGGCGTTTCGGCATGCAGCAGCCAGTGCAGCGCCAGCGAGACGGAGGACAACTCATCGCCGTGTATGCCGCCGAGCACCAGCACCCGCAAGTTGGCCTTGTCCGCGGGAATGTCGCGCGCCATGAGGGTTCGGCGCTGCACCGACCGGCCCTCGCTCGCCGCGAGCTGTGCGCGCTCGCACAGGGTACGGCTCACGTTCGGCAGGCGGCGCGGCATTTCATGGCAAAACAGCGATGACGCATCCCCCGCGTGGCCGTGACCAGCCGTCAGACTCAAGGCAACCATCAGGGTGAAACGAAACAGCATGGCACGGACGCAGGGGAACTCCTCCCGATTATCCGCACGCCCACCGGCATGGCCGCGCGGCAGCGGGCTCGCGCGGCGCCGGCGGATTTCAGGTAGATTGCGGCCATGCTTGCGCCGTCTTCACCTGAACCCGCCACCGGGTTCTCGCCCCAGGAGTTTCGTCAGGCGCTTGGCAGCTTCGCCACCGGCGTGACCATCGTACCCGCCGCCACGCCCGCGGGCGAGCCGGTGGGGCTGACGGTCAACTCGTTCAATTCGGTCTCGATGGAGCCTCCCTTGGTGCTGTGGAGCCTCTCCCGGCGTGGCGCCTCGGTTCCCGTCTTCATGACGAGCGAGCATTTCGCGGTCAACGTACTGGCCGCCGAGCAGCGCACGCTGGCCGAGCGCTTTGCCACCCGTGGCGCGGACCGCTGGGCCGGGCTTTGCTGGCGCGCGGGCCGTGGTGGCGCTCCGATCCTCGCGGGGGTGGCCGCGTCGTTTGAATGCCGCGTGAAATCGCGCCACGACGAAGGCGACCACATCGTCTTCATCGGCGAGGTGCTGCATTGCGCGCACCGGGTGGGAGCCGTGCCGCTGCTGTTCATCGGCGGGTGCTTTCACGCACTGTAGGGCGCGGTGAGTTCGGCGTCTCCCCCCGCGCGCCATGCGCACCTCGATGCGTTGGCCGTGAGCCTGCTGTTCGCGTGCTGCCTGTTCTGGGGCGCGCAGCAGGTGATGGTCAAGGCCACGCTGGCCGAGCTGGCGCCCGTCTGGCAGGCGGCGCTGCGGTTTGCCGGTGCCACGGTCTTGTTATGGCTGTGGTGCCGGTGGCGGGGCATCCCGCTCACGCAGCGGGACGGCAGCCTGCGCGGCGGCCTGCTCGCAGGCGTGCTGTTCGCCGGGGAGTTTGCGGCGCTGTAC
>DAIOSZ010000002.1:0-9186 GCA_036752305.1 Burkholderiaceae bacterium
TGGGGCGCAGGACATGCAAAGTGAAATGGATCGCTTCCCGCGCCTGTTTCGCGGCGCCGACAGCGTGCCGGGGCTGACCTGGCCGACGATGGTGATCGGTGGTGGCGATCCGGCCAAGGGCGAGGTTCCCGGGAAGTTGACGGTGGATCTCGGGGGCGTCAAGGTCCAGATATGGAGCCCCGGCCCTGGTCACACCAAGGGTGACACGATTGCCTGGGTGGAAGAGGAAAAAGTGCTCTATTCCGGCGACCTGGTTGAATACGAGGCTGGTGTCTATACCGGCGATGCGCAACTGGAGGAGTGGCCTGCCACGTTGGAGGCACTGAAGGCCTTGGGAGCCGAGGCCATCGTTCCCGGCCGAGGCGAGGCCATGAAAGGCCGCGAAGACGTGGACAAGGCCCTGGATTACACCCGTCGCTGGGTGCAGATGCTCTACCGCGCGGGGCAGGAGGCGGTGGCGCAAAAAATGGACCTGAAGGGCGCCATGGCGCACACGCGCCAAGCGATGGACCCGGTGTTCGGCCATGTGTTCATCTATGAGCATTGCCTGCCGTTCGACGTGACGCGCGCGTATGACGAAGCCAGCGGCATCAAGCACCCGCGCATCTGGACGGCGGAGCGCGACAAGGAGATGTGGGCCAGCCTGCAAGGGTGAGCCTGATGAACCGGCGTGCGTGCATCGGTGGCGCCGCGGCGCTGGCTTGGTTGGCGGGTTCGGGCTGCGCGGTCGCGCCGGGCAGCCAGGAAGACGATTCGGAGCACGCGTCGCCGCCGCCAGTGCCCGATATCTCGGCCACGCCCTGGGCGCACGCATCGTGGCATCCGCGTGCGCTTGGGCCGTGGCGTGTGCTCGCGTGGCCGGGCAAACGCACCGGTGGCGCGCGCGGCGAGCGCCATGAGGGCCGTGACGCGCTCGCGGTTCAGGTCGATTCCGCGGTGCTGTTCGCGCGCCAGAGCGTCCGGGTGCCGCCGGCGGATCTGGGACTGCTGCGCTTTTCCTGGTGGGTTCCGGCGCTGATTCCCGAGTCCGACATGGCGGTGCGCGAGCGCGACGACACGATGGCGCGCATCGTGCTCGCCTTCGACGGTGACCGCGCCCGTCTGTCGGCCAGGGATGCCGCGCTTTCGGAGCTGTCGCGGGCGCTGACCGGCGAGGAGATGCCCTACGCGACCTTGATGTATGTGTGGAGCAAGCATCGCCCCGTGGGCACGGTCATTCACAACCCGAGGACCAGCCGCATCCGCAAACTCGTGGTGAGCACCGGTGAAGCCCAGTTGTTGCGCTGGGATGAGCACGCCAGGGACTTGCGCGCGGACTTCCGGCTGGCTTTTGGTGAGGAGCCGGGCGTCATGGTTGGCCAGGGGGTGATGAGCGACACGGACAACACGCACACCCGGGCGCGCGCCTGGTACGGCCCGTTGCGTTGGGGTTGAAGCACCAGGCTGTCTAGACCGGACAGGGGGAATCCCTGATCGAAAGCGCCGTAGCCTTGGGGCATAGTCGCCGCAAACCCGCCTTTGCGAAAGACGAACATGTCCATTTCCCGTCATGTCCTGGCCGCGGCAGCGCTTGCGCTCGTTGGTGTCGCCGCGCATCCTGTCCATGCCAAGACCTTTCGTTGGTCCAGCGCGAGCGACATTCCCTCGTTGGATATCCATTCGCAGAACAACGCCCTGGGCAGCGGCGTGCACGCGGCGATCTTTGAAACACTGGTCTACTACAACAGCCGCACGTTTCGGGTCGAGCCCGTGCTGGCGACCGCGTGGAAGGAAATGTCGCCCACGCAGATGCGCTTCACGCTGCGCAAAGGGGTGAAGTTCTCCGACGGGTCGCCGCTCACCGCCGACGATGTGGTGTTTTCGTTGACGCGCGCGATGAGCAAGACCAGCAACTACGCGATCTTCGCGCAAGGCATCGACAAGGCGGTCAAGGTTGACGACAGCACGGTGGACGTCATCCTGAAGGCGCCGAACCCGGTGCTGCTCAATCAGCTCACCGAGCTGCGCATCATGAGCAAGCCCTGGGCGGAGAAGAACAAATCGGTTGAGCCCAAGGACATCAGGACCAAAGAAGAGACGTTTGCGCACCGCAACGCCATGGGCAGCGGCATGTACATGGTCAAGGAATGGCAGCCAGACCAGAAATTGGTTCTCGTGAAAAATCCCAATTGGTGGGGCTGGAGCGGCGCGCAGACCAATGTGGACGAGATCGTCTATACCCCCATCAAGAACGAAGCCACGCGCGCGGCGGCGCTGCTGTCGGGCGAGGTTGATCTGGTGCTGGACCCCAGCCCGCAAGACCTGGCGCGGGTGAGGGCGAATCCGAATCTCAAGGTGATCGACGGCGTGGAGAACCGCACCATCTTCCTGGGCATGGACCAGCACCGCGATGAACTCGTGGGCTCCAGCGTCAAGGGCAAGAATCCGCTCAAGGACGTTCGCGTGCGCAAGGCGCTCTATCAGGCCATCGATATCGAGTCGATCAAGCGCGTGACGATGCGCGGCCTGTCGCAGCCGACCGGTGCGCTGGTCGCGCCGCAGGTTCACGGGTGGACCGAGGGCGTGCACCAGCGCTTTCCGTACGATCTGGATGCCGCGAAGAAGCTGTTGGCCGAAGCGGGGTACGGGAACGGCTTCGAGGTCGATTTCGCCTGCCCGAACAACCGCTACATCAACGACGAGGAAATCTGCCAGGCCATCACGGCGATGTGGGCCAAGGCGGGCGTGAAGGCCAAGCTGCGCACGCTGCCACTGGTGACCTATTTTCCGATGATCCAGCGCTACGAGGCGAGCATCTACATGCTCGGTTGGGGCGTGCCGACGTTTGACACGTTGTACAGCTTGCAGTCGCTCACGCGCAGCGTGGCGGGCGGCGCGGACGGCAACTACAACGTGGGCCGCTACTCGAATCAGCGCATGGACTACATCGTTGACCGCGCCAAGCAGGAAACCGATGGTTCGGTGCGCACGCGCTTGCTGACCGAGGGGCTGCAACTGCAAAACGACACGGTGGCGCATATTCCCCTGCACAACCAGCTCATTCCCTGGGCCATGAAGAAGTCGGTGGACGTGGTGCACCGCGCCGACAACCGCATCGACTGGCGCTTGGTGAAGCTGCAGTAAGCGACGAGCGACGCTGACCGCGCATGTTCGCGTTCATTCTGCGGCGCCTGGTTCAGGCCGTGATCGTGATGGTCGCGGTCGCTTTCATTGCCTTTCTGCTCTTTCAGTATGTGGGCGATCCCGTCGTGTTCCTGCTCGGGCAGGATGCGACGCCAGAGCAGATACGAGAACTGCGCGCGGATCTCGGTCTGGACAAGCCGTTTTTCGTCCAGTTCTGGCATTTCCTCGTCAATGCCGCGCAGGGAGAATTCGGCCTGTCCTTGCGGCAGGGCAGCAAGGTGTCCAGGTTGATCGCCGAGCGTTTCCCGGCGACGTTTGAACTGGCGATGGTGGCGGCGGTGATCGCGGTGGTGGTCGGTATCCCGATGGGCGTCTATACGGCGCTCAGGCGCGGCAGCTTCACGAGTCAGGTCTTCATGACGGTCTCGCTGCTCGGGGTGTCGCTGCCCACCTTTCTGATCGGCATTCTGTTGATCCTGGTGTTCGCCGTGCATCTGGGGTGGTTTCCCAGCTTCGGGCGTGGCGAGACCACGCAGATCGGTTGGTGGTCCACCGGACTGCTCAATGCCAAGGGATGGCACCACATCGTGCTCCCGGCCATCACGTTGGCGGTGTTTCAGCTGGCGCTCATCATGCGGCTGGTCCGGGCCGAGATGCTGGAAGTCCTGCGCACCGACTACATCAAGTTTGCCCGTGCACGCGGGTTGTCCGATCGCACGGTGCATTTCAAGCACGCGCTGCGCAATACCCTGGTACCGGTGATGACCATCGTTGGCCTGCAATTGGGCCAGTTGATTGCGTTTTCCATCATCACGGAGACGGTATTCCAGTGGCCGGGCATGGGCTTGTTGTTCATTCAAGCCGTCACGTTTGCCGACATTCCCGTGATGGCCGCCTACCTCTGCCTGATCGCGCTGATTTTCGTGGTCATCAATCTGATTGTTGATCTGCTGTACTTCGCAGTGGATCCGCGCCTTCGCGTGTCCACGCGGGGAGGTCATTGACATGCAGCATCAGCTGGCCGGGCCGCGCTATCGCGTGATGGGCGACGTGTTCGCGCGCGTGCTGCCAACGCACGGCGAGTTGCTGGCGTTTCGGCGCGACCTGCACGCGCATCCGGAACTGGGGTTCGAGGAAGTGCGCACGGCCGCCCGCGTGGTCGAGGAGCTGCGAGCCTGCGGCGTGGACGAAGTGCACACCGGCATTGGCAAGACCGGTGTGGTGGGAGTGATCCGGGGAAGCAGCCCCTACCAAGGCTCGGGCAGCGGCATGATCGGATTGCGTGCCGATATGGATGCGCTGCCGATGACCGAGCACAACGAATTTGCCTGGCGTTCGTCCAAGCGCGGCCTGATGCACGGCTGCGGGCACGATGGGCATACCGCGATGCTGGTGGGGGCCGCCCGCTACCTGGCCGCCACAAGGCGCTTTGGCGGCACGGCCGTCCTGATCTTTCAGCCCGGCGAGGAGGGCTTCGCGGGCGCCAAGGCGATGATCGACGACGGGCTGTTCGAGCGCTTTCCGATCGACGCCGCCTATGCCATGCACAACTGGCCGGCCTTGCCCGCGGGCTGCATCGGAATCAACCCCGGCCCGATGATGGCCGCCGCCGATCGCGTGACCATCACGGTTACTGGCCGCGGCGGCCATGGCGCCCACCCCTACCTGGCGGTTGATCCGGTGCTGGTGGCCGCGCACATCATCGCGGCGGCGCAAAGCATCGTGTCGCGCAACGTGCCGCCCACGCAGAGCGCCGTGCTCAGTCTGTGCTCCATGCAGGCGGGCGACCCTGGCGCAATGAGCGTCATTCCTGGCGAGGCCACGCTGGTCGGCACGGTGCGCAGCTTCAATCTCCAGGTTCAGGATCTCCTGGAGCGCCGCCTCACCGAGTTGTGTCAGTCCATCGCGCTGGGATTTGGCGCCAGTGCCGGCGTGCGCTATGAGCGCATCTATCCCGCGACCGTCAACTCCCCGCGGGAAGCGGCCTTCGCCGCCAAGGTGGCCGCTGGCCTCGTGGGCGAGGAACAAGTCGTGCGCGACATGGAGCCCAGCATGGGCGCCGAGGACTTCGCCTTCATGTTGCAGGCCCGGCCCGGCGCCTACCTGCGCATTGGTCAAGGCGGCGAAGGCAGTTGCTTTCTGCACAACAGCCGCTACGACTTCAACGACGACATCCTGCCGCTTGGCGCCGCGCTGCACGCCAGCCTGATCGAGCAAGCCCTGCCCCTATCCGTCCCTCTTTGACGCTTTTCCAGGAGAACCGCCATGCGCCCTACCTTCAACCTACTTGCCTGTGCCGTGCTCGGCGCGGTGGCCGCGCTGCCCGTGGCCGCGCAAACCGTCAGGATCGCCAATCAGGGCGACGCCTTGTCGATGGACCCGCATTCGCTCAACGAGTCGCTGCAACTGTCGACCACGCAAAACGTCTACGAGACGCTCACCACGCGAGACAAGGATTTGTCGATCATTCCGCTGCTGGCGACCGGCTGGAAGCAGCCTTCGCCCAACGTCTGGCGCTTTGAACTGCGCAAGGGCGTGCAGTTTCACGACGGCACGCCGTTTACGGCCGACGACGTGGTGTTCAGCTTCGCGCGCGCGGCGGGCGATGGCTCCGATATGCGCTCCTACACCAACGACATCAAGGAAGTGCGCAAGCTCAACGACCACGCGGTGGACATCGAAACCAAGCTGCCGTTTCCCATCCTGCCTTCTGTCGTGTCGAACATCGCGATCATGAGCAAGAAATGGTGTGAGACGAACAACGCCGCCAAACCGGTGGACCGGCGCAAGGGCATCGAGAACGCCGCCTCGTTCAAGGCCAACGGTACCGGACCATTTCGCGTGCGCGAGCGTCAGCCGAACGTGCGCACCGTATTCCAGCGCAACGGCACCTACTGGGGCAAGATTGAAGGCAACGCGCAGGAAATCATCTTTACGCCCATCGGAAACGATGCCACCCGCGTGGCTGCGCTCCTGTCCGGCGAGATCGACGTGATGGAGCCGGTGCCCGTGCAGGACGTGGCGCGCGTGACCGCCAGCGCCAACGCCAAGGTGATGGCGGGGCCCGAGCTGCGCACCATCTTCCTGGGTATGGATCAAAAGCGCGACGAACTGCTGTATTCCAACGTCAAGGGCAAGAATCCGTTCAAGGACAAGCGCGTGCGCCAGGCCTTCTACCAGGCCATCGACATCGAGGGCATCAAGCGCGTCGTGATGCGCGGCGCGTCCAGTCCCACGGCGTTGATGATCGGACCCGGCATCAACGGCTTTCACGCCGACCAGAACAAGCGCCTGCCCTACGACACCGAAGCCGCCAAGAAGCTGCTGGCCGATGCCGGCTATCCCCAGGGCTTTACCGTTACGATGAATTGCCCCAACGACCGCTACGTCAACGACAGCCAGATTTGCGAAGCCGTGGCCGCCAACCTGGCGCGCGCTGGCGTCAAGATCAACCTTGCCGCCGAGACGAAGGGCACCTATTTCCCAAAAATTCTGCGCCGCGACACCAGCTTTTATCTGCTTGGCTGGACGCCTTCCACCTACGACGCGCACAACGCGTTCAATGCCCTCATGCGCTGCGTGGACGACAAGGGCAGTGGTCAATTCAATCTGGGGGCGTACTGCAATCCCAAAGTTGATGAACTGACGCTCAGGATTCAATCGGAAACCGATAAATCCAAGCGCGACGCCATGATCCGCGAGGCCAACCAGCTTCACGCCGACGACGTCGGTCACCTGCCGCTGCACCAGCAGGCGCTGGCCTGGGGCATGAACAAGAACATTTCACTGGTGCAGCAGGGCGACAACTTCATGTTCTACAAGTGGATCACGAAGCGATGACCCCCCCCGACGCGCGCTTCGCGCGCCTCCCCCCCGGGGGGGCGCAAGCGCTTGCCCGGCACAGCCGGGCATGGCTTGCACTTGAGGGGTGGGCTGGCGCGGGAGATGGGTCTGGCTGCGAGGTGCCCGCATGAACCTTCTGGCGCGTTGGCTCGACTCGGATGTCGGCTACAGCTTTCGCAAGTCGCCCACGGCCATCGTGGCTGCGGTGGTCGCGCTGATTTGTGTGATTGCTACGGTTTTTGCAGCTTGGGTGGCGCCGCACAATCCGTTCGATTTGACGACGCTGGAGTTGAGCGATGCGCGCCTGCCGCCGGCCTGGGAGGAAGGCGGGACGCGCAAATACCTGCTGGGCACCGACGATCAGGGACGGGACATTCTGTCGGCGCTCATCTACGGCGCGCGCATCTCGTTGATCGTGGGCTTTGCCTCGGTCGTGCTGTCGGTGCTGATTGGCGTGACCCTGGGCTTGATCGCCGGCTTTCGTGGCGGGTGGGTGGATTCCGCGCTGATGCGGTTGTGCGACGTGATGTTGTCGTTCCCCGCCATCCTGGTGGCCTTGCTCGTGGCGGGCATTGGCCGTGCGATGTTTCCCAACGCGCCGGAAAGCCTGGCCTTTGGCGTGCTCATCGCCTCCATTGCGCTCACCGGCTGGGTGCAGTATGCGCGCGTCGTGCGCGGCTCGACGATGGTCGAGCGCAACAAGGAATACGTGCAGGCCGCGCGCGTCACTGGCGTGCGTGGCTCGCGCATCATGTGGCGGCATGTGCTGCCCAACGTGCTGGGGCCGGTGCTGGTGCTGGCCACCATCCAGGTCGCCACCGCCATCATCACCGAAGCCACGCTGTCGTTTCTGGGCGTTGGCGCCCCACCCACGGCACCTTCTTTGGGTACCTTGATCCGCACCGGCAACGACTACCTGTTTTCCGGCGAATGGTGGATTGCCGTATTCCCCGGCGTCATGCTGATCATCATCGCGCTGTCGGTCAACCTTCTGGGCGATTGGTTGCGCGACGCGCTCAATCCCCGGTTGAGATAAAGCCGATGACGCTGCTCCAAGTCGAAAATCTGGTCGTCGAGTTTCCCAACCGGCGGGGCACGCTGCGCGCGTTGGACGAAGTGTCATTTGCCATTGCCCCGGGAGAAATTCTCGGCGTGGTCGGGGAATCGGGCGCGGGCAAGTCGCTCACCGGCGCGGCCATCATCGGCCTGCTGGAGCCGCCGGGACGGGTGGCCTCGGGGCAGATCCTGCTGCAGGGTCAGCGCATCGACAACCTGGGCCCGCAGGACATGCGGCGCATCCGCGGGCGCAAGATCGGCGCGATTTTCCAGGACCCGCTGACCTCGCTGAACCCGCTCTACACCGTCGGCCACCAGCTGATCGAGACGATCCAGGCGCACCTGGACCTGAACGCCGCCCAGGCGCGCGAACGGGCCATCGCGCTGCTGCGCGACACCGGTATCCCGGCGCCCGAGCAGCGCATCGACCACTATCCGCACCAGTTTTCCGGCGGCATGCGCCAGCGCGTGGTCATCGCGCTGGCGCTGGCGGCCGAGCCGATGCTGATCGTCGCCGACGAGCCGACCACGGCGCTCGACGTGTCGATTCAGGCGCAGATCATCACGCTGCTCAAGAAGGTTTGCCGCGAGCGCGGCGCCGCCGTCATGCTGATCACGCACGACATGGGCGTGATTGCGGAAACCTGTGACCGCGTGGCCGTGATGTACGCTGGCCGCGTGGCCGAGATCGGCCCGGTGCACGAGGTTATCAACCACAGCGCGCACCCCTACACGGCGGGCCTGATGGCCTCGATTCCCGACATGGAAAGCGACCGCGACGAACTTAACCAGATCGACGGCGCCATGCCCCGCCTGAACGCCATCCCGCCCGGATGCGCCTTCAATCCACGCTGCCCCCAGGTTTTCGAGCGTTGCCTGCGTGAACGACCTGACCTGATGAACGCGGGCGCCACCCGCGCCGCCTGCTGGCGGGCGCAAGGAGCCACGGCGTGAGCCCCGTCACGCCCCCGACGCCGCTGGTGCAGGCCGACGACCTGGCGATGACCTTCGAGGTTTCCGCGCCGTGGCTCAATCGCGTCATCGAGCGGCGGCCGCGCCAGTTTCTGCACGCGGTCGACGGTGTGGGCTTTTCCATCCAACGCGGCCAGACGCTGGCGCTGGTGGGCGAATCGGGTTGCGGCAAGAGCACCGTGGCGCGCCTGC
>DAIOSZ010000002.1:9196-60455 GCA_036752305.1 Burkholderiaceae bacterium
TCCCACGCGCGGGCAATTCCGCTTCGACGGGCAGGATGCGCACGCGGCTTACGGCGGCTCGCAGGCACTTGCGCTGCGCCGGCGCATCCAGATGATTTTTCAGGACCCGTATGCCAGCCTGAACCCGCGCTGGACGGTGGAGTCCATCGTCGGCGAGCCGCTGTCCGAGCACGGATTGATCAGCGCCAAGGCGGAACTGAAGGAGAAGGTGGGCACCTTGCTCCAATCGGTGGGCCTGAGTCCGCTGGACATGGTCAAGTACCCGCACCAGTTCTCCGGCGGCCAGCGTCAGCGCATTTCGATCGCGCGTGCGCTGGCGACCGAGCCCGAGTTCCTGGTCTGCGACGAGCCCACCTCCGCGCTCGATGTCAGCGTGCAGGCCCAGGTGCTCAACATCATGAAAGGCTTACAGCGTCAGCGCGGACTGACCTACCTCTTCATCAGCCACAACCTGGCCGTGGTGCGCCACGTGAGCGACCAGGTGGGCGTGATGTACCTGGGTCGCCTGGTAGAACTCGCGCCCAAGCACCAGTTGTTTTCCGCGCCGCGCCACCCCTACACGCGCATGCTGCTGGACGCCATTCCCAAGATGCACGACACCGGTCATGCGCGCACGCCGGTGCAGGGCGAGGTGCCCAACCCGTTGAACCCACCGACCGGTTGCGCGTTTCATCCGCGCTGCCCGCTGGCCAATGCCCGCTGCAGCGCCGAGCGTCCCGTGCTGCTGGACTTTGGCGGAGCCCAGGTGGCCTGTCACGCCGTGGAGGAAGGGCGGATCACGGCGGCAGTGCGTTAACCGCCGCGCGGGCGGCGGGCGTGCTGGCTGCGCCCACCGGCGTCCATTCGCCCGCGTGCGCGGCCAGCCAGCGTTGCGCCGCCTGACCGCTGCCCACGCGGCTGGGATGGAAGTCCGCGCGCAGGTATTGCGCCAGCGGTCGCGCCACGCGCCACAGCGCACCGTGCCGGCCGATCACAAAAGCCAGCGCCTGCCGCCAGGTGGACAGTTTCCACAGCGTGCCATCTTCATGCAGGTTGCGCACCGTCTGCCGCGTGGCATCCAGTGCGAAGAACACGCTCACCAGCGCGAAGGCGCGCACACGGTGGCGCGTGGCGCCGCCCAGCCGCTGGTACAGATCGAAGGCCACCGACTTGTGCTCCGACTCCTCGGCCGCATGCCAGCGCCAGAAGACGCGCATCACCGGCTCGGCATCGGCAAACCAGTCCCCGGGCTGGTCCTCGCGCCCCAGCAGCAGTTCCTCGGCCAGTACCGCCGTGTAGTGCTCATAGGCGGCCGTGATGGCCAGCTCCACCAGATGCGTGTACGACTTGCCGACCAGCCGCGCGCGCGTTGCCTCGATGCGCGCGCGCCCCCGCTCTTCCCAGGTGTTGACCAGACCCTGGCGCGCCAGTTCGGCGTTCATCAGCGCATGCAGGCGCCGATGCGTGGCCTCCTGCCCAATGAAGCCCTTCGCCAGCGTCTGCCAGGACTCGCGCTCGGCAGCTGGCAGATCCGCCGGAAGCTTGTCGATGCCATTTCTCACCGAATCGATGAAAAACTGCTCGCCGACGGGAAAACTCATCGACAACGCGTTCAGGTACGCCGTCATGAAGGCGTTGCCGCCGCACCAATGGCGACCAAAACCGCGCTCCAGATCGACATGCAGGCGGCGGACGGTCAGGGGCGCGCCCTCGGCGGGTGCGGCGGGCGCGGCAGGTGTGGTCATGGCGGAGAACGGTGATGGCGCGGCACAGCCCGCACAATAAGCGATTGGGCAGGTCGCGCAAAGCCTCCCGGTCAGAACGGGGCGTCAGTTCGGGGATGGCGCCTCGCTCATCGCCTCCACCTGATCGGTCAGCGTGTCCACCTGTTCCTGCCAGTAGTCGCGCGAGCCGAACCAGGGAAAGGCCTGGGCAAAGATGGGGTCGCGCCAGCGCCGCGCCAGCCAGGCGCTGTAGTGGATCAGGCGCAGCGTGCGCAGCGGCTCGATGAGACTCAACTCGCGCCGGTCGAAGTCGCGCAATTGCTCGTAGCCGTCGAGCAGCGCCGCCAGTTGCGCGCGCTGCTCCGCTCGCTCGCCCGACAACAGCATCCACAGGTCCTGCACCGCTGGCGCGGTGGTGCAGTCGTCGAGATCGACGAAATGCGGACCGCCATCGGGCGTCCAGAGAATGTTCCCCAAGTGGCAGTCGCCATGCACCCTCAGCTGCCGGGTGCTTGTGTCTGATGGGTCTTCCGTGGTTGCCAATCCACCACGAGCAGCTATCAAGACAATAGCATCGTCGGTCACGCGGCGCCAGGCGCTCTCCACCTCGGCCGGAATCTGCCCATGCGCCAGCAGCCACTCGCGCGGCTCAATGGCCAGGCGTTCGAGCGACAGCGCCGGGCGGTGGACAAACGCGGCTTGCGAGCCCACCTGATGCACCCGCGCGAGCAGGCGTCCGGTCCATTCCAGCGCATCGAAATCGCCCGCCTCCATGCGCCGCCCGCCGCGCCGGGGGCTGACGGAAAACCAGAACGGGCCATGGCGGTGCAGCGTGTCGCCGACCAGCACGCGAGGCGCCACCATCGGCACCTCGGCCTCGGCCAACTCGCGCGCAAAGGCGTGCTCTTCCCGAATCTGTGCCTCGCTCCAGCGACCCGGCCGGTAGAACTTGGCCACCACCGGCTCGCCCTGCTCCAGGTGCACCTGGTACACCCGGTTCTCGAACGAGTTCAGCGCCAGGATGCGGCCATCGCCCGACAGATCCACCGAGGCCAGCGCATCGAGCACGACGTCTGGCGTGAGCGCCGAGAACGGCGTGGCGGCGTCCATCAGAACGGTACGTCGTCGGAGCGCTGGCGCTCCGCGTGCGCGGCATTGGCGCCTTCTTCCCACACCGAAAACGGCATGTGCGACTTGACCAGGATGACGGTGCACGGCGCATCCATTGCCACCTTGATGGGCACGGTGGCGACGAAGCGCTGCATGGCCAGACCATGCGTGGCCGCGCCCATGACGATCATGCTCACATGGTTGCCGGTGGCATAGCGCACCAGCGCATCGGCCACGTCGCTGGCTTCCAGGACGTGGTAGCTGGTCTGGTGTCCGCCCAGGTCCAGCGGTTGCGCCCACTGCTTGAGCATCGTCAGGTACTGGCGCTGCGCGGCGGTCTCGCTGCGCTCGGCGTCGGTGCTGCTGGTCTGGTTGGGCGAGATCACCGTCACGCAGGCCAGTCGCGCGCCGGGGCGTATGCCCAGCGATCGCTGCACCGCCTGGCGCAACGAGTACAGCGTGGCATCGCTCACGTCGCCGTGCGGCACGGCCACCATGAGGATAGGCACGGCCTCGATCTGCCGCGTGGGCAGCGCGCTGGGCTTGTATTCCTTGCCCGCCGCCTTGAGCCAGCGCTTGAAATGCGTTTTGAAGCCCGTGCCCTCGACCATCTGGCCGCGCTCGGTGACGGTCACGTCCTGGGGATGCGTCAGGTCGAACGCCAGGTGCGCCGCCGACGGATAGCGATCCGCCGCCTCGGGCTCCAGGCACTTGAGAATGATCTCCTGCAGCCAGCCGGGCAACTCCGGGCGCAGCTTGCGCGGCGGCTTGGGGTCCATCCACAGGCGCTGGCGCAGGCCGCCCTGGGTCTGCGGCGCGCCGAAGGGCAGTTCGCCGGTGCACAGTTCGTAGAGCATCACGCCGATGGCGAAGATGTCGCTGCGCGGGTCGCCGCGCACGCCCACCACCTGTTCCGGCGCGATCCAGGCTGGCGAGCCGACGGCCTTGCGCAACTCCTCGGCCAGCAGATCGGGGTAGTGCGCGTGGTAGGACAGCCCGAAGTCCAGCAGCACGGCCTGTCGCGTGCCTCGGCGAAACAGCACGTTGGCGGGCTTGAGGTCCAGGTGGCAGCTGTCCTGCTGGTGCAGGCTGTGCACCGCCTCGGCCATGGCGGCGCCCAGCGCGGCGATGTCGCGCACGTCTGGCGGCGTCCATGGCTCGCCCGGTTGCGGCAGCCAGTGATCGAGTGTCTTGCCGGGCACGTACTCCATCACCAGGTACGGCAGCACATCCAGGTCGCCGGCGGCCACGAAGCGGGGCACATGCGGGCCGGTCAGCACCTGCAGGATCTGCTGCTCCACCTCGAAGCTGACGATGTTCTCGGCGCCGTCGCCCGCCGTCATGCGGGGAATCTTCATCGCCAGCCGAAAGCCGGGTGTCGAGCCGTCCTCGTAGGTGACCTCGTAGATATGGGCCATGCCGCCCGAATGGATGCAATCGACCACCTTGAAGCCGTCCACGACGGCTCCGGGCTCCAACAACTTCATTTACCCAACTCCAATCGTTGCGCAAAAAACGGGGGAAGGCCGGCGCGCAGGATGGCGGCGGCCGCGCTGGCGTGGTCGTAGGCCACGCGAAAAAAGGTCAGTTTGTGGGCCGCGCTGTCGAACAGCGCGTACATCGCCTGCGGATGGCCATCGCGCGGTTGCCCGACCGAACCCACGGTGGCGACCCACTGCCGGTGCCGTGGCGTGGGCACCACCACCGCGGGCGTGGGCGTGAAGGCCATCAGGCCGCGCCCGGCGCCACGGTAGTACAGCGTCTGTTGATGCACGTGGCCGCCGAATACGTAGCGCGCCTCGGGATGCGTTTGCGTGGCCCCGTCCAGGCTGGCGCCGGCGGAGCGCTCGTCCTGCACGTAATGCCAGGCCTCGGGGTGGTCGGCGCTGGCGTGGACGAACAGGCATTCGCCGTCCTGCGCGACCATCGGCAATTGGTCCAGAAACCCGCGCTGCCCGGCCGAGAGCTGTCCATGCGTCCAGGCCGCTGTCGTCTGGCCGACGGTCTCGACGCCAGCGGGCGGGTTGACCGCCATCTCGTCGTGGTTGCCCTTGATCACGATGGCCCCTTCGGCATGCAGAGCCATTACGATGTCCATCACGGCATCGGGGTCGGCGCCATAACCCACGTGATCGCCGAGCAACGCGTAGCGCTCGGCGCCCTGCTGGCGCGCGTGCTGCAGGCAGGCGCTCAGCGCTTGCAGGTTGGCGTGAATGTCCGAGAGCATGGCGAGTTTCAAGGGATGTCTCCTGCGCTGGGTCTGGGCGCCCGATGGTGGGAAGTGTCTCGCAAAATCGCGCCAGGGCCGTGGCCGGCGTGCAAAGCGCGGATCGACTCCTTGATGTGGCTCAAGACATGAAGCGCCCCGCAGTCGCGAAATAATGGCAGCCATGACGCAACCCACCCGTTCGAGCAGCCCGTCGCGAAGCGTCCACATCGCCCGCCGTGGCGTGCTGTATTCGCTGGTGCTGTGCGCGGCCATCCTGCTGCTGGGCGGGGTGGGCTTCTGGGCGCTTGACCCGCGCGTGCACACCATCAGCGACGGTTTGTGGCTGGCTTTCACCACCGCCGCGACGGTGGGCTATGGCGACCTGGTGCCCAGCACGCATGTCTCGCGCGGCTTTGCGGTGGTGGTGGTGCTGCTCGGGTTGGCGGTGCTCTCGCTGGCCACCGCCTCGCTGGCGGCCATCTTCGTCGAGCGCGACGTCAGCGGCGAAGTGGCCGACGAGGAGCAGCACCTCGAACGCGAACTGCGCCTCCAGATGCGCCAGGAGCTGCGTGCCGAGTTGCGCACGCTGCACGAAGAGATCGCCCAGTTGCGCGACGAGGTGCGCCGCCTGCACGCGCCCAAGGAACCGCCTCGGGGTGAATCTTGAGCCTCTTTTCGCTTTCCAATAGCCGAATATCAACCACGAGCAGCTATGAAATCAGGAGTTTCTGATCTACCCTTGCACATCGGCTGCGCCGCCGGATTTTCCGGTGACCGCGTGGACGCCGCCGTGCCCGTGGTGCGCACGCTGATCCGCCTGGGTGGTCCGGCGGTGCTGATTTTCGAGACGCTGGCCGAGCGCACGCTGGCGCTGGCGCAACTGGCCCGCCGTGCCGACCCCGAGTCCGGCTACGAGCCGCTGCTGCCGGAGTTGCTCGCGCCGGTGCTGGGAGACTGCCTGGCGCATGGCATCCGCGTCGTCAGCAACTTTGGTCAGGCCAACCCGCGCGCCGCCGCGCGGCGCATCCTGCGCCTGGCGCGCGAATCGGGCCTGCGGGCGCCGCGCGTGGCGGTCGTGGAGGGCGACGACGTGAGCGGCCCCGCCCAGCGCGAGGCGCTGTCCGCCGCGCTGGGCGAGGCCGGGCGCGATCTGCCCATCGTCAGCGCCAACGCCTATCTGGGTGCCGAGCCCATCGCCGCGGCCCTGCGGGCAGGCGCCGAGATTGTCGTCACCGGCCGCGTCGCCGACCCCTCGCTCACGCTCGGCCCGCTGATGGCTCACCACGGCTGGGCGCCGGACGACTGGGACCGTCTGGCGCGCGGCACCATGGCCGGGCACTTGCTGGAATGCGGCGCGCAGGTCACGGGTGGCTACTTTGCCGATCCGGGTTTCAAGGACGTGCCGGGCATGGCCGACCTGGGTTTTCCCATCGCCGCGGTCGACGCCCAGGGCGATTGCACCGTCACCAAGGCCGACGCCAGCGGCGGCTGCGTGACGCCGGCCACGGTCAAGGAGCAGTTGCTCTATGAGTTGCACGACCCGGCGGCCTATCTCACGCCCGACGTGGTGGCTGACATTACCGCTGCCACGGTGCACGAAGTCGGCCCGGATGCGGTGCGTCTGCAAGGCGTGCGTGGCCATCCGCGCCCGGCCACGCTGAAGGTGAACGCCTTCTTCGCCAGCGGCTGGCTGGCCGAAGGCGAAATCTCCTACGCCGGGCGCGGCGCCGAGGCGCGCGCCCGCCTGGCCGCGCAAATCCTGCGCGAGCGGCTGGCCGGCCTGGGGCAGTTGCGCGTTGATCTGATTGGCGTGGCCAGCGTTTTTGCCGATGACGCCGGCCGCTGGCTGGCCGAACAGCCCCCGGGCGCCGCGCGCGACCTGCGGCTGCGCGTGGCGCTCAATGCACCCGACCGTGCCGACGCCGAGCGGCTCACGCGCGAGGTCACCGCCCTCTACACCTGCGGCCCGGCCGGCGGCGGCGGGGTGCGCACGGGGCTGCGCCAGCGCCTGGGCACGCGCTCCTGCTTGCTGCCCCGCGAGACCGTGCACGCCAGCTTTGCGTTTGTGGAGGATCGGGCATGAATGAGGCCACCACCGTCCCGCTGCTGTGCGCTGCCCATGGCCGCACCGGTGACAAGGGCGACCGCAGCAACATTTCCGTCATCGCCTGGCATCCGGCGCTCTACCCGCTGATCGAGGAGCAGATCACCGAAGAGGCGGTGGCGCGGCATTTCCGCCACCGCCGGCCCACGCGCGTGACGCGCTACGCCTTGCCTCGGCTGCAGGCGTTCAACTTCGTGCTCGACGGCGTGCTCGACGGCGGCGTGAACGATGCGCTGAACCTGGACAGCCACGGCAAAGCCCTGGCGTTTTGGCTGCTGGAAATGTCGCTGGCGGTTCCCCCGGATTTGCAACGCTATCTGAAGCCATTGCCCGAGGAGTAACCACGAGGCGCTACGATTTTTGATACGGCCCGGGAGGTGGCTCGCCGGGCGGGCGGGTCTTGAAGCGCTTGTGCACCCAGTAGTACTGCGCCGGCTCCGGTGTGATCCAGGCGGCCAGCCGTTCGTTCATGCGCGCGGTGTCGGCCAGTGCGTCGCCGCTGGGCACATCGTCCCAGGCGGGCAGGGCGTCGATGCGATAGCCCTCGGGCACCAGACGCGCGATGACCGGCAGCACCTGCGCGCCGCCGAGCTGGGCAAAGCGCGTCAGCGAGGGCACGGTGGCGGTGCTCACGCCGAAAAAGGGTACGAAGACCGACTCGCGCGCGCCCAGGTCCATGTCGGGCAGCAGATACAGCCACTCACCGCTCTTGAGTGCCCGCGCCGCCTCGCGCACGCCCTCGTGCCGCGCGACCAGGCGCACGCGGCCCAGGCGCGCGCGGCCGGCGCGAAACCATGCATCCAAGGCTCGATTGGACTGTCGGCCATACAGGGTCACCATGGGTTGCTGCGGAAATTGAAGCGCCAGGGCGGTCCAGGCTGCATCCAGACCAGCAAAATGCGGCGCGAACAAGACGATGGGCCGTTGAGCGGCCACGCGCTCCGCCAGGCGCTCGACGGAGCCCGGCGTCCAGCGCAGGCGCTGGCGCAGCGTGGCTTCGCTGGCCTGCCAGAGCCAGCCCCGGTCCAGCCAGCTTTGCACGACGACGCGAAACACCGCGCGCGCGACGCGCTCGCGCTCGGCGGAGGGCATGGCGGGAAAACACAGGCGCAGGTTGACCTGCACCACGCGGCGGCGCGAGGCCGCCAGGCGGTACAGCAACCCGCCCAGGCCCGCGCCCAGCGCGCGCAGCACCGGCAGCGGCAGCCACGCGAGCAGGCGCACCAGGGCGAGCAGCGCGCGCGCGGTCACGGGATCGCCTCCTCTGTCGCCGCGTCGCCCCGCGGGCCCTTGTAGCGGCCATAGCCCCACAAGTACTGCGTGGGACATTCGCGGATCAGGCGTTCCATTTCGGCGTTGATCTGGGTGGCGGCCCGTTCGGCGTTTTCCGGCAGCGGCGCCGACAGCTCGCGCAGATGCACGCAGTAGCCGCTGCCGCCGGGCAGGCGCTCGCCCCAGGCCAGCACCACCGCGGCGCCGCTTTGCCGGGCCAGGCGCGCGGCCAGCGTCATGGTGTAGGCGGGCCGGCCGAAGAAGGGCGCCCAGACGCCCTGGCCGTGCGGCGGCACCTGATCGGGCAGCAGGCCCACGGCTTCGCCGCGCTTCAGGGCGCGCAGCATCTGGCGCACGCCCGCCAGCGAGGTGGGCGCGGTGCTGAGATGAGGCCGTTCGCGCGCGCGGCGTTCCAGCTCGGCCAGCCAAGGCTGGCGCGCCGGCCGGTAGAGCACCGTGATCGGCCCGAGCCGCGCGCCGTGGTCGCGCGCCAGGGCCTGCGGCGTGACCTCGAAGCAGCCCAGGTGTGGCGTCAGGAACAGCACGCCGCGACCGCGGGCGAATGCTGCCTCCAGCAGCTCCGGCCGCTCCCAGCGCACGGGCACCGGATCGCCCAGCCACAGGCGGGGCAGTTCGGCGATCAGGCGTCCCGCTTCGGCCACGCCTGCCCTGACCTCGGCAAACGCATAGCCGGCCTGGCGCGAAAGTTCGGCAAACCGGCGCCGGGAAGGGGGCGACAGCAGCCAGCCCAGCCAGCCCAGCACGGCGCCCAGCGCATGCAGGGGCGCCAGCGGCCAGCGGGACAGGAAGCGGAAAACGGCGGTCACGGCGGTTGACACAAGGCGCGGGGAGTATCGCAAATGCGCCCCGATGGGAAATTCTGTTAACTCATCTACAAAATTGTCACAACATCTACAAAAACACTCGCGCGGCGGGTTTGACCATGCAAAAAAAGGGCATTTTTCTGAACCCTTTAGGCAAATTGAGCAGTAAATATAACCACGAGCAGCTATCAAATTTGAAGTGCAAGATGCGCCAATCCCCGCCATCGGGTACACTGCCGGTGTCGCCGAGTTAACCCGAGCAACTTGCAGGGCGACGTTAAACCCAACTGCTAAAGCGTTCGCCAAAGGCTCCTGGAGGCTGCGGCAGCGCAGACCACAACCCTCACACAGGAGCCCCCGCCATGGCGAACGACTTTCTCTTCACGTCCGAATCCGTTTCTGAAGGCCATCCCGACAAGGTCGCCGATCAGATCTCCGATGCGATCCTGGACGCCATCTTCACGCAAGACCCACGCTCGCGCGTGGCCGCCGAGACGCTGACCAACACCGGCTTGGTGGTGCTGGCGGGCGAGATCACGACCAACGCGCACGTGGACTACATCCAGGTCGCGCGCGACACGATCAAGCGCATCGGCTACGACAACACCGAGTACGGGATCGACTACAAGGGCTGCGCGGTGATGGTCTGCTACGACAAGCAGAGCAACGACATCGCCCAGGGCGTGGATCATGCGAGCGACGATCACCTCAACACCGGCGCTGGCGACCAGGGCCTGATGTTCGGCTACGCCTGCGACGAGACGCCCGAGTTGATGCCCGCGCCGATCTACTACGCGCACCGCTTGGTCGAGCGCCAGGCCCAGCTGCGCAAGGACGGCCGCCTGCCCTTCCTGCGCCCGGACGCCAAAAGCCAGGTGACGATGCGCTACGTGGACGGCAAGCCGCACAGCATCGACACCGTGGTGCTGTCCACGCAGCACAGCCCCGACCAGAGCGAGACGCCCACCAAGATGAAGGCCAGCTTCAACGAGGCGATCATCGAGGAAATCATCAAACCGGTGCTGCCCAAGGAGTGGCTCAAGGACACCCGCTTCCTGATCAACCCGACCGGGCGCTTCGAGATCGGTGGACCGCACGGCGATGCCGGTCTGACCGGACGCAAGATCATCGTGGACACGTACGGCGGCCGCGCCCCGCACGGCGGCGGCGCGTTCTCGGGCAAGGACCCGTCCAAGGTGGACCGCAGCGCCGCCTACGCCGCCCGCTATGTGGCCAAGAACGTGGTGGCGGCCGGTTTGGCGCGCCAGTGCCAGATTCAGGTGGCCTACGCGATCGGCGTGGCGCGCCCGATGAACGTGACGGTCTACACCGAAGGCACCGGCGTGATCGCGGACGACAAGATCGCCGCGCTGGTCAACGAGTATTTCGACCTGCGTCCCAAGGGCATCATCCAGATGCTGGACCTGCTGCGCCCCATTTACGAGAAAACAGCCGCCTATGGGCACTTCGGTCGTGACGAGCCGGAGTTTTCCTGGGAAAAGACCGACCGTGCCGCCGCGCTGCGCGCCGCCGCCGGGCTCTGATCGAGCGCTGACCCTCCTGCCCTCCCGCGCCAAACCCTGGCCGGTAGCCCCTGTGCTGCCGGCCAGCTTTTTTATTGGAGGGCCGCGACGACCGGGGCGGCGTGCCCTCGATACCGGGAAAACAACATTCAACGCATAACGATCTTCGGTGGGTCAGACTTTGTGACAAATTCACGTATCATTAACTTTTCTGTCTGTCGCACCTAGCCACCGACTCGAAAACTTGGTAGCGACCCATAACAAAGATTTCTATGCGTTCGGCGTCGCAATCCGTGGATACCCACGCTGTCTCTTCGTCGCCGGATAACGAACTTCTGATCGATCCGCCGACGCGCGTGTGGCGCGTCCTGTGGGCTCTTGCGCTGGCGCTGACGCTCGCGGCCCTGTGGTGGGCCTGGAAGGGTTCGGCGCGCGAGGCGGAAACTTTCCAAAAGACGCTGGATGCGCTGGCGGCTGTCGTGGCCGAGGCCGCCGGCGAGCGCCTGCGCGCAACGCAGCTCCACGCCAACCCGCCGCCTGGCCCGCAGGCCGAAAACGAGGCCCGGCCGCCAGCGCCGCGGGAAGTCCCCGCGTCCGCGCTGGACGGGTACGCACGCGCCTTGATTCCGCTGCTGGGCGAAGGCGCGCGCCTGCAGATCGTGGACCAGGACGGTCAGGTTGCGCACGCCGCGGCGCGCTCCGCTTCAACCCAGGCGCTGCACGGCAGCCAGGCCCAGGCAATTCCCGGCACGCCGCTGCGCGTGCGGATTCTGGCGCCGCCGCCCACGGCTTGGCGGGCCCAGGCCTGGGCGCTGGGGCTGCTCGGGCTGAGCCTGCTGGGTGTCTTGCTGGCGGCCCACTGGCACGCGCTGCGGCAGTGGCGCGCGCGCGAGCGCGAGGCGGCGCAGCTGCGTGCGCTGGGCCGCAGCGCCGCGCAGGCCAGCGAGAGCAAGTCGCGCTTTCTGGCTTCGATGAGCCATGAGATACGCACGCCGATGAACGGCATTCTCGGCATGGCACAGCTGCAGCTGATGGACAACACCAGCGAGGCGGAGTGCAAGCGCTACGCGCGCACGATCCTGGACAGCGGCGAGACGCTGGTGGCGCTGCTCAACGACATTCTCGACCTGTCCAAGGTCGAGGCCGGCAAGCTCGACCTGGCGCCCATGCCCATGTCGCCCGACATCGTGATTCGCGAAGTGGTTGCGCTGTTCATCGACCGGGCCGCCGCCAAGGGGCTGATGCTCAGCGGGCATTGGAGCGGGCCGCCAGATGCCTGCTACGAGGCCGACGTGCTGCGCCTGCGCCAGATGCTGACCAATCTGGTGAGCAACGCGATCAAATTCACGCCCAGCGGCTTCGTGCGGATCAAGGGCGTCGTCAAGACCGGCGCGCAGGGGCGGCCCATGCTGCGCTTCTCGGTGGCCGACAGCGGCGAAGGGCTGTCGCGCGAGCAGCAAGCCCGGTTGTTCGCGGAATACGCCCAGGCCGAGACATCGATCAGCCAGACCCATGGCGGAACGGGTCTGGGGCTGTCGATCGTGCGTCAACTCGCGCGCTTGATGGGTGGCGAAGCGGGGGTCAGCAGCCGACCGGGCCGTGGCTCGCAGTTTTGGTTCCGGATTCCCGCCCGGTCGGTGCGCGTCGGGCAGCCCGCGGCCGCCGAGGCCATGCGCGAGTCCGGTGCCTCGCTGGAACCGGGTGCCGCTGGGGATGCCGCCGATGGCGCCGCATCGGAGAGTCCGCCCAGCACCAGTTGGTCGGACTACGGGCCGCATGTGCTGGTGGTCGAGGACAACCCGATCAACCGCATCCTGCTGGAGGCCATGCTGACCAAGCTGGGGATCTACCACCACTCGGTCGAAAACGGTCGGGCGGCGCTGGAATGGCTGGCGCTGCGCGATCTTCCGCCGGACCTGGTGCTCATGGACATCCAGATGCCGGTGATGGACGGCATCGAGGCCACTCTCACGTTGCGTCACGCCGAGCGTCAGCGCGGCAAGCCGGGTGTGCCCGTCGTCGCGCTGACGGCCAACGCCTATGAATCCGAGCGCGCGCAATATCTTGACGCCGGCATGAACGACGTGATCACCAAGCCGGTGCAACTGCAGCAGCTGATGCGCGTTCTGCAGACCTATACCGCCTACCGCTCGCGCACGCCTCCGGCATCTGCCACGCCCGAAGGGGCGTAGGGATTGGCAAAGCCCAGGCCCTGCAGCACCTCAATCTCGCGGGACTCCATGCGTTCGGCTTCCTGCTCGCTGGTTTCATGGTCCCAGCCCTGCGCGTGCAGCGCGCCGTGGACGATCAGGTGCGCGCAGTGCGCCATCAGGCTCTTGCCCTGCTCGGCCGCCTCGCGCTCGACGACCTCGGCGCACAGCACCAGATCGGCCAGCACCACGGGAGTCTGGGCGTAGTCGAACGTCAGCACGTTGGTCGCGTAGTCCTTGCCGCGAAAACCGGCGTTGAGCTCGCGGCCTTCTTGCGCGCCCACCACGCGCACGGTGATCTCGGCATCGCGCTCCAGCGCCGCGCGCAGCCAGCGCCCGACCTGGGCGCGCGGCAGCGCGGCGCGGTGACGCACGGCCAGATCGCCGCCACGCGGCAGCGCGAATTGCAGCGACAGACGCAGACTCACGTGAACAGGTCTCAGGGTTTGGCCGACTCGGCGGCACGCCGCCGGGCGGCGTCGTACGCATCGACGATGCGCGCCACCAACGGGTGGCGCACCACGTCCACGCTGGTGAAGTGGCACATCGCGATGCCCTGGACGCGCCGCAGCACGCGCTCGGCCTCGATCAGGCCCGAAAGCTGGCCCTTGGGCAGATCGATTTGGCTGACGTCGCCGGTGACCACCGCCTTGGCGCCGAAGCCGATGCGGGTGAGGAACATCTTCATCTGCTCGGGCGTGGTGTTCTGCGCTTCATCGAGGATCACGAAAGCGCTGTTGAGCGTGCGCCCGCGCATGAAGGCCAGCGGCGCGATTTCCAACTGGTTGCGCTCGAACGCCTTCTGCACGCGGTCGAAGCCCATCAGGTCGTACAGCGCGTCGTACAAGGGGCGCAGATAAGGATCGACCTTCTGCGACAGATCGCCTGGCAGAAAGCCCAGGCGCTCGCCGGCCTCGACCGCCGGGCGCGTGAGCACGATGCGCTGCACCGCCGAACGCTCCAGCGCATCGACCGCGCAGGCCACCGCGAGATAGGTCTTGCCGGTGCCCGCCGGGCCAATGCCAAAGGCGATGTCGTGCGCCGCGATTGCCTCCAGGTACGCCGCCTGGTTGGGCGTGCGCGCGCGCAGGTCGGGGCGGCGCGTGATCAGCAGGGGAGCGTCGGTCGCGGCGTCGGCCAGCATCGCGGCATCGCCGGCCAGCATGAGCTGCACCGTCTCGGGAGGAATCGGCTTGGCCGCCATCTCGTACAGGGCCTGGAGCAGCCCCAGCGCCTGGCGCGCCTGCGCCTTCGGGCCGTCGATCTTGAATGCCTCGTGGCGGTGGGCGATCTTCCCCGCCAGCGCGGCTTCGATCGTGCGCAGATGCAGGTCACCCGGCCCGCACAGATGGGACAGGCGCGTGTTGTCGGGGGGAGCGAAGCTGTGGCGCAGGAGCATGACCGGATAATGAACGACCGAGCGACATCATAGAGACGCCACACATGATCGGACGCCTGCAAGGCCAGCTCATCGCCCAAAACCCACCCCAGGTGCTTGTGGACTGCCACGGCGTGGGCTATGAGGTGGACGTGCCCATGAGCACCTACTACAACCTGCCGGCGCTGGGCCAGGCCGTGACGCTGCTCACGCACCTGGTGGTGCGCGAGGACGCGCATCTGCTCTACGGCTTTGCCACCGCGCCGGAGCGCGACGCCTTCCGCCAGCTCATCCGCATCAGCGGCATCGGCCCGCGCATGGCGCTGGCGCTGCTGTCGGGCATGAGCGTGGCTGATTTGGCACAGGCCATCGCGCGCCAGGAGATGGGCCGCCTGACCAAGGTTCCCGGCATCGGCAAGAAGACCGCCGAGCGCCTGCTGCTCGAACTCAAGGGCAAACTCGCGCCCGATCTGACCGGTGGCGCCCTGTCGGCCCCCGCCAGCGACGCGCAGGCCGACATCCTGCAGGCCCTGCTGGCGCTGGGCTACAGCGACAAGGAAGCCAGCGCGGCCCTCAAGGCGCTGCCGGGCGACGTGGGCGTGAGCGAGGGGATCAAGATGGCGCTGAAGGCGCTGGCGAAGTAGGGGGCGGAGACTGACTATGGCCATCCTGGAAGGATTGACGATCCAAAACTTTCGCAGCCTGAAGAACATCACGCTGGGCAAGACTTTCGAGTACCAGGAGGGTGACTTGCTGCCCCGGCTGATGGCGGTGATTGGCGCCAACGGCGTTGGAAAATCGACGCTGCTGGACGCGCTGGGCTTCGTGGGCGACTGCCTCAACGACGGGGTGGAGGCGGCCTGCGATCGCGCCCATCGTGGCGGGTTCGAGCGCCTGCGCACCAAGGGCGTGAACGAGCCGATCCGGTTTGAAATCCGCTACCGCGAAAACAAGGGCAGCCGACCCATCAGCTACAGCCTGCACATCGATACCGACGCCAAAGGCCGGGTGTGCGTGGTGTACGAGCGTCTGCGGCAGCGGCGCAAGGGGCAGCCCAATGGGCAACCGTACAGCTTTCTGGAGCTGACCGACGGTTCCGGTTATGTGTGGACCGGTGACGAGCAGGGCGGCGTTGAAGGCAACGAAAAAACCAGCGTGCGCATGAGCGACCGGCAGGTGCTCGGAATTTCGACGCTTGGCACGCTCAAAGACCATCCGCGCATCAGCCTGTTTCGGGCGTTTCTGGCCGGCTGGTATCTGTCGTACTTCGTGCCGGAGCTGGCACGCAGTCAACCCATGTCGGGCGCCGACCCGCACCTGAACCGAAAAGGGGACAACCTGGCGAAATACCTGCGCTACATTGAGCGTGAGCGCCCGCTGGGTTTTAAGGCCGCGCTGGGTCTGATTGCGACCAAGCTGCCCGGCGTTGAATCCATTCGTTCGGACAAGACTCAGGACGGTCGGCTGCTGCTTGAATTTCAGGCTCAGGGTTACGACAAACCGTTCTACCAGGAAGATATGTCCGACGGCTCGCTGAAGCTGCTGGCCTACCTGTTGCTGATGGAGGACCCGGATCCGGCGCCCCTGATTGGCATTGAGGAGCCCGAGAACGGCCTGCACCATCAATTGCTGGCCATACTCGCGCAAGAGTTGCAGGCTTTTGCGCTGCGCGAGCGCGGTCCGCAAATTCTGGTGACCACGCATTCGCCGTACTTCGTGGACGCGCTGACGCCCGATGAAGTCTGGATTCTCGACAAAGGCGCCGATGGCTATTCCACGGTGACCCGCGCCTCCGACATTCGAGGCGTCCAGGACCTGTACGCCGAAGGGGTGCCAACGGGCAGTCTGTGGTACAGCAACCATTTCGGAATAGGCAATCCGTGACCGAGCCCTGGATTGAGGTGTTGCTAGAGGGCGCCTCGGACGAGCCGGTGCTTCGCCATGTTCTCGGACGGCATTTTGGCTTGGAGGAGGAGCGGCATTTCCGACTGCATGCGCACCAGGGTAAGGGTGTGCTGGACCCCAATCCCGTCGCCAGACCCCAACCCCATCGCCGGGGTTTGCTGCATCAGTTGCCTGCCAAGCTGCGTGGCTTTGGCAAGTCGCTGCCTGAGCATGCACTGGTGCTGGTTGTGATCGACGTGGATGACGAGGATTGCCGGGACTTGCTGCGCCGCCTGCTAGTGCTTTGGCAGGCCATTGAACCGCGCCCGCGGGTGCTGTTTCGCCTAGCCATCGAAGAAACGGAGAGCTGGTTTCTTGCTGAACCGGCCGCCGTGAGTCGGGCGTTCCCGAAAGCTGACACGCGGGCTATTCAACGGGTACGTGTCGACGACGTGGTCGGCGCCTGGGAGCGTCTGGCCGAGGCGTTGAACATCAATGTGCGCCACGTGACCGGACGCGACAAATACCGCTGGGCCGAGGCCATCGCACCCCACCTGACCCTCAATCCCCCGCTTTCACCCAGCCTGGGCAAGCTCACGGCAGGCGTGCGCCGGTACCTTGACGATTTCTCGGCATGACCATCCACACCGACGACTTCCTCCCCCCGCCGCCCAAGCGCGTGGTGTCCGCGCAGCCGGCCTCGCCGGGCGAGGAGGCCCTGGAGCGGGCGCTGCGGCCCAAGCTGCTCGATGAGTACGTCGGCCAGGCCAAGGCTCGCGAGCAGCTGGAAATCTTCATCGGCGCGGCGCGCAAGCGCGGCGAGGCGCTGGATCATGTGCTGCTGTTCGGCCCGCCGGGCCTGGGCAAGACGACGCTGTCGCACATCATCGCGCACGAGCTGGGCGTGAACCTGCGCCAGACCTCGGGGCCGGTGTTGGAAAAGCCCAAGGATCTGGCGGCGCTGCTGACCAATCTCGAAAAAAACGACGTGCTGTTCATCGACGAGATACACCGCCTCTCGCCGGTGGTCGAGGAGATCCTCTATCCGGCGCTGGAGGACTACCAGATCGACATCATGATCGGCGAGGGCCCGGCCGCACGCTCCATCAAGCTGGATTTGCAGCCTTTCACACTGGTGGGCGCGACCACCCGCGCCGGCATGCTGACCAATCCGCTGCGCGACCGCTTCGGCATCGTCGCGCGGCTGGAGTTCTACACGCCGGATGAGCTGGCGCGCATCGTCGCGCGCTCGGCCGGCTTGCTCAACGTGCCGACCGACGCCGAGGGCAGCTTCGAGATCGCGCGGCGCTCGCGCGGCACGCCCCGCATCGCCAACCGGCTGCTGCGCCGCGTGCGCGACTACGCCGATGTCAAGGGCGATGGCGGCATCTCCAAGCCGCTGGCGGAAAAGGCGCTGGCGATGCTCGACGTCGATCCGCTGGGCTTCGACGTGATGGACCGCAAGTTGCTCGAAGCCGTGGTGCACCGCTTCGACGGCGGGCCGGTGGGCCTGGAGAACGTGGCCGCGAGCATCGGCGAGGAGGCCGGCACCATCGAGGACGTGATCGAGCCCTACCTCATCCAGCAAGGTTTTTTGCAGCGCACGCCGCGCGGACGCATCGCCACGCTGGCGGCCTACCGGCACCTGGGGCTGCAAGCGCCCAGCCGGGGCGATCTGTTCGACGCCTGAGCGCCCCGGCTCAGGCGCCGCGCGAGCGCAGTGCGTTGAACGCGATCAGGCATTGCGCCGCGTAGTAGGTGCCCAGCACGCCCAGCGCCGAGGCGGGCAGCGGCTGCACAAAGCGGTTGGTGGCCAGGATGCCGTCGCTGAGCATGAACAGGCAGGCTCCCACCCCCGTCCAGGCGGCAGGCGAGTCCCGCCACCCCCGCGCCCGGCCCATCGCCTGCGCCGCCATGAGCGCGATGGCCAGCACATACACCAACACCGGTGCGCGCAGCCCCACCGGAAGGCCGTTGAACCAGAGCAGGCCCAGAACGCCCGCGCCCAGTGCCAGCAGAACGCCCAGCGCCGCGCGGCTGGCGAACCAGCGCGCATCCAGATGGAACAGGCGCAGATAGGCCAGGTGTGCCAGCAGGAAGGCCAGCAGACCGGCCACGAACAGCGCCTTGTCGAGCAGCAGCAGATCCCCCGCGAGCGAGGCGGTCAATGCGGCCAGCAACCAGCGCTGCTGCGCCTGTCTTTGGGCATCCACGGTGCCTTGCGTGCCCAGGATTCGTCCACGGTTAGCTACGCAAACGATAGCGACAATCAGCGGCAGGGGCTTGAGCAGCGCAAAGACCGGAAGCTCCCAGGCCGCCGCCGTCGTGGCGGCGACGGCGGCCTGCGTCATGGCCGCCACGCCCCAGCCGATGCGGCCTTGCAGCAGCGCGCCCAGTGACCACAGCCAGGCCGTGAGCGCGGCAAACGCCGTCGCCGCGTGGGGCAGGCTCATCGCCTCGGAAAACCACAGAAACACGCCCGAAGCCAGGATGGCGAGCACGAATTGCAACCCCACGATCACCTGCGTGGCGCGGTTTGCGGGCGGGTCATAGCGCGTCACGCGCTCCAGCTCGAACGGCTCGCGCGGCCAGCGCTCGGCCACGTCGGCGGGGCGCCAGCCCGGCGGCTTGAACCACACCAGCAGCTTGTCGCGCCAGTGCTCGGCCCGCCAGGCGTCGCGCGCCAGGCTGACGTAGACCTCGGCGTTGGCCCACAGCGGGTCCCAGCTTTGCAGCGGCGCACGGGTTCCGTAGACGATGGCCTCGTTGGGGTCTTCCTCGATGAAGGTGCCGAACAGGCGGTCCCACACCACCCACACGCCGCCGTAGTTCTTGTCCAGGTAGCGGTCGTTCACGGCGTGGTGCACCCGGTGGTTGGAGGGGCTGCAGAACCACCGGTCGAACCAGCCCAGCCGGGGCACATGCTCGGTGTGCACCCAAAACTGGTAGAGCAGATCGATCAGCGCCACCACGCCGAACACCAGCGGCGGCACGCCCGCCAGCGCCATCGGCAGATAGAAGAGCCAACCCAGCAGCGCGCCCGAACTGGTCTGCCGCAGCGCCGTGGTCAGGTTGTAGTGCTGGCTCTGGTGGTGCACCACATGCGCGGCCCAGAGCACGGCGCAGGTATGCCCCAGGCGGTGCAGCCAGTAGTAGCACAGGTCGTAGAACACCAGAGCCAGCAACCAGCCGTACCAGGCGGTCCAGAACGCGTCGTCGCGCCACAGCGCGACATATTGGAACGCGGCGGTGTACAAGCCCACGCGCAGCACCCGCGTGAACACCGCGCTGATCTGGCTGAGCACGCCCAGGCCCAGGCTGTTGACCGTATCGCCCAGGCGGTAGGTGTCGCGTCCGCGCCAACGGCCCCAGGCGTACTCGGCCGCGATGAGCCCGAAGAACACCGGAATGGCAAGAACGATGACCTGGCTGGGATTCATGTGAGGGCGCCGCGCGCGTCCACGCGAATCAGCCGTTCCACCCAGCCCCGCGCCAGCCCGCCGCGCACGCCGACCAGCGTGTCGTGCAGGTTGACGGTGGGGTCGCAGTGGCCTGGAATCAGCCAGACCGTCTCGCCGATCTCGGGCAGCCGCTGGCCCGGCTGTGCGCGCAGGATGCCGTGCTCGTCGCCGCCATTGGCAAATTCCCAGTCCGGCTGCCCCGCCAGCGGGTGCACGCGCGGCAGCCCGGAGTCGATCGCATGGCTCTTGTGTCCCGCGTCGCAGACGGCATGCGTGGCCGAGCGGCTGATCACCTCGCTTTTGACGAACAGCGCGTGCTCGAAGCGCGGCGCGCCGGGCTGCGGCAGGTTGGCCGCGTAGTCGGCGTCCATGAACAGGTAGGAGCCCGCCTGCAGTTCGCCCCAGCAGCCGCTATCGGCTTCGAGCGTGAAGCTGCCGCTGCCCGCGCCGGTGACCAGCGGGACGGTCATGTCCGCCGCCTCCAGCGCCGCCACGGTCTCGCGCACCGCCTGAGCTGCTGCGGCGATGGCCCGCGCGCGCTCGGCCGGGTCGCGCAAATGCTGTGCCCGGCCATGGTAGGCCTGCAACCCGGCAAAGCGCAGGCCCAGCGCGCGGACCTGCGGCGCGTACAGGCGCCGGGCCAGCGCCACGGCGGCCTCGCCTGGCGGCAGGCCGCAGCGGCCCTGGCCAACGTCGATCTCGATGAACACGTCAAGCGTCGTGCCCGTATCCGGGTCCGCGCAGGCGATCAGGTACTCCAGCGCCGCGGCGCTGTCGCATGCCAGCGCCAGGCGTCCGGCCTCGCCGTGGCGTTCACGCAGGCGGCGCGCCAACCGCCACACCCGCGCGAGCTTGCGCGGCGCGGCGACCACGTTGCTGATGTACAGGTTGCTCACGCCGCCCTCGGCCAGGCGCTCGGCCTCGGCGGTCTTCTGCACGCACACGCCCACGGCGCCCGCGGCCATCTGCAGCCGCGCGAGTTCGGCGCTTTTGTGCATCTTGGCGTGCGGGCGCAGCCTGAGCCCACGCTCGCGCGCGAACGCCGCCATGCGCGCCAGATTGCGCTCCATCGCGTCCAGATCGATGACGAGGGCGGGGGTGTCGATGTCCGAGCTGCTCACGTGCTGCTTTCGTCCAGCATGTCCAGCGCGGCCAGGTGCCCCGCATCGGCCCAGCCCACGAGCGCAAAGCCTTGCGGCGACCAGAGCAGACGGTTGATCGCCGCGTTGCCCAGTTCCCAGGTGCGCGGCGCGTCGAGCGCCTGGCGCGTGGCTTCGCGGTACAGCAGGTCCATGGTGCCGCCATGCGCGACGATGGCGATGCTCTGCCCCATGTGCTGGCGCGCCAGCGCCTCCACGGCGGCCAGCGCGCGCGCGCGAAACGCGGTCAGCGACTCGCCGCCCGCGGGTGTCCAGTGCGGATCACGTTTGCGCCAACGCTCGGCCTCCTCTGGAAAGCGCTCGCGGATGTCGTGGAACGTCAGTCCTTCAAAGGGGCCGAAAGCCCGCTCGCGCAGGGTGCTCAGGGCCACCGGCTCCAGGCCACGGGCGCGCGCCAGCGGCCACGCGGTATCGGCGGCGCGCCGCAGATCGCTGCAATAAACGGCCTCGAGCGACTCGCCCTCCAGCGCCTGCGCGGCCAGCTCAGCCTGACGGTGCCCGCGCGCATTGAGGCCAATGTCCAGATGGCCTTGAATGCGCGCATCGCGGTTCCATTCGGTCTCGCCGTGTCGCAGCGCCAGTATGCGCACACTTTCCATGGCACCGATGATAGGCCCGATTGGGCCCTGGCGGGCGTTGCCCGGCGAATCCCGGAGATGGCGTTCATTTACCGTCTGCGTGCCCCGTGATTTGAAATCCGAAAAAATTCCCTATAATCGGCCCACCAAATATTTCTATATAAGGACTCTGCAACATGGCTACCTCCCAGGATTTGCGCCAACAAGCCCAGAAGTTGCTCGCCGAAGCCGAAGTTTTGCGCAAGCAGGAACTGGCCGATGCGATTGCCAATATCAAATCGCAAATGGCCGATCTCGGCATCACGATTGCCGATCTCGGTGGTCGCACATCGGGTTTGCGCGCTTCCCGCTCGGCTTCGGCCAAAGCCGATAAAGTCGTCAAATACCGCAGCCCGAATGGTCTGACCTGGGGTGGCGGCCGTGGCCGCAAGCCGCAATGGGTGGTGGACGCCCTGGCTGCCGGCAAAAATATTGAGGATTTCGCGGTCTGATGCGTCGGCCGCCTCCTTGGGCGGCTTCAGCGCAATCGCGCGTGCCGGCTCTCTGCAAAGGGGGCTGGCATTTTTTTTGGAGTGTTTGGCGCGGGCGCCGAGTTTCACGCCGATTGGCACATAAACCCGTGCCTCGCCCGACGCCGAATGCCTCGGTTTTATCGACGACCCAGTCGCGCACGAGGTTGGCGAGTGATCACTCGCTTTGCAGCGCCACCACGTGCTCGTTGAACAAGGCGTTCAGGCGACCCAGTGATGCCGGGGCCGGCAGAGGGGCCTCGTCGAAGGCGATGTCGCCGTCTGGATCGGCTATGCCGGTGATCTGCAGGT
Organism: Burkholderiaceae bacterium; assembly: GCA_036752305.1. GTDB lineage: Bacteria > Pseudomonadota > Gammaproteobacteria > Burkholderiales > Burkholderiaceae_C > DAIOSZ01. Next base: position 31,434 of record DAIOSZ010000002.1, read on the forward strand.
TCTTGAAGTCGTGCAGACGGGCATCCATCAGGTGCGAAGGGACGACGTTCTGCAACGCGGTGAACATGGTCTCCACGCGGCCCGGATGCTGGCGCTGCCAGGCGCGCAGCATCTGCGCCACCTGTTGGCGCTGCAAATTCTCCTGGCTGCCGCACAAGGTGCAGGGAATGATCGGAAATTGCCGATGCGCCGCCCAGCGCACCAAATCCTTCTCGGCCACATAGGCCAACGGACGGATGACCATGAATTCACCGTTGTCGCTCACCAGCTTGGGTGGCATGCCTTTGAGTTTGCCGGCAAAGAACATGTTGAGGAAAAAGGTTTGCAGCATGTCGTCCCGGTGGTGACCCAAGGCAATGCGGTTGCACCGTAATTGCCGCGCCACGCGGTACAGAATCCCGCGCCGCAGGCGGCTGCACAGGCTGCACATGGTTTTGCCTTCGGGAATCTTTTCCTTGACGATGGAATAGGTGTCCTGGGTTTCGATGTGAAACTCGATGCCCAGCTGGCGCAGGTAGTTGGGCAATACCTCGGCGGGAAATCCCGGCTGCTTCTGGTCGAGATTGACGGCCACCAATTCAAAACGCACCGGCGCGCGCGCCTGCAGCTTGAGCAGAATGTCGAGCAGGCCATAACTGTCCTTGCCGCCGGACAGGCACACCATCACGCGGTCGCCGGCCTCGATCATCCGGTAATCCATGATCGCCTGGCCGACCTCGCGGCACAGGCGCTTTTCGAGCTTGTGCGTCTCGCGCTCGATTTTCAATGTCGCATCGCGGTTTTCCGTCATCGCATCACCATTGCCCGGCCTCCACGTGGATGGCCACTTCACAGTCGTCAAAAATTTCCAGCTTGGCGATTTTCACGCGCACGCCGCGCACCCCTGGCAATTGCATCAGGCGCAGCGCCAGCTTGCCGATCAGGCTCTCCAGCAGGTTCACGTGCTCGGCCTGGCATTCCTCGATGATCAGGCGGCGCACCTTGCGGTAGTCCAGCACGTGCGTGATGTCGTCGTCGCGCGGCATCAGATCCTGCGCGCCGAGGTTCAGCTCGGCATCGACCTGAATCGGCTGCGGCGCGCTCTTCTCGTGGTCGAGGATGCCGAGATTGGCCAAAAAGCGCAGGCCCGTCAGGCTCAGCGTCTGTCGGCCCTTGGGAGATGGGTTCATGGCATGCGTGAGAAATCGCGCTCGAAGCGCTGCAAATGTTGGCCGCCGTCCACCAGCAGCGTGGTGCCGGTGATGGCCGGGCTTTCCAGCGCGAAGCGCACCGCGCGCGCCACGTCGTCGGGCGTGGACGAGCGCCCGAGCGGCGACAGCCGGTGCAGCGCCGCGAAGCGCTCGGGCGAGAGCCATTCGCTGGTCAGCGTGAGCCCGGGCGCCACGCCCACCACGCGCACGCGCGGAGCCAGCGCCTGCGCCAGCAGCGTGGTGGCCGACTCCAGCGCCGCCTTGGACAGCGTGTAGCTCAAAAAATCCGGGTTCGGATTCCACAGCTTCTGATCCAGCAGATTGACCACCGCGCCCTGGCGGCCATCCCGCGCCGCGCCCAGGTGCTCGCTCAAGGCCTGGGCCAGCACGATGGCCGCGCCGGTGTTCACGCGCCAATGCCGCTCCATGCTGACGTAACCGAAGCTCGCCGCATCGTCAAAGGCAAACACCGACGCGTTGTTGACCACCGCGTCCACCCGCCCCAGCCGCGCGGCGGCGGCCGGCAACAGCGCGCGCGCCTCGGCCTCGTCGTCCAGGCGGGCCGCCAGGGCCAGGCTGCCGGGCGTGAGCGCCGCGCATTCGGCGGCGGTCTGTTCGGCCTCGGCGCGCGACTGCGCGTAGTGCACCACCACGCGCCAGCCCGCGCACGCCAGATCGAGCGCGATCGCGCGGCCCAGGCGCTGCGCGGCGCCGGTCACGAGCACCGTCCGGGGCAAGGCGGCAAGGGAAGAGGAAGTGGATTCGCTCATGGCGAAGGAATGGGCGGCGGGGGCCGAGGCAAAGCGCGGACAATCCCAGCCGTGAACCCTAAGACCGCGAGTGTAGCCACTGGCCCCGTTTCCCCCGCCGCCGATGGGCCGGGCGGCAGCCCTGCGCTGGCCGCCCGGCTGCGCGAGGCCGTGGCCCAGGCCGGCGGTTGGCTGCCGTTCGAGCGCTTCATGGAACTGGCCCTGTATGCGCCGGGACTGGGCTACTACGCCAGCGGGCGCCAGACCTTTGGCATGCTGCCGCAAGGCGGCAGCGACTTCGTGACCGCGCCGGAACTCTCGCCGCTGTTCGGCCAGGCGCTCGCCGTCCAGGTGGCGCAGGCGCTGCAGGCCACGGGCACCAACGAGATCTGGGAGTTTGGCGCCGGCAGCGGCGCGCTGGCCCGGCAGCTGCTCATGGCGCTCGACGCGGCCGGGCGCGAGGACCTGTGCTACCGCATCGTCGATCTCTCGGGCAGCCTGGCGGCGCGCCAGCGCGAGGCGCTCGCGCCCTGGGTCGCGGCCGGCCGCGTGCAGTGGCTGGCGCGGCTGCCTGAGGCGATCGAGGGCGTCGTCATCGGCAACGAGGTGCTGGACGCCATGCCCGTGACGCTGATCGAGCGCGTGGCCGGTCAGTGGCACGAGCGCGGCGTGGTGAGCCAGGGCGAAGGGTTCGCCTGGGCGCGCCGCCCCACGGCGCTGCGCCCGCCGGGGGAGATCGACGGCGAGCACGACTACCTGACTGAAATCCACCCGCAGGCCGAGGCCTTTGCCGCCACGCTGGTCGAGCACCTGGCGCGCGGCGCGGCGTTTTTCATCGATTACGGGTTTGGCGAGGCCGAGTACTACCACCCGCAGCGCTCCCAGGGCACGCTGATGTGCCACCAGGGCCACCGTGCCGGGGGCGACCCGCTGACCGAGCTGGGCGCCCAGGACATCACCGCGCATGTCAACTTCACCGCCGTCGCGCTGGCCGCGCAGCGCGCGGGCGAGGCGCGTGGGCGCGAGGTGGGCCTGCTGGGCTACACCAGCCAGGGGCGCTTTCTCATCAACTGCGGCCTGCCCGGCCTGATGCAGGCCGCGCCGCTGGCCGCGCGCGCCAACGCCATCCGGCTGCTGCAGGAGCATGAAATGGGCGAGCTGTTCAAGGTGATCGGCCTGTACCTCGACCAACCCTGGGGCGCGCTGGGTTTTGCCGCCGGCGACCGCAGCCACCGCCTGTAGCCATGTTCCGCTGGTTGCTGGTCATCTTCCTGGCGCTGATGCTGATCGACTGGCTCATGCCCGTGCTGCGCAAGCTCGGCTTTGGCGCGCTGCCGGGTGACTTTCGCTTCAAGCTGTTCGGCCGCGAATGGTTCATCCCGCTGACGACGACGGTGATCCTCAGCCTGGTGGCGGGTCTGATCGCCAAGGTGCTGTGAGCGGACTTTAAAAAAGATAGCTGACCATGGTGATCTTCATTGGCATTCAGGCCAAAAAGATTCTCAAAAAGCGGCTCAAATAGACCCTTTTGAGCCATGCGTTCGGTAAATCTGTAGATGTTGTGACATTTTTCGTAGAAACATCAACAAATCTCACCTGTTCAAGCCCTGTTTTCAGGTAAAAAGCAGGCTGAAGTTCAATAAAAACAACCACGGGCAGCTATTCTTTTTGAAGTTTCCGATTGGCCGCCCGGGTTCAGCACACCCTGTCCCGTACAGTCGAGGCCATGTCAGCGCCCTCCAGCCGTCCGCGCACCCGGCCCATCCCCGTGGGCAACCTGCGGGCGTTTGCCGCCGTGGCGCGGCTGCGCGGCTTTGGCGCGGCCGCCGAGGAGCTGTCGCTCACGCAAAGCGCGGTCAGCCGCCAGATCCAGGCGTTGGAAGACGACGTGGGCGTGCCGCTGTTCCTGCGCCACACGCGCGCCGTCGAGCCCACCGAGGCGGGCGTTCACCTGCTGCGCGCGGTGGTCGAGTCGCTGGACGCCATCGACGCGGCGGTGCGCACGCTGCGTCGCCAGGCCGGGCGCCGCAGCGTCGCCGTCACGACCTGGGTTTCCTTCGCCTCGATGTGGCTGATCCCCCGCCTGGAGGCCTTCCAGGCCGAGCATCCCGACATCGACTTGCGCATCGACGCCACCGACGCCGTCATCGAGCTGGACCACTCCGACGACGACATCGCCATCCGCTACTCGCGCCCCGAGGCCGCGCCCGCCGGCGCCGAACGGCTGTTCGGCGAGCAGCTGACGGCGGTCGCCAGCCCCTGGCTGCTCCAGTCGCGTGGCGCGGTGCGCGAGCCGCGCGACCTGGCGGGCTTCACGTGGATCGAGTCGGGCGAGTCCGAGCGCAACCCCAAGCTGCGCGCGCTGTCGTGGCGCTATTGGCTGGCGCACCACGGCCTGGCGCCGCTGGAGCCGCGGCGCTGGCTGCACCTGAACTACGCCAGCCAGATCGTCCAGGCCGCCGTGGCCGGCCAGGGCGTCGCGCTGGCGCGCACGCCACTGGTGGCCGACCATCTGGCGCGCGGCGATCTGGTGGAGCTGCTGCCCGGGCTGCGCATGACCACGCCCATGGTTGCCTGGCTGCTGGTCAGCCCGGGCGGCGGCGCACGGCCCGAGGTGGGCGCGTTCCGCGATTGGGTGCTGACCCAGGCGCGGCTGACCCGTCAGGCGCTGGGCGAGGCGTCGTGAGCGCTGGCGGGCCTACCAGCCGGCCACCGGCCACACCACGCCGTAGTCGTTGAGGATCGCCTGCAGCGGCACGTCGTGCGGCTCGGGGCGCAAATCGTCCACGAAGGCCGTGGCAAAGCCCAGGCCCACGGTATAGGGCTTGGGCGTCAGGTTGGCCAGCGTGCGGTCGTAGAAGCCGCCGCCATAGCCCAGGCGGTAGCCGCCCGCGCCATAGCCCACGCAGGGCACGAACAGCAGCGTCGGCACGATGACCTCGGTGTCGCGCGGCTTGGGGATGCCGTAGGCGTCCTCCTCCATCGGGCAGCCGGGGTACCAGACGTGAAAGCTCAGCGTCTTGTGTACCTTGTCGATCACCGGCAGGCCGATGCGGCGGCGCTCGGCGGCGCCCTGCAGCTCGCCGTCTTCCTTCCAGCGGTGCAGCGCCGGCAGGGGATCGAACTCGCCTTTGATCGGCCAATAGGCGCCGATCACCGTCTCGCTGCGCTCGGTCAGCCACACGCGCATGACGCGCTGCAGCGCCTCGCTGCGCTCGTAGCGGTCCGGTAGCGCCAGGCGCGCCTCGATCAAAGCGCGCCGCAATGCCTTCTTTTCGGCCGATATGTCCATAATCGACTCATGAGGAAACCGAAGATTGTGGCACCGCTGGCAGCCCTGATGCTGCTGGCGGGCGGCGTGGCGCTGGCGCAGGCCCCCGGCGCGCGCGGCGACGACCTGCTGCTGGAGATGAACCAGGCCTTCAAGCGCGGCGACAAGAAGCGCCTGTCGGCGCTGCTGCCGGGCGCGCGTGGCCACACGCTGGAGCCCTGGGCTGCGTACTGGGAGCTGAAGGCGCGGCTGGACGACGCGAGCGCCGCCGAGGTGCAGGACTTTCTCGCCCGCTACGCCGGCACCTACCAGGAAGACCGGCTGCGCGCCGACTGGCTGCTGCTGCTCGGCCAGCGGCGCGACTGGGCGGCCTTCGCGGCCGAATACCCCAAATACCGCATGCGCGACGACCGCGAGATCCGCTGCTACGCCATCGCCATCGACGAAATCGCCCGCGGCAGCGAAGGCAACGCCAACGCCGACGAGGTGCGCCGCAACTGGCTGAGCCAGCGCGAGGCCGACGACGGCTGCGCGCTCGCCGCCGACCGCCTGTACGGCGCGCGCAAGCTCGTGGCGGCGGATCTGTGGCAGAAGGTGCGCCAGTCGGCCGAGGCCAACCGCCCACGCGCCGCGCGGCTGGCCGCGCAGATCGCCGCGCCGCAGGTGCTGCCCGCGCTGCAGACCGCTTTCGCCACGCCGGGCAAGATCATCGCGGCGGCGGACGCCACGCCCTCGCACGCGCAAAAAGAAGTCGTGCTGGTCGCGCTCGCCCGGCTGGCCGCCAGCGACACGGCGCTGGCCGCGCACCACCTGGGCAGCCGGCTGGGGCCCTACCTGACGACGGAGCAGCGCAACTGGGCCTGGGGCGCCATTGGCCGGCAGGCGGCGCTCAAGCTCGATGCCGAGGCGGTTGGCTACTTCGGCCAGGTCAGCCGCCTGAGCGATTTGTCCGATGACCAGCTCGGCTGGATGGTGCGCGCGCTGCTGCGCTCGTCGGGGCAGCTGTCGCCCGCCGCCTGGCGGCGCATCGACGCCGCCATCGACGCGATGGACCCCGAGACGCAGCGCGAGCCGATCTGGACCTACTGGCGCGCGCGCGCCCTGCTCGCCCAGCGCGGCGAAGCACAGGGCGCGCAGGCGCGGCAGTTGCTCGAAGGCATCGCCAGCGGCAAGGGTTTCTACGAGCAGCTGGCGCTGGAGGAACTGGGCCAGGGCGTGGGCGTGCCGCCGCGCCCGCAGCCGCTCACGCCCGAGGAGCGCGCCCAGGCCACGCGCAACCCGGGCCTGGCGCGCGCGCTGTACGCCATCCGCATCGGCCTGCGACCCGAGGGCGTGCGCGAGTGGAACTACTCGACCAATCTGGTGGACAGCCAGGGCCGCCCCGGCGGCATGCCCGACCGCGAGCTGCTGGCCGCCGCGCAATTGGCCTGCGAGCGCGAGGTCTGGGACCGCTGCATCAACACCAGCGAGCGCACCAAGGGCGAGATCGACGTCGAACAGCGCTACCCCATGCCGCTGAAGGACGCGGTGCAGCGGCGCACGCGGCAGATCGGGCTCGATCCGGCCTACGTGTACGGCCTGATCCGCCAGGAGAGCCGCTTCATCATGGACGCGCGCTCGCATGTCGGCGCCTCGGGCCTGATGCAGGTGATGCCCGCGACCGCGCGCTGGACGGCACGCAAGATCGGCCTGACCGGTTTCACGATCGACCAGATCACCGACCGCGACACCAACATCGCCATCGGCACCGGCTACCTCAAGCTGGTGCTCGACGATTTCGGCGGCTCCATGCCGCTGGCCGCCGCCGCCTACAACGCCGGGCCGAACCGCCCGCGCGCCTGGCGCGCGCCCGGCGGCAGCGGGCCGGTTCTCGAGGCGGCGATCTGGGCGGAAAATATCCCCTTCAACGAAACCCGCGACTACGTGAAGAAAGTGCTCGCCAACACCACGCAATACGCCGCTCTCATCAGCGGCCAGCCGCAGTCGCTCAAGGCGCGCCTGGGCCAGGTGGGGCCGCGCACCGGCGGATCGGACAACCGCGAGCTGCCTTAGAATTGCTATCACATATGTAGCTGCTCGTGGTTGATTTGTCATCGATTTAGGCTTATTTCATTCCAAGCATCATGAAAAAAATCCTCGTTTTGGGCGGTACCGGCTTCATTGGCCGCAACCTGTGCGAAGAACTGGCCAAGAACGGCTTCGCGATGACGGTGCCCACGCGGCGCGTCTACCACGCGCGCTGCGTGCAGCACCTGCAGCACCTGAACATCGTCGAGACCGACATCCAGGACGAGTCGCGCCTGGCGGCCCTGTTGGCCGGGCATGACGCGGTGATCAACCTGGTGGGCATCCTGCACGGCAGCGAGCAGGCGTTCAATGAGGTGCACGTGGAACTGGCGCGCAAGCTCGCCGCGGCCTGCCAGACGGCGCGCGTGCGCCGCGTTATCCACGTCTCCTGCCTGGGCCAGTCGGAAGACGCGCCCTCGCGCTACCTGCGCAGCAAGACCGAGGGCGAGGCCATCCTGCGCGCCGCGCCGCTGGCGCTCACCGTCATCCGGCCCAGCGTCGTGTTTGGCGCCGACGACCGCTTCATGAACACGCTGGGCCACTGGTCCACGCTGCTGCCGGTTCTGCCGGTGCCCGCGCCCGATGCCCGGCTGCAGCCGGTGTGGGTGCGCGACCTGGCGGTCGCCCTCGTGCGCTGCGTGCAGGACGACGCCAGCATCGGCAAGACCTACGAGGCCGTCGGTCCGGAAGCCCTGAGCATGCGCGAGATCGCCGAGCTGGCCTGCCAGTGGTCGCACATGGGCGGCGGCGAGCCGACGCCAGTGGTCCGGCTGCCCATGGCGCTGGCCTACTTCGAGGCCTGGCTGATGGAGATCATGCCCGGCGAGCCGCTGATGAGCCGCGACAACCTCGAAACCGCGCGCGTGCCCAGCGTCGCAAGCGGCGAGCTGCCCACGCTGGCGGCGCTCGGCGTCGATGCGCAAAGCATGCGCGGCATCGCGCCCGCCTACATGGGCCAGGACAGCCGCGCCGCGCGCCTGGACCGCTTCCGCCAATACGCCAACCGCTGATTGAAGAAAGGCAAATCCATGACCCGGTGCATCACCTACGCCCTCGCGCTGACCGCCGTGCTGGCCGCCGCCGGCTGCGCCCACTCACCCGGTTCACCCACCGCCGCGGACGAAGCGGCCATTCGCCAGGCGCGCCGGGTGCAGACGCAGGCGCTGGCGCGTGACGATCTGGAGACGGTCGTCAAATACTGGACGCCGGACATCACGATCCGCCGCGCCCTGGGCCACCCCATCGAGACCGCCGCCGCCGCGCGCAAGGCCATCGAGCCCACCCCCGGGCAGAATCCCGCCACGCGCATGATCTACCAGCGCGAGACCGTCTCGGTCAGCGCCAGTTCCAACTGGCCGCTGGCCTACGAGGAAGGCCGCTGGTCGGGCCATGTCGGCAACGTGGCCAACGCGCCGATCATCTCCGGCCGCTACGGCGCCCAATGGGTCAAGCGCGACGGCCGCTGGCTGGTGCGCTCCGAGGTTTTCGTGGCCATTGATTGCGCCGACGCCGGCTGCAAGGCCGCCGCGCTGCCTTGAAGGGCGGCTCCACCATGAAGCTCTACATCGGCAACAAGAACTACTCCTCCTGGTCGATGCGCCCCTGGGTGCTGATGACGCAATCGGGCATTGCGTTCGACGAGGTGATGGTGCGCTTCGACTCGTTCGCCGCGGGCTCGCGGTTCAAGCGCACGCTGGCCGCCGTCGGCCCCACCGGCAAGGTGCCGGTGCTCGTGGATGGCGACCTGGCGGTCTGGGACACGTTGGCGATTGCCGAATACCTGGCCGAGAGCTTTCCCGAAAAACACCTCTGGCCGCAGGACAAAGCCGCGCGCGCCCGTGCCCGCAGCGCCTGCGCTGAAATGCACAGCGGTTTTTCGGCGCTGCGCGGCAACTGCCCGATGAACATTGAGGCCAGCCTGCCCGAGGTCGGCGCGCGGCTGTGGGCCGAAAACGACGCCGTGCGCGCCGACGTGGCGCGCCTGACGGCGCTGTGGCGCGATTGCCTGGCCCGGCAGGGCGGGCCGCTGCTGTTTGGCCAGTTCAGTGTGGCCGATGCCTACTTCGCGCCGGTGTGCATGCGCCTGCACACCTACGGCCTTCCCGTGGAGCCCGACATCCAGGCTTACGTCGAGCGGGTGCGTGCGCTGCCGGGCGTGCGCGCCTGGATCGACGGGGCGCTCGCCGAGCAGGACTTCCTGGATTTTGAAGAGCCCTACCGCAAGCAGCGCTGACGACGCGCCCACGCGCGGCCTGGCGGTCTATCTGGTGGGCGGCGCGCTGCGCGATGCGCTGCTGGGCCTGCCGGTGCAAGACCACGACTGGGTTGTCGTGGGCGCCACGCCCGAGGACATGGCCGCGCGCGGCTTTGTTCCGGTGGGCAAGGATTTCCCGGTCTTCCTGCACCCACTCACGCATGAGGAATACGCGCTGGCGCGCACCGAGCGCAAGACGGCGCGCGGCTACAAAGGCTTCGCCGTGCACGCCAGCCCGGAGGTGACGCTGGAGGAAGACCTTGCCCGGCGCGACCTGACGATCAACGCCATCGCCGCCAGCGCCGACCTGGCGGGCGCCGCCAGCCTGGCGGAGCTGGAAGAGGGGCTGATCGATCCGTTTCGCGGCCTGTCCGACCTGCGCGCCGGAATCCTGCGCCACGTGACCGAGGCGTTTGCCGAAGACCCCGTGCGCATCCTGCGGCTGGCGCGCTTCGCCGCGCGCTTCACCGCCTTCCGCGTCGCGCCCGAGACGCTGGCCTTGCTCACCCGCATGGTCGAGCACGGCGAGGCCGATCACCTGGTGCCCGAGCGCGTGTGGCAGGAACTGACCCGCGGCCTGATGGCGCGCCAGCCCTCGCGCATGTTCGAGCTGCTGCGCGCCTGTGGGGCGCTGGCGCGGCTGTTGCCCGAGGTCGATGCGCTCTGGGGCGTGCCGCAGCCCGAGGCGCACCATCCTGAGGTGGACACCGGCGCGCACCTGATGCTGGTGCTCGACATGGCCGCGCGGCTGGAGGCGCCGCTGGCCGTGCGCTGGGCCTGCCTGATGCACGACCTGGGCAAGGCGCGCACGCCAGCCGAGCTGCTGCCCCGCCACCTGGGCCACGAGGCGCGCAGCGTGAAGCTGGCGGCGCGGGTGGCCGCGCGCCTGCGCGTGCCCACCGAGTGCGCCGAACTGGCCGACGTGGTGGCGCGCGAGCACGGCAACATCCACCGCTCAGGCGAATTGAACCCCGCCGCCGTGCTGCGCCTGCTGGAGCGCTGCGATGCGCTGCGGCGCCCCGAGCGCTTTGAACAGGCGCTGCTGGCCTGCGAGTGCGACGCCCGCGGCCGCGCGGGCCTGCAGGAGCGTCCGTATGCACCGCGCGAGCGCCTGATGCGCGCGCTGGCCGCCGCGCGCGGCGTGGAGACCGCGCCGCTGGCGCGCCAGGCGCAGGAACAGGGCCTGACCGGCCAGGCCATCGGCCAGCGCATCCACGCCGCGCGCGTGCGGGCGCTTACTCAGGCACTGTGGCAGGCGCTGTGATACCTTTGCCAACTGCGCTTTTCTTCCCGCATAACGACATCGAGACATCATGAACGACACTGCACGCACTGCCGCGCGCGAGCCGCTGCAAGCCTCATTCAGCGACGCCGCCAATCCGCTCGGGCTCGACGGCATCGAATTCATCGAATACGCCACCGGCAAGCCTCAGGCGCTGGGCCAGGTGCTGGAGACCATGGGCTTCAAGCCCGTGGCGCGCCACCGCTCGCGCGAGGTGCTGCTGTACCGCCAGGGCGGTCTGAACGTGGTGGTCAATGCGCATCCGCAGGACGCCACGGGCGCCACGCACGGCAGCGACGTGCCCTCCATCGCCGCCATCGCGCTGCGCGTGCGCGACGCGCGCGCCGCCTACCAGTACGTGCTCGAACGCGGCGCCTGGGCCGTGACCACCCACCCCGAGGTGATGGAGCTGAACATCCCGGCCATTCACGGCGCGGGCGGCTCGCGCATCTACTTCGTCGACCGCTGGCGCGAATTCTCGATCTACGACGTGGACTTCACGCCGATTCCCACCGTCGATCCGCACCCGCCGGCCACTGCCGGCATCCACTTCTTCGGGATCGTCCAATACATCGGCAGCGAGCGCAGCGACGACTGGATCGAGTTCTACCAGGAGCTGTTCGGCTTCGTGCCCATCCCCGACGAAGAGCGCTTTGGCATCATGCCCAAGGGGCATTTGCTGCGCGCGCCCTCGCTGAACCCGCGCTCGGGCTTCATGATTCAGCTCATCGAGCCCGACGTGAACGTGTATGAGACCGAGGAGCGCTGGCAGCGTATCGGCCTGGGCGTGCCCGACGTGCTGGCGGCGGTGCGCGAATTGCGTGGACGCGGCGTGGAATTCGTGGACACCGCCGACGTGCATCCCGGCGAGCGCGGCGCCGTCACCAAGAGCTACTTGCAGTCGGTGGTCTTCGAGCTGGTCCACAGCGAAAGGGCTTGAGCCATGCCGACCACCCCCGCAGGCAGGGCCGCGATTGCCGGATTCGGCATGGACACCATCACGCTGGCCGGCAGCTTCGAGGCCAAGCTCGACGCCATGGCCGCGGCCGGGTTCACGCAGGTGATGCTCAAGGCCAACGACGTCAACGCCCACCCCGGCGGCGTAAAGGGCGCGGCGCGGGCGCTGGCCGCCAGCGGCCTGCGCGGCACGGGCTTCCAGGTGCTGCGAGACTTCGAGGGGCTGTCCGGACACCTGCACGAGTACAAGGTGGATATCGCCAAGAGCATGCTGGAGATGGCCGCCGCGCTGTCTTGCCGCGTGCTGCTGGTCTGCTCGTCCACCTCGGTGCACGCCACGCAAGACCTGGACGCCATCGCGCGCGATTTGCGCAAGCTGGCGATGCTGGCGGTGCCGCTGGGCATCAAGATCGCTTACGAAGGGCTGTCCTGGGGCCGCACCGTCAACGAATTCACCACCGCCTGGGACGTGGTCTGCCGCGCCGACAGCCCCAACCTGGGCCTGGGCATCGACTCCTTCCACATCTTCGCGGCCAAGACCTCGCTGGACGAGATCGACTTCCTGGATCCGCAAAAAATCTTCCTCGTCCAACTGGCCGACTTCATGTGGCAGGAGACGCGCACCTTTGAGGAGCGCATCGCCACCGCGCGCACCTTCCGCGTGTTCCCCGGCGAGGGCGTGCACAGCGAGCAACTGGTGGAGCTGGTGCTCAAGCTCGACCGCCTGGGCTACGAAGGCGACTACAGCTTCGAGGTCTTCAACGACGACTACGTGCAGATGCCGCTGGACTTCGTCGCGCAGCGCGGCCGCCGCTCGGCGCTGTGGCTGGCCGAGGACATTTTGCGCAGATCGGTGCCGCTGCCCGGCGAGATGCGCTTGAAAGGGCGCTAGTGCGGGCGTAGAGTCGATCCGTCAACATCGATTTCAGGAGACCCGCATGCGCCGACTTTTCCACCACTCCGTCTGGACCGCTGCGCTGGGAGCCTGCGTGGCCGGTGGCGTTGCCTGGGCGGGCGAGATCTACGGCACCGTCGGCTCGCCCGGTTTGACGCTGGGCTATTCGCAGGGCTTGAGCGACAGCCTGAACCTGCGCATGGACTACTCGACGCTGGGCTCGCGCTCGAAGAACGGCTGGCGTGAAGGCATCGACTTTTCGGGCAGCGCCAAGGCCAAGAGCCTGGGGCTGTATCTGGACTGGTTTCCCGGCGCCAGCCCGTTCCGGCTGACCGGTGGCTTGAATTTCAACGACACCCGGGCGGCGTTTTCGTCAACGGCGAACAACGTCACGGGCAGCATCAACGGCCGCCCGGTGAACCTGACCGGTGAGTATTTCAACGTCGAGGTCAAGCAGCCCGGCGTCACGCCCTACATCGGCGTGGGCTACGGCTTCAAACCGGACAAGGGCAAGAAGGGCCTGGGCTTCGTCGTGGACGCGGGGCTGATGATCGGCCGCTTCAAGACCGACTACTCGACGAGCATGGTGGGCAAGCAGGGCATCACCCAGGCCGACGTGGACGCCGAGGTTGCCAAGGTGCGCGACAGTGTGCGCAAGATTTCCGTGGTGCCCAAGCTGAGCGTGGGGATGAGCTACGCGTTCTGAGGCGGTGGCGGGCGGCGGGAGAGCCGCGCGGTCAATGCTTCAAAATTGATAGCTGTCCGTGGTTGATTTTGTTGGGCTACAGGCCTGATTGATGCCAAAAATCAGGTCAAAATGAAAGTCGCAGCCCGCCCGTGCCTCGGTTTTGTTGATGTTGTGACAAAATTTGTAGATTCATCTACAAAACGTAGGTTCAAAACCTGATTTTTGAGCGCCAAAATGAGCGCATCATCAGTAAACACTACCACGGACAGCTATTGTTTTTGCAGTTGCCTCATCGGCTGTCCAGGTCCGCTTGATCGGCGATGTGGTGGGCCGTGACGTAGCCGAAGGTCATGTTGGGGCCGTGGGTGATGCCGGCGCCGGGGTAGTTGCCACCCATGATGCTGGCGCGGTCGTTGCCGACGGCGTACAGGCCGTCGATGGCGCTGCCGTCGGCTCGCAGCACCTGGCCGTTGACGCTGGTACGGAGGCCGTCGAAGGTGCCCAGGTCGCCCATGAGCAGCTTGACGGCGTAGAACGGGCCTTGCGCCACGGGGGCCACGCAGGGGTTGGGGGCGTGGTTGGGGTCGGCCAGATAGCGGTTGAAGGCGGTGCTCCCGCGGCCAAAGGCCGGGTCCTGGCCTTGCGCGGCGGGGCCGTTGTAGGCGCTCACGGTTGCCTCCAGGCCCTGGGGGTCGATGCCGCAGCGGGTGGCCAATTCGGCCAGCGTGCGGCCTTCGGTCAGGTAGCCATTCTTGAGAAAGCGGCCGATCGGCATCGGCGACGGCTTGACGTAGCCCAGGCCGTACTTGGCGAGCGCCGCACGGTCGCACACCAGCCAGGCACAGGTTTCCGTCTGCCCTTCGCAGGCGCGGATCAGTGCGGCGCCCACGTCGTGGTAGGAGTCGGATTCGTTGCAAAAGCGCTGGCCGCCGCGCAGCACGGCGATCACGCCGGGTTTGTAGCGGTCCAGCAGATGCGGGAAGACGCCGACCTCGCCGTCGGCAAACTCGACGCGCGAGACCGGCATCCAGGCCGCGCTGTCGCGCAGGCGGATTTCGGCCAGGCCTCCGGCCTTCTCGGCCATGGCCACGCCGTCGCCGGTGTTGGAGCGCGGCGTGGGCGACAGATGCTCGCCGCCGCGCGCCACATGCGGGTAGGCGCGGGCGATGCGCTCGGCGTCGTGCGGAAAGCCGCCGCAGGCGAGCACCACGCCGTGGCGCGCGCGCAGCTCAAGGCTTTGCCCCTCGTGCTCGACGCGCAGGCCGACGGCGCGGCCGTCTTCCATGAGCACCTCGCGCGCCGGGCAGTCGGTGACGATGGGGATGCCCAGATCCAGCGCCGATTTGGCCAGCCGCGCCGCCAGCGCGTTGCCGCTGGTCACGTGGATGCCGCGCCGGTACAGCGCCAGTTCCTTCATATGCGTCATCAGGCGCCTGGCCACGTAAGCAAAGGAGGTCAGCGAGCGGGTGGCCTGGAAGAAATGCTTGAGGTCGGCGTTCGATGAGTTGAACATCATGCCGATGAAGGTGATGGTGCGCAGCGGCGGCTTCAGGCGCGCCATGTCGGCGCCCAGGCCGCGAATGTCGTAGGGCGCGGCGAGGATGGAGCGGCCGACGGCCGCGCCGCCGGGGGCGTCGGGGTGGTAGTCCGGGTACAGCGTGGGCACGAACTTGAGCGCGGTCTCGCGCTCGAAGAACTCCACCATCCTCGGGCCGTGCTCCAGAAAGGCGTTGACGGCCGCCTCGTCATGCAGCGCGCCGCCCTCGTGGCGCAGGTAGCGTTGCACGGCCTCGCGCGTGTCCTGCGGGTTCTGCTGGCGCCCGTGCGGACCCAGCGGAATCCACAGCACGCCGCCGGACAGCGCCGTCGTGCCGCCGAACACGGGTTCTTTCTCGACCACGACCACCGACAGGCCGCGCGTTCGGGCGGTGATGGCGCAGGCCAGGCCGGCGGCGCCGGAGCCGGCCACGATGAGGTCGCAGGGTGCGGCAAGCGCGGGGTGCGGCATGGCGTGTCCTTCAGGTATGGTTGAAGCCGGGGCGCGGCACCATGTCCATCAGCATGGACGACATGCCGCCGTCCACCAGGATTTCCGCCGCGTTCACGTAGCCCGAGCGCGCGCTGGCCAGGAACGCGGCGACATGCGCAATGTCCTGCGGCTCGCCGATGCGGCGGCTGGCGGTGACGGCGGCGCGGCGCGCCTCGAAGCCAGGCTCGTCGTAAAAGCGCGCCGACAAAGGGGTGCGGATCATGCCGGGGCAAATGGCATTGCTGCGGATGCCCAGCGGCCCCCATTCCACCGCCAGTTGGCGCGACAGCAGCAGCACGCCGGCCTTGCTGGCGCTGTAGGCCCCGCTGCCGGACTGCGGAAACAGGCCCGAGATCGACGCCACGTGGACGATGCTGGCGGCGCCCGCGTCGAGCAATTGGGCATGGAAGGCGCGCGCCGCGTTCAGGTAGCCGCCCAGGTTGACCGCCAGCACGTGGTTCCAGTCG
The DNA here is from genome assembly GCA_036752305.1 of Burkholderiaceae bacterium. Classification (GTDB taxonomy): domain Bacteria; phylum Pseudomonadota; class Gammaproteobacteria; order Burkholderiales; family Burkholderiaceae_C; genus DAIOSZ01. Next base: position 47,283 of record DAIOSZ010000002.1, read on the forward strand.
GCCGCGCTGGCCTCCAGCAGCGAGCCGGCGCGCAGCAGCCCGGCGTTGTTGACCAGCACGCCCGCCGGGCCGAACGTCTCGCGCACCCGCGCCGCCGCCTGGGCGACCGCGGCGGCGTCGCTCAGATCGCAGGGTGACGCAAATGCCGCGTATCCCTGATCGGACAGTTCCTGCGCGAAACGCATCGCGCCGGGCGCGTCGCGATCGAGCAGCGCCACGCGCGCGCCCTGCGCGCACAGCTCACGCGCGATGGCCGCGCCAATCCCGCTGGCCGCTCCCGTGACCACGCACACGCGACCGCGCAACCCCAACCAATCGTCTGCCATACCGGGCTCCTCTTGACCCGATCGATTGTGCGGGGCCGGCGTGCGGGCGGATTTGACGATTGCGGCTGTCAACCGGACAATTCGGGCGTTCTGGCCGCAGGCTCATGTCCAAACCCATTCCCCGCTATGCGCTGTACGGCGAGGCCGCGTGGCGCGACACCTTCAACTTTGAATGGATTCCCGAGCGTTCGGGACATTACGACTGGCACATCCGGCCGCACATGCATGAAGCCCTGATCCAGGTGCTGCTGCTGACCGAAGGCGGCGCCCGGGTGGTGATCAACGACGCGGTGTGGCAGGCGCGGGCGCCGGCATTGCTCATCGTTCCGGCGCTGAGCGTGCACGGTTTCGATTTTTCGCGCGACGTCAACGGGCCGGTGGTCACCGCCGCGCAGCGCGCGCTGGAGTCGGTGGTGAGCGTGGCGATGCCGGCGTTGCAGACGGTGCTGCGCACGCCGGCCGTGCTGGAGCTGGCGTCAGCCCCGCAGGCGGTGGAGGCGATGATGCCGATATTCCTGGCCATCGAGCGCGAGGCGCGCGCCCCGGCGCCGGGCCAGGCCGCGGCGGGCATGGGGCTGCTCACGGCCTTGTTCGTGCAGGCCGCGCGGCTGGCGGGCGTGCTGCCGCAGGCGCCGCACACCAGCCATTCGCGCAAGCACAAGCAGATCGAGGCCTTTCGCGCGCTGGTCGATCAGGAGTTTCGCAGCCATGCGCCGCTGTCGCGCTATGCGCAGGCGCTGGGCATCACGGTGGGGCAGCTGTCGCGCCTGTGCCGCGAGGTGCTGGGGATATCGGCGCTGGACGTGCTCAACCAGCGCCTGCTGCACGAGGCTCAGCGCGAGCTGGCGTACTCGAACATGAGCGTCAAACAACTGGCCGGGATACTGGGCTTTGTCGACGACGCCTATTTCGGGCGTTTTTTCAAGAAGCAGACCGGCACCACGCCCAAGGCCTTTCGCGCCGGGGCGGCGCAGGCGCTGAGCGGGGCGTGAGGCGGCGCGCCTATCGGGTGGCCGCGCCGGCGGCGTGCGCGCCGCCGAGGAACAGGCGCTCGATGTGCGGGTCGGCCAGCAGCTCGTGCGCCGGCTTGTGCAGCACCAGGCGCCCGGATTCGAGCGCGATGGCGTCGTCGGACACCTTCAGCGCACTCTTGACGTTCTGCTCCACCATCAGCACCGTGGTGCCCTGATCGACCAGCCGGCGCAGCAGGCGGAACACGTCCTGCACGACCAGCGGCGACAGCCCGATCGAGGGTTCGTCGATCAGGATCACCTTGGGCCGCAGCAGCAGCGCGCGGCCGATTTCCAACTGCTTTTGCTCGCCGCCCGACAGGCTGGAGGCCATCGAGTGCAGGCGCTCCTTGACGCGCGGGAAGTACTCCAGCACCTCGGGGATGCGCTCATGCGTGGTCTTGGCGCCCAGCGTGATGCCGCCGAGTTCCAGGTTCTGCCAGACCGTGAGTTGCCCGAACAGGTTGCGGCCCTGCGGAACGAAGGCCACGCCCTTGGCCAGCAGCGCCTTTTGCGTGATGCCGCCGATGTCCTCGCCGTCCAGCAGGATGCGCCCCTGGCGCGGCTTGAGCAGGCCGAACAGGGTCTTGAGCACCGTCGATTTGCCCGCGCCGTTGGGCCCCAGCAGCAGCGTGATGCCGCCGCGCCGGGCCTTGAAGCTCAGGTTGTTGAGGATCATGAAATCCTTGTAGCCGGCGACCACGTCGTCGAACTCGATGCAGGTGTTGTCGGCGGCCATGTCAGCTTCCCAGGTAGGCGTCGAGCACCTGTTTGTTGGCGCGGATTTCTTCGGGCGTGCCGATGGCCATGACCGTGCCTTCGACCATCACCATGATGCGATGGCACAGGTCCATCACGAAGTCCATGTTGTGCTCTATGACGACGAAGGAGCTGTGCTTGGCGGTCTGCGGATTGCGGTTGAGGTCCTTGAGCAGCGTGCTGATGCCGCCGACCAGGCTGGGGTTGACGCCGGCGCAGGGCTCGTCGAGCAGCACCAGGTCGGGGTCGCTCATGAACGCCATCGCGATGTCCACCAGCTTTTGCTGGCCGTACGAGAGTTCCCCGGCCTTCTTGTCGGCCACATGGCCGATGCGAAAGCGCTCGATCAGCGCGTCGGCCTTGTCGCCCAGGCCCGAGTCGCCGGGCGCGAACATGCGCGAGAGCATGGTGCCCTTGTGCTCCTGGGCGGCGACGATCAGGTTGTCGCGCACGCTCATCTTGCCGAACACCTGCAGGGTCTGGAAGGTGCGGCCGACGCCGCGGCGGTTGAGCTCCAGCGGGCCCAGGCGCGTCACGTCCTCGCCGTTGAGCTCGATCTTGCCGGCATCCGGCGTGATCTGGCCGAGCATGGAGTTGAACAGCGTGGTCTTGCCGGAGCCGTTGGGGCCGATCACGCCGAAGATTTCGCCCACCTTGACCTCAAAGCTCACGCCGCCGACCGCCTGGATCGCGCCGTAGGCCTTTTTCAGGTCGGTCACGCGCAGCAGCGGGGCGCCCTCGGGACGCTCGTGGTGGTGCGCGTGGTGGAGCAGGCTGCTCGCCGGGGTGTTGGCGCTCATTGGACTACCCTCCGCACGTCGTGCTGCGGGATTCGGGCTTGGGAGCGGCCCGGCGCGCTCATGACTGGCCTCCGGCAAGGGCGCGCGCGGCGGCGGCGCGCGCCGCCGAGGCTTCCCGCGCCTGACGCCGGGCGCGCAGGCGGTCGGGTATCGACAGCAACCCGTCGGGCAGCCAGATCATCAGCAACACCACGGAGGAGCCGAACACGAAGAGGTACCAGCCCTGCGCGAAGCGCAGCCACTCGGGCAGGATCACGCCCACCGCCGCGCCCAGCACCGGCCCGAGGAAGTAACCCGGCCCGCCGACCACCACCATCAGGTACATCATGATCGAGGCGCCCACGGTGAAGGGCGCCGGTTCGATGAAGTTCACCAGCGACGCGAACAAGGCGCCCGCGATGCCGGCGTAGGCCGCGCCGATGGCAAAGGACAGCAGCGTGTAGGCGCGCGTGTCGATGCCCAGGCTTTCGGCGCGGATCGGGTTGTCGCGCAGCGCGGTGAACGCCTTGCCCCAGGGCGAGCGCACCAGGCCGCCCAGCAGCAGCGCCATCACCAGCGTGACGGCCAGCACGAAGTAGTAGTACGCGAGGTTGCCTTCCAGGCTGATGCCCAGGAATTCGGGCCGCGCTATGTTGTTGATGCCGAAGGTGCCCCCGGTGAGCCATTCCTCGTTGCGCATCACCAGCCACACCGCAGTGTTGAAGCCCAGCGTGGCAAACGCCAGGTAGATCGTCTGCACCCGCAGCGCCGGGAACCCCAGGATCAGGCCGATGACGAAGCACAGCAGCGCCGCCGCGGGCAGGCCGAGCCAGAACGACAGGCCGGCCTTCATCAAGATGGCGACCGTGTAGGCGCCGATGCCGAAGAAGGCCGCGTGACCGAGCGACTTCTGCCCGGCATAGCCCACGGTGAGGTTCAGCCCCATCGTCGCGACGATGTAGACCAGCCAGTAGCTGAGCAGATAGATGCCGTAGTTCTTGAGGAACGGCGGCGCGGCGAGCAGCAGGATCAGCGCGACGGCGGTCAGCGCCCATTGCCAGGGTTTGAGGGTGGGCAGCTTCATACCTTGCGCTCTTCCTTGCGCCCCAGCAGGCCCTGCGGCTTGAACAGGATCACCACCATGAAGATCACCAGCGCCACCGCGTCCTTGTAGGCCGGCGAGATGTAGGCGGCGGCGAGGTTCTCGCAGATGCCGACGATCAGGCCGCCCAGCAGCGCGCCGCGCGAATTGTTGAAGCCGCCGATGATGGCCGCGAAGAAGGCCTTGGTGCCCAGCGACTCGCCCATGTCGAACTTGGCCAGGTAGGTCGGCGTGACCAGCAGCGCGGCGGCGACGGCCAGCACCGCGTTGATGGCAAAGGTGTAGAAAATCATCCGCGGCACGTTGATGCCCAGCACCGAGGCGCTCTCGGTGTTCTGCGCCACGGCCTGCATGGCGCGGCCCGTGATGGTTTTCATCAGGAAGGCCTGCACGCCCACCACCAGCACCAGTGCCAGCACGAAGGTGCCGATGTCGGCCAGGCTGATGGCCACGCCCGCCACGTTGTAAATCTTGTCGGCGAACAGGCTGGGAAAGGGATGCGCCTCGGCGCTGTAGCCGGCGCGCACGCCGTTGCGCATGGCGATGGACAGGCCGATCGTCGCCACCACGATGGGCATCATGCCGTAGCGGTACAACGGATCGACGATCCATTTCTTGAACATCCAGCCGAGCACCACGACGGCGAGCACGCAGCACAGCACGAAGCTCACCGGCAGCGACGCGCCGGCGGCCATGATCCACAGCATCACGAAGGCGGGCAGCATGATGAACTCGCCCTGGGCGAAGTTGATCGTCCCCGAGGCCTGCCACAGCAGCGTGAAGCCCAGCGCGGCCAGGCCGTAGATCGCGCCCGTGGCCGCGCCGCTGAACAGCAGTTGCAGAAAGTCGGTCATGCCGCCTGGCCCGCCGTTACTTCTTGGCGTTCAGCGGAGGCAGCGTGTCCACCACCACCTGGCGGCCGTTCTTGACTTCGACGAGGAAGCTCTGGCGATCCAGGTCGCCCTTGTCGTCAAAGCTCACGTCCATGATGACGCCGGGGTACTTCTTGGCGCTGATCGACAGGCCCTTCATGGCTTGCGCCACGGCCTTGCGGTCGAGCTTGCCGGCCTTCTCGATGGCCGCCTTGAGCGCGTAGACGCCCGTGTAGCCTTTGATGCCGTTGTGATCGGGGATGTACTTGTAGGTCTGGTAGAACTTGCCCTTGAAGGCCAGCATCTCGGGGATCGGGGCGTCCACCGTCAGGCCGACGTGGGCGAACGCGCCGTTGGCGGCCTCGCCCGCCAGCTCGATCACTTTCTGGCCCGTGAGCGTGGTCTCGCCGATGATGGGCTTGGTCCAGCCCTGTTTGCGGAACTCGCGCAGCACGCGTGCCGATTCTTCCTCGGTGAGGTAGACGAAGGCGGCTTCGGCGTTGGCCTGTTTGGCACGGATCACCGCGGACGAGAAGTCCACCTGGCCCGGATCGGTGGCGATCTCCGCGAGGATCTTGGTATCGGTGCCCGCCAGACTCTTGACGATGTTGTCGCGCCCGCCCTTGCCGAAGTCGTTGTTCTGGTAGATGACGGCGATGGTCTTGTACTTGCTGTTGATGTACTTGGCGATCTTGGGAAACGAAAACTGCTGGCCGAAGGCGGTGCGGAACACGTAGGGGTTGCCCTGCTGGGTGATAGCGGCCGCCTCGCCGCCGGTCCAGTTGGGGACCTCGGCGCGGCGGCTTTCGTTCATCGACACCAGGATGGAGCCGGAATACACCGGGCCGAAAATCGCGAACACGCCGTCGTCGATGGCCTTTTGCGTGAGTCCCTTGGCCACGCCCGGGTTGGTCTGCGTGTCCATGTCGGTGGTCACGATCTTCTTGCCCAGAATGCCCCCGGCGGCGTTGATCTCATTGACCGCGAGCTTGATGCCGTCGCGAAAGTAGGTGCCGGGGCTGGCGCCACCGCCGGACAGTTCGACGATGTTGGCGATCTTGATCGTCTCCTGCGCCAGTGCCAGCGGCGCGGCGGCCGCCAAGGCGCAGGCCGCCAAGAGTTTGCGGGTAAGGCCGAGGGTCATGATGCTTGTCTCCAGAAAAGCGAATGAATAAGTGGGCGCTCAGGCTATTGAACCTGCGCAGATTGTCGGGAAGCGGCTGCAATCGTGGCCCGAAAAATGCGGCTTGTCATGGGACGAAACGTGCATGGCCGGCTCAGGTTTTCCCTAGTAAGCTCAGGGAGCAGGGGAGCGGATTGCCAGCGCCGCGCGATAGGCAAAAACGAGCGCCGGGCCGATCGTGATGCCCGGCGCGGTGTAGCGGTCGCCCATGATGGATTGCGCGTCGTTGCCCAGCGCGTACAGGCCCGGCAATGGCTGCCCGTCCGGTCCTTGAACGCGGCCGTCGCCATCGGTCACCAGGCCCGAACAGGCGCCGATGTCGCCGGGATACAGGCGCAGCGCGTAGAACGGCGCCTGCGTCAGCGGCCCGAGGTTCGGGTTGGGCAGGCCCAGCGTGGCATCGCCGATGTTGTGCTGGTAGGCGGTGGTGCCGCGCTGAAGGTCCTCGTCCACGCCTCGCACGGCCATGGCGTTGAAGCGCGCGACCGTGGCCGAGAGAGCTTCGGCGTCCATGTCCAGTTGGCGGGCCAGGTCGGCCAGGCTCTGGCCGCGTACCAGGTAGCCATCGGCCAGAAACGGCGCCAGGCCCTTGCCGCCGGGACGCACCATGCCCATGCCGTAGCGCGCCAGCGCCGCCGCATCGGCCACCAGGAAGGCCGGAACCGCCGCCTCGCCATGCGCCTGCATCGCCAGCGCGAAGCGGTGATACGAGGTGCTCTCGTTGAGGAAACGCTCGCCGCGCTGATCCACGGTGATCATGCCCGGCTTGGCGCGGTCCATCACGAAATGCGGAAACACCGCCTGACTGCCATCCGCGCGGCGGCGCAGCGACACCGGCGCCCAGAACGCGTGGGTGGTAGGCGCCTGCCCGTCCTGGCGTCCCCAGGCCGCGCCGAGCGCCTCGCGCGCCTGGCTCTGCGCCATGCCGGCGTGCCCGGGCGCGCCAGGGCACCAGTCGGGCGACACGCCGGGCAGCAGCGCCTGACGCAGCGCCGGGTGGCGGTTGAAGCCGCCGCTGGCCAGCACCAGGGCCTTGCGGGCCGTCACGCGGCTGACCGTGTGGCCACGCCGGACGACAAGCTCGTGCTCCGAGCCCTGGCCGCGCGCCAGCGTTTGCAGCTCGCAGCCCAGCGCCAGGGTAACGTTCGGTCGCGTCTTGAGTGAGCACAGAAGGCGCGCGACCAGCGCGTTGCCCATCACCAGCCGCGTGCCGCGCGGGTAGCCCAGGCGGTCGCGCGCATGCCGGGCGAGGATGCGCGCCGCGTGCCGCGCCGACGCGAGGGAGCGCCCCATGCCGAGCAGGTGGTTGATGTCGGTGCGGTCCACCATCATCCCGCCGAGCACGGTGAATTCGGGGATGGGCGGGCGGACCAGGTCGAAGTCCTCGCCCAGCAGCCGTCCATCGAACGGCAGCGGCTCGATGGCGCGCCCGCACAACGTCGAGCCGGGCAGTTCCGACAGATAGTCCGGGTGACGGGGATAGGGCCGAAAGCGCAGCTCGGATTCACGCTCGTAGAAGTCCACCGCGGCCGCGCCCGCGTCCAGGAAGGCCTGGCGCATGGCGCGGGGCGCGGCATCGCCCACGGCGGCGTCGAGGTAGGTGTCCACGGCCTCGCGCGTGTCGGCCGGGTTCACCTGGGCGCCGTGCGTGGAAAGCGGAATCCACGCCGTGCCGGCGGACAGCGCCGTCGTGCCGCCCACGCATGCCGTGCTTTCCAGCAGCAGAACCTGCTGACCAGCCTGGGCCAGGCACAACGCTGTGGCCATCCCGGCGCCGCCGGCGCCGAGCACCACGACGTCGAAGCTGGCCTGCTCAGGCAGATGCCCTTGGCCCGCGCGCAGGATGTTCATTCAGGTCTTCTCCAGCAGAAAGTCCACCATGAGGTCGCGCACATGCGCAAACATCTGGCTGCCGGTGCTGGTCTTGCAGCCCCGGGCGCGCGCCTCGGCCACCAAGGGCGAGATGGCCGGCTGCGTGATCACGCAGCCCACCGTCATGCCCGCGTGCAGCCCGGCGACGTCAAACGGGAGCGGATCGCCGCCGCTCATGCCCATCGGCGTGGCGTTCAAGACCAGATCAAATCCGCGCGGGTCAGCCGTCCCCGCGCGAACGCGGCCCAGGTTCAAGGCCGCGAGTTGGCCAACCAATGCCTGCTGGCGGGCCGCATCGGCGTCGGTGATCGCTAGTTCCGCCACGCCCGCCAGCACCAGGGCCTGCGCGATGGCCGAACCCGCGCCGCCCGCGCCGGCCAGCAGCGCGCGCTGCCCGGCGATGGGCGCACCCTGGTCGCGCAGTGCCTGCACGAAGGCCAGCCCGTCGAACATGTCGCCGTGCCACGAGCCGTCGGCGTTGCGCCGCATCGTGTTCACGCTGCCGACGAAGGCCGAGCGTTCCGACACCGACCGGCACAGCGCGCGGCAGGCGAACTTGTGCGGCACCGTGACGATGATGCCGTCCACGTTGTGCGCCAGGCTCACGCCGGCCACCCAGGTGGCCAGATCGGTGGGACTGACATGAGCCGGTAGCACCACGGCGTTGTGCCCCCGTTCCTGTAAGCAGGCGCTCACACCGCCAGGTGACTTGACTTGGGCGATCGGGTCGCCAACGATGTAGTGCACGCGGGTGGCGCCGTCCAGCGAGAGAGGCATGAGGAGTTGAACCGGTGGAAGAAGCGGATTCCGCGCATTATGCACAAACTGGAATCAGATTCCATACTTGAACTAAATTTTATTCTTTGGCATACTTCGCACCATGGACTCCGCGATCCCCCTGGCGGTCATCGGTGCGGGCCTGATAGGCCGCACGCACATCGACCGCATCCTGCGTCACCCCGCGCTGCATCTGGCGGCCATCGTCGATCCCACGCCCGCCGGTCAGACGCTGGCCGCATCGCTCGGTGTTCCGGGCTTCGCGACGCATGCCGAGATGCTGGACAAGACACCGGTGCGCGGCGCCGTCGTCGCCACGCCCAACGCCACGCATGTGCCCGTGGCGACCGACTGCCTGCGCCGTGGCGTGGCCGTTCTGGTGGAAAAGCCCGTGGCCGACACGGTAGACGAGGCGCGCGAGCTGGTGCGCGTGCAGGCGGAAACCGGCGTGGCGGTACTGGTCGGCCACCACCGGCGTCACAACCCCATCAACCGGCGTGCCCGGGCGCTGGTGGCCGAGGGGCGGCTGGGGCGCATCGTCACCGCCAGCGCGTTGGCTACTTTTCTCAAGCCCGCGTCCTACTTCGACGTGGCCTGGCGCCGCCAACCCGGCGGTGGGCCGATCCTGATCAACCTGATCCACGACATCGACATGCTGCGCTTCATCGTCGGCGAGATCGACAGCGTGCAGGCCGCCACCAGCAACGCCGTGCGCGGCTACCCGGTGGAAGACACGGCGGCCGCGGTGTTGCGCTTTGCCGGCGGGGCGCTGGGCACGGTGCTGCTGTCGGATGTGGCCACCGCGCCCTGGTCCTGGGATTTCTGCTCGGGCGAGCAAGACCAGTACCCGTGCCAGAACGTGCAGTCGCACCACGTCATGGGCACGCTGGGCTCGCTCTCGCTGCCCGACCTGAACCTGTGGCACTACCGGGGTGAGGCAAGCTGGTATGCCGAATTCACCCGCGAGCAGACGGTGGTGCACAAGGCCGACGTGTACACCGAGCAATTGCTGCACTTTCGCGCCGTGATCGACAGCGGCGCCACGCCGCTGTGCAGCGCGCTCGACGGCCTGCGCACGCTGCAGGCCACCCTGGCGGTGGCCGAGGCCGGGCGGCGGGCCCAGCCCCTCGTCCTCGAACCGCAATCCTGAGAAAGCCTTCCATGCCGCGCAGCCCCCATGTCCTCAATGGCCCCAACCTCACCCGCCCGGGCACGCGCGAGCCGTCCGCCCACGGCCGCGACACGCTGGCCGACGCGCGGGTCTTGCCCTGAGCGGCGTGCTCGAGCGCACGCAGGGCGCGCTCGAACTGCTGGCCGGGCAAGGCGCGGGGCTGGAGCTGGCCGTGATCGCCGAGCGCCTGAACATGCCGCGCAGCGCGGCGCATCGCCTGCTGGCCGATCTGGTGCGCGCCGGCTACGTGCGCCAGGTGCGCGAGCACGGCGACTACCAGCTCACCACCAAGCTGGTTTCGCTGGGGCTGAGCTTTCTGTCGGCCAGCGGCATCGTGGACGTGGCGCAGCCCTTGCTTGATCAACTGGCGGAAATCTCCGGCGAACTCGTGCGGCTGTCGGTGATCGACGGCGAGCGCCTGACCTGGGTCGCGCGCGCGCAAGGTGCCCGCCAGGGCCTGCGCTACGACCCCGACATGGGCAGCGACGCCCGCCTGTCCTGCTCATCCTCCGGGCTGGCCTGGCTGTCCACGCTGGCGCAGGAGGAAGCGCTCACGCTGGTTGCCCGGCAGGGAGTCGGCCAGCCGGGGGACTACGGTCCCAACGCGCCGGCCACGCTGCAGGCCGTGATGGATGAACTGGCCGCCACCCGCGCGCGCGGCTGGGCGCAGGCCATCGACACCTATTCCGCTGGCTTGTCCGCCATGGCCGCGCCGGTGCGCCATGCGGGTCGGCCGCCGCTGGGCGTGATCAGCGTTGCCGGGCCCACGGCGCGCTTCACGCCCGCCCGCATGGCCGCGCTCGCACCCGACCTGCTGTCCATCGCCGGACAGCTGGCCGCGGCCAGCGCCAGTTCCTCCTTCTTCCAGCGCAGCAGCCTGGGCGCCAGCCGTCGCCCAATCTACGCGGACTGACAGCCGCCCATGTCGCAAGCACCTCTTCTGTGCGATCTGCTGGTCATCGGTTCCGGCGCGGGCGGCTTGTCGGCGGCGGTGGCGGGCGCCGCGCTGGGCCTGAACGTCGTGTTGGCCGAGAAAGAGCCGCTGGTCGGCGGCACCACCGCCATGTCCGGCGGCTGGATGTGGGTGCCCGGCAACCATCTGGCGCGCGCGGCCGGTATCGAGGAGAGCATCGAGGAGCCCATGGCGTACCTGCGCCATGAACTGGGCCGCTTCCACGACGAAGAGCGCCTGCTGGCCTATCTGGAGCACGCGCCGCGCATGCTGGAGTTCTTCGAGCAGCGCAGCCAGCTGCGCTTCGTCGATGGCAACGCCATCCCCGACTTTCATGGGAACAGTCCGCATGCCGCGACGGGAGGGCGCTCGGTCTGCGCCGCGCCGTTCGACGCGCGCGCGCTCGGAGACTGGCGCGACAAGCTCAAGCCGCCGCTGCCCGAAACCACGCTCTGGGGCATGGGTCTGGCGGCGGGCGCCGACCTGCGACATTTTCTCGACGCCACGCGCTCGCCGCGCTCGCTGGCCTACGTGACGCGGCGCCTGGCTCGCCACGGCGCCGATCTGCTGGCGCATGGCAACGCCATGCAACTGCGCGGCGGGCAGGCGCTGGCCGGCGCGCTGCTGACCACGGCGCTGCAGGCCAAGGTGGACCTGCGCCTGCAGACCCAGGCCAAGCGGCTTCTGGTGATGAAGGGCAGGGTGGTCGGCGCGCAGCTGAGCACGCCCGAGCAGGACTACATCGTCCACGCCTCGCGCGGCGTGGTGCTGGCCTGCGGCGGCTTTCCGCACGACGGCGCGCGCATCCGCCAGCTGCTGCCGCACGCGCCTTCTGGCGCGGAGCACTGGTCGGCCGCCTCGGGCGGCAACACCGGCGACGGCTTGCGCATGGGCGAGGCCGCGGGCGGTCAGGTCGCGCGCGATCTGGTGCAGGCGGCGGCGCTGGCGCCGGGTTCGTTGGTGCCGCGCGGCGGGGGACGCCACGCGCACTTTCCCCATCTGGCCGAGCGCGGCAAGCCCGGGCTGATCGCCGTGCTGGAAAACGGCCAGCGCTTCGTCAACGAGGCCGATTCGTACCACGACTTCATGGCCGCGCTGCTGCGCGCCACGCCCGAGGGCGTGGCGCCGCGCGCCTGGCTGATCTGTGACCACGTGTTCATCCGCCGCTGGGGCCTGGGTGCGGCCAAGCCGGCGCCGTTTCCGGTGCAGCCCTGGGTGGACAAGGGCTACCTGACGCGGGCCAACACGCTCGACGAGCTGGCCGCCGCCTGCAATATGAATCCGTACTCGCTGAAAGCCACGGTCGAGACCTTCAACCGCTACGCCGCGCGCGGCGTGGACGAAAGCTTCCATAAAGGCGAGACGCCCTACAACCGCATGCAGGGCGACGCCGCCCACTCGCTGCCCAACGCCTGCATGGCGCCGATCGCCGCGCCGCCGTTCTACGCGCTGCAAGTGCTGCCCGGCAGCCTGGGGACCTTCGCCGGCCTGGCGGTCAACCCGCATGCGCAGGTGCTGGGGAACCAAGGCGCGCCCATCACCGGCCTGTACGCGGCGGGCAACGACGCCAACAGCCTGTTTGGCGGCCACTACCCCAGCGGCGGCATCACGCTGGGCCCGGCCATGACCTTCGGCTACCTGGCCGCGCACCACGCCGCCGGGGCCGCGCCGCTGCCGCCGCGCAGCCTCGATCTGGAAATTCTCTAGCCCCCTCATCGCCCTCATTGCCATGCACTACGAAATCGCCACCTTCACCCTGCCCTTCGGCACCGCCGCCCGCGCCAGCGAGGCTGTTGCCGCCGCCAGCCGCGCGCCGGAGGCGCAAGGCGAGCTGCTCGCGCTGTGGACCAGCGACATCGGCACGCTCAACCAGCTCATCGTGCTGCGCGGCTTTGCCGACGCGGCCAGCCTGTTCCACGAGCGCGAGCGCGTGCTGGCCAGCGCCGACCCGCTGGGCTGCGGCGCCAGCCTGGCGGGGGACATGCGGCTGGAGGCGTTCGAGGGCTTTGGCGCGCTCCCCCCGGCGCGGCCGAGCGCGCAAAGCGGCGTCAAGGGCCCTGTCTACGAGATTCGCAGCTACGGCATCAAGCCCGGCTGCGTGCAACCCCTGCGCGATCTGTGGCGCGACCATCTCGCGCCGCGGCACGCGGTCTCGCCCTGCGTGGCGGTCATGCTCGCGCTCGACGGCCGTCCGCGCTTCACCAACATATGGGCCTACGCTGACCTCAACGCCCGTGCCAAGGCGCGCGCCGACGCGGTGGCCCAGGGCATCTGGCCGCCCAAGGGCGGCCCGGCGCTGCTGACCACCGACATGGCCTCCACCATCGCGCTGCCGACCGCGCAGTCGCCCATGCAATGAGCGCTTCCCGC
>DAIOSZ010000003.1:0-22363 GCA_036752305.1 Burkholderiaceae bacterium
GCTGGCGGTACGGGCGCCTACATGGTTGATGGACACATGGTTGATCTGCCGTTCGTGCGCCGTGCACAAGACGTCGTGGCGCTGGCCCGGCGATTGAACATTCACCCCTCCGACTGACATGAACACCATACCTGCCTCAAGGGCTCGCCGCGCCACCGCCATCGTTCTGGGACTTTTTGCCTGGCTGGGCGCGGTCAATCCTGCGGCCGCGCAAGACGCCTATCCCACCAAGCCCATTACCCTGGTGGTGCCGCACCCGCCCGGTGGCTCCAACGACGTGTTTGCGCGCACCATCGCCAAGGAACTCGGCGACATCCTCAAACAGCCCGTGATCGTGGACAACCGGCCTGGCGCCAGCGGCACCACGGGCACCGCGGCCGTTGCCCGCGCCCCGGCCGATGGCTACACACTGGTGGCGGTGTCCTCCAGCATGACGACGAATGCGGCCATCCAGTCCAAGATGCCGTTCGACCCGGTGAAGGACCTTGCTTGCGTGGCCATGTTCGCCGAAGGGCCGTTCATCGTGGCCGTCAACAATGCTTTCCCCGCCAAAACGCCGACCGAGCTCCTTCAGGCCATCCGCAGCCAACCGGGCAAGCTCAATTACGCGAGTTCGGGCACGGGCAGCGTCAACCAATTCGGCACCGAGTTGCTCAAGGCGCAAGCCGGCAACCTGTTCATCACCCACATCCCCTACCGAGGCATGGGGCCGGCGGTGACCGATTTGATTTCCGGCCAGGTGCAGGTGTTGATGGCCAGCGGCCCCAGTCTGCTGCCCATGGTGCGCGCCGGGCGCGTGCGGGCCGTGGGCATCACCAGCCTGAAGCCCAGCCCGATTGCGCCCGATTTGACGCCCATGGCCACCGCCGTGCCAGGCTACGAATTCTCGCTCTGGTGGGGGCTGCTGGCGCCTGCCGCCACACCCGCCGCGGTGGTCAACAAGCTCAATGCGGCCGTGAACCAGGCCCTGGCCAAGCCCGCGATCAAGAACCAGTTTCTGACCGAAGGCGCCGAAGCCCGGGCGCTGACCCCGGCGCAGTTTGGCGGCGTGGTCGCCCGCGACGTGGCGCGCTGGAAAAGGCTCGCCGCCCAGCAGCACATCGTTGCGGAATGAAGGAAGGCTGCCCACCATGACAAGCCATCCCTCAGGTACGCGTGGCGGCCCTCTGGCGGGCGTGCGCGTGCTGGATCTCAGTGCCTACATCGCCGGGCCGTATGGTTGCGCGTTGTTGTCGGACCAGGGCGCGGAGGTGATCAAGATCGAACCTCCGGCTGGCGACAACCTGCGCAAATATCCCTCCACGCTGGAGGCGGAAAGTCGCGCCTTTCTTGGCGTGAACCGCAACAAGCGTGGCCTGGTGCTGGATCTGAAAATCCCGGAAGACCGGCAACGCCTGATGGCCTTGGTGCAAACCGCCGACGTGCTGGTGCACAACTTCCGTCCCAGTGTGCCGGCGCGGTTGGGCATCGCCTACGAGCAATTGCGCGCCATCAATCCGCGCCTGATCTATTGCACGGTCACGGGGTTCGGCGATCACGGCCCACTCAAGGACAAGGCCGGCTACGACCAGGTGCTGCAAACCATGACTGGCATGTGCGCCTTGCAAGGCCCCGCGGGTGGCCCGCCCGAGATTCTGTACGGCTCGGTGGTCGACTACTACGCGGCCTCGATGGTGTCCAGCGGCGTGGCCTCGGCCCTGTACGAACGCGAGAAAAGCGGACTGGGCCAGTATGTGGGGGTGTCGCTGATGCGCTCGGCGCTGGCCATGCAGTCGGCGCGTCTGATCTGGGCCGACAGCGAGCCGCGTGAAGTCGGGCGCGACATGCGCTCCGGCGGCATCACCGGCATCCATCCCACCCGCGAGGGCCACATCTACATCTCGGCCAATACCCCGCACTTCTGGCAGGCCTTGTGCGAGAAGACGGGGCTGCATGACTTGCTGCGCGAACGCTACGACACGGTGCGCAAACGCGCCGCGCACCAGGCCGAGATCGTCCCCAGGCTGCACGCCGCATTGTCCGCGCGCTCGGCCTTGGAGTGGGAAGCGCTGTTTGGCGAAGAGGTGCCTTGTGCTGCCGCCCGTCCGGTGGAGGGCATGTTTGACTTTCCCCAGGTACTGGCCGAAGACATGATGCAGGAATACGACCACCCCGTGGTCGGCACATACCGGGGGCTGAGCCGCGCCATCACCTTCAGCCGCACGCCCACGGCCCCCGCTTTTGCCGCCCCCACGCTCGACCAGCACGGCGATGAACTGCGCCGCGAGGCCGACCGGCTCCGTCAGGTGAGCCGCAAGCCCGTGGCGTGATGCCCGCGCCGATCATTCCCCATTCGGCGGCCTCGGCCCCGCCGGTGCACACCGCGCCGGGGCTCAGTTGCGACGCGCACCTGCACATATTGGATTCGCGCCTGGACCCGCGCGTGGCGGCCGACCAGGATGCCACCGTGGAGCAATACCAGCAGGCTCAACGGCTGCTGGGCACCCAGCGCGCCGTGGTGGTGCAGCCGCGTCTGTATGGCACAGATCACCGCGTGACCCTGGACGCGATTGCCCGCCTCGGGCCGCAGCGCACGCGTGGCATTGCGGTGGTGCGGCCCGATGCTTCGGAGCAGGCATTGCAGGCGTTGCACGATGGCGGCATCCGTGGCGTGCGCATGAGCTTGCATACGGCGCGGCATGCGGTCCTGGGTTTCGACCATCTCGAAGCGCTGGCGCACAGGATCCATGCGATGGGCTGGCACTTGCAACTGCATTGGACGGCCGAGCAACTGCTGGAACACGGGCGCCGGCTGCTCAAGCTGCCGGTGACGGTGGTATTCGATCATCTGGCGCGCCTGCCGGTGTCGCAAGGCACGCAGCATCCGGCGTTTGGCCTGGTGCGCGAATTGCTGCTGCAAGGCCGCGCCTGGGTCAAGCTCTCCGGTGCCTACCTGAACACCGCCTTGCCGCCAGGGCAAGGCTATGCCGACCTGCACGCCGTCGCCCGCGCATGGGTGGCGCTGGCGTCCGACCGCGTCGTCTGGGGCAGCGATTGGCCGCATACCACCGAGCCCCTGCACAAGCCCGACGACAGCGCCCTGTTTGACCTGCTGTACGACTGGGCCGGCAGCTCCCAGGCCGCCGAGCGCATTCTGGTCGACAACCCGGCGCGCCTGTACGGCTTCGATGATGCCTGACATCCTCACGAGAAACATCATGAATATCCAAGCCTCCCTCTCCCGCCGCCAATGCCTGGTTCTGGGCGCGGCCAGCCTGCCAGCCATCGCCTGGGCTGCCTGGCCCGAGCGGCCCCTGCGCCTGGTGGTCCCGTATGCGGCGGGCGGCGGCGCCGACAATGCCGCCCGTATCCTGGCGCAGCGTCTGGGCGAATTGCTGGGACAGCCCGTCGTCATTGACAACAAGCCCGGCGCCGGTGGCGTCATTGGCGCGGACAGCGTTGCCAAATCGGTGCCCGACGGCTACACCGCGCTGTTTGATGCCTCGGCCCATGTCGTCAACCCGGCCCTGCGCAAACTTCCATACGACCCTGCCAAGGATTTCATCCCGGTATCGTTGATCGTCGCGGCGCCGCAGATTCTGGTGGTTTCGTCTTCGTCGCCGCACAAGACACTGGGAGACCTGCTGGCCGCCGCGCGCAAGTCTCCCGGCAAGATCACCTATGCATCCGCCGGTCCCGCCACCGCATCGCACCTGGCCGCGGAGCTGCTGGCCGACGAGGCCAGGATGGAATGGCTGCATGTGCCCTACAAGGGCGGGGCCCCGGCGCTGACCGACGTGATGGCTGGCTCCGTTGACTGCTATTTCGGCAATGCCGCCTCGACGCTGCAGCATGTCACCAGCGGCAAGCTGCACGCCCTTGCCGTCAGTTCCCGGCAACGGCTGAAAAACCTGCCCGCCGTGCCCACCCTGCATGAAAGCGGCTTGCCAAACTACGAGGTGCTGGAGTGGAACGGTGTGTTCCTGCCCAAGGGAACGCCGGCTGACGTGGTCCAGCGCCTGGGCAAGGAGATTCAGGCGGCCGTGGCCGACCCCAAGGTTCGCGAGCGCTTCGCCCAGGCGGGTGTGATGCCGGTTGGTGATACGCCCGCCGAATTTTCCCGCTTCATCGACGCCGAAGGCCGCCGTTGGCAGGCGTTGGTCAAGGCGCGCGCAATCCGCACGGACTGATGGAAGAACCTGCGCCAGTTAGACTGCGGCGCATGCCCCCGACCGACAGGTGACCCTCATGCCTTCAGAGCCGATTCTTCGCGCCTTTGCGCAGGGCTTTCCGTGGCAGACCTTTGACCCGTTCCTGTTTTGCGTGCACCACGACGACGCCTATCCCGCCGGCAATGGCCGGCTGGGTCCGGCAGCGTCGCTGGCGGGCCGCGAGATTGGCCAAGATTTCGCGGGTAAGGACGGCTGGCGCATGTACCACGGCGACACGGTGCCGGGCTTTCCGAGCCACCCGCACCGCGGCTTCGAGACCGTGACCATCGTCCGCCGTGGACTCATCGATCACAGCGACTCGCTCGGCGCCGCGGCCCGTTTCGGTCGTGGCGACGTGCAGTGGCTGACGGCGGGCAAGGGCATCCAGCACGCCGAGATGTTTCCGCTGCTCGACGAGGCTGGCCCCAACCCGCTGGAGCTGTTCCAGATCTGGTTGATCCAGCGCCTCTCCGTCGCCGTCGCCGTCGATCACATGCGCGTCCCCGGCGCCCATCAGCGCGCGGAAGGCCGAGCCGTATTTCTCCATGCTCTGGGACCACAAGATACCGCGTCACGCTGCCGTCGATGCCTCGGGCCGCCGGACCGAAATCACCGTCGTGGCCGGTGCGCTTGGCCAGGCCCGCCCGCCGTCCGCTCCGCCGGATTCCTGGGCGTCGCGTCCCGACGCGGACCTGGCCATCTGGATGATCCATCTGGACCCGCATGCCGAGTGGACGCTGCCCCCAGCGCAAGCGGGCTCCAACCGCGCGCTCTATTTCTACCAGGGCGATGGTGTCGTGATTGGCGACAGGCCGTTGCGCGACAAGGCAGGCGTCCAACTGCGCGCCGACGCGCCCGTTGCGCTCAAGGGTGGCGCCGAGGGTGCCGATCTGTTGTTGCTGCAGGCCCGGCCCATTGGCGAGCCGGTGGCCTCCTATGGTCCATTCGTGATGAACACGCAGACCGAAATCCAGCAGGCCTTCATCGACTACGGCCGCACGCAGTTCGGCGGCTGGCCCTGGGAGACCGCCGATCCCACCCATGGCCAGTCGGTGGAACGGTTCGCGCGCCATGCCGATGGCCGCGTTGAGCGCGTTGCCGAAGGCTGACCGAGGCGCGCTTCTCAGGGCTCCAACAAGCCCCCATCCTCACGCAGCGCATGCTGCAACTGCCGCACGTTCAGGTGCTGCATTGGGGCGCTACCCGCCAGCGCGGCAGCCGTTCCGGCCGCCTGACCCATCACGAAACAGCCGCCGCTGGCCCGGGCGGCGGATTGGCCCTCGTGCGTCATTGACGCACAGCGCCCGGCCACCAGTAGGTTCTCCACCGCGCTGGGAACCAGCATGCGCCATGGCAGATCGTTGTAGGCGCGCTGCGGGTCGGAAGGAAATCCCCAACTGATCCCGCCCGCCCGATGCAACTCCATCGGCCAGGCATTGATGCCGATCGTGTCGTCAAAGCGCGCCGAACCCAGGATATCCTCGCCGCTGAGTGCGTACAGCCCTTGAATGCGGCGCGTCTCGCGGATGCCGACCTGGGGCGCGATTTCCACGATGCGCGCCTCGGCAAAGCCCGGCACCTGCTCGCGCAGGAAGCGGAAGTACTCGACGATCTGGCGGCGCCCCTCCACCTCGCCAGCGCTCAGTTCGGTCGCGTCCACCGCGTTCATCGCCCGACCCTCGGCATTGGCGATCTGCGTCACGTTGGCGCGCCATTCGGAGGCGTGTATCTGCGGGCGCAGGATCGCGCCTTCGCGCGGAAAGCGGTAGCGCCCCGGATGCGCGCTTTCGGCGCGCGCCATGTAGTCGTTGATCGCCTTGAACTCACCCACCGCCGCCAGAGCCCGTGGCGCATCGACCTGGCCCACGCGGAACATCGCCGAGGGGAACAGCCCGCTGCCGTGCCCATCGCCCACCTCGTAGGGCACCCCTGCGAAAGCGGCCACATCGGCATCGCCCGAACAGTCGATGAACGTCCGGGCGCGGATGGCCTGGCGTCCCGATTTGGTCTCCACCACCAGCGCGTGGATGCGCGGGCCATCCATCAACACGGCCGACGCGCGGGCGTGGAACAGCAGGCGCACGCCTTGGTCCAGCATCCATTGATCGGCGGCGCACTTGTACACCGAGGTGTCGTAGGAGCGCACCCGGATACGGCCTTGCATGCCGTCCTGCGGCTGGTTGAGCCCGCCCAGCGCTTCCAGGCGCGCCAGCAGCTCGTCCACCACGCCGCGCACCAGTTGGCGCATTTCGCCGCGATGCCGGCCATACAGGCCGGCGAAATTCGTCACGCCGCCGGCCGTGCCCATGCCGCCGAGAAAGCCGTAGGACTCGACCAGCAGCGTGCGCGCCCCGCGCCGCGAGGCGCTGGCCGCCGCCGCCAGCCCGGCCGGCCCACCGCCGACGACCACCACGTCGTATTCGCCGTACACCGGCAGGTGGCGAGCCGGTTCAAGGAGACTGGGGGATGCTGTGTTCATGATGGCTTGCTCAATCCAGGGTGATTTTGTTCCTGGCGACCACGGGCTTCCAGCGCTGCACGTCGGCGGCCAGCAGCTTGCGAAACTCCTCCGGCGTGTTGCCGACCGGGTCCATGTACTGTGCGCGGAGTTTGTCCTTCACGGCGGGCTCGGCCAGCACCTGCGCGACCTGCTCCTGGAGTTTCCTCACGACGGCATCCGGCGTCCTGGCGGGTGCGATGAAGCCGATCCAGGCGTCGCCCTTGATGTCCGGCAGGCCGCTCTCGGCCAGCGTGGGCAGGTCGGGCAGCGAGGGCGAGCGGGCCGGCGAGGCCACCGCGAGCGCGCGCAGCTTGCCCGCGTTCACATGGGGCATCACGGCGGCGGCGGGCAACAGGGCCATATCCACGTCGCCCGACAGCAAGGCCGTGACGGCCGCGCCCGATCCGCGGTACGGCACGTGCACCGCCTGCGCGCCCGCCTGGGCGGTCAGTGCCGCCATGGCCAGGTGCGAGATGGAGCCCGCGCCGATGGACGCGTAGCTCAGCCGGGAGTTGTTCTTCATCGCCGCGGCCAATTGCTTGACATCGGCCGCCTCCTTGGCACCCACCACCAGCACCGACGGCTGCGACACGGCCACCGTTACCAGATCGAGTTCCTTGGCTGGGTCATACGGCATCTTCTTGAACAGCAGCGCATTGACTCCCAGTGGCCCGGCGATGCTCACGCCAATCGTCCGCCCGTCGCCGCTCGCCTTGGCAACGAGGTCGGTGCCGATGTTGCCGGCCGCGCCGCTCTTGTTCTCCACCACGAAGGGCTGGCGCAAGCGCGCGGCCAGGCGCTCGCCGATCACGCGGGCCGCGAGATCGGGCGTGGAGCCCGCGTCGAACGGAACGACGAGCTTGACGGGGGCGTCAGGCCACTCCTGGGCCAGCGCGTGAGCCCCCGCGAGGGCCGAAACGGCCAACAGACATGATTGAAGCCAACGAAGGTGCACGGGAAGTTCTCCAGGCCAGAAAGTCAGTGATGCGTGGGCTTCACCCGAAGCCCTTGCCTGGACTGTAGGCAAGGACCATCATGTCGTCGATTCAGAATGGACCATAGTCTTCAGCGGAAATTCGAATAATGGACATGAAGCTGCTCACCGCTTTCGACGAGATCTACAAGACCCGCAGCGTCAGCCGGGCCGGCGAAAACCTGAACCTGCCGCAAACCTCGGTCAGCCTGGCGCTGGGCCGCCTGCGCCGCCGCTTCAACGACCCGCTGTTCGTTCGCACCGGCGAGGGCATGTTGCCCACGCCGCGGGCGGCCGCGCTCGTGCCGCCCCTGCGCCAGGCTCTGGCGCTGCTCCAAGCCGCCACGCAGCAGCAGGTGGCGTTCGAACCCGCGCGGGCGTCGCGAGCGTTTCGCATCGCCATGACCGACATCAGCCACTTCGAACTCCTTCCAGCCCTGGTCAACCAGATGGCCGCGGTGGCGCCGCAGGTGCGCATCGAGATCCTGCGCATCACGTCCGAGACGCCCCGCATGCTGGAGACTGGCGATGCCGATCTCGCCGTGGGCTACATGCCGGAACTGGAAGCCGGTTTCTTCCAGCAGCGCCTGTTCGACGACGGCTTTGCCTGCGTGGTGCGCAAGCAGCATCCGCGCATCGGACAGACGCTCACGGAAAGCCGATTCCGCGGCGAGCGGCACGTCGTCCTGGCGGCGCCAGGCACCGGCGACGAGATCGTCGAGCGTGAGTTGAAGCGGCGCAAGGCGCCGCGCAAGGTCGCGCTGGCGCTGCCCACGCTGCCGGGCGTGGGCAACCTCCTGGCCAACACCGACCTCATTGCCACCGTTCCGCGGCGGGTGGCGCGGACGCTGATCCGCATTGCCTCGGTCAAGGCCGTGGCGCCACCGTATCGCTTTCCGGACTTCGCCATCAAGCAGCACTGGCATGAGCGCTACAACGCCGATCCGGCCAACCGCTGGCTGCGCGCCGCGGTGGCAGAGCTGTTTCTGGATACCTGAAAGGACGCTGCGATATGTCCTGGCGACATATCACAAAGCCAGATAAATCATTTCACAAATGCTGGCCGCTTCTCCACAATTTCGGGCATTCGAGCCAACCATTTGGAGACCGCATGATTGTTCTTCGCGACATCACCTATGTCCGCCTGGGTACCCGCGACCTGGATGCCGCGCAAGCGTTCGCCACCGAGGTGATCGGCCTGCAGGTGGCCCAGCGGACCGCCGAGCGCCTGTACCTCAAGAGCGACGCCCGGCACCACAGCGTGTGCTACTTCCTCGGTGACCCGGGCGATCAGACCATCGCCTTCGAGCTCAAGGACTGGCAGGCCCTGGTGCCCGCGTTCGAGCAACTCAAGGCGGCCGTCGTGAGCTGCGCGATGGGCAGTGCCGAGGAAGCGCGCGACCGGCATGTGGAATCGTTCCTGTGGTTCCTGGACCCGACCGGCAACCGCATCGATCTGGTGGTTCGGGCGCACGACGCGGGGCCGCGCTACTACGGCTCGCGCGACGCGGGCATCCAGGGCCTGGGCCATGTCGGGCTGTGTTCCACCGACCCGGTGCGCGACGAAGCCTTCTGGCTCAGGCACTTCAACGCCATGGTCAGCGATTGGATCGGTCCCTGCCCGCTGCTGCGGGTCAATCCGCGCCACCACCAGATGGCGCTGTTCGCCACCGACCACAAGGGCGTGCAGCACATCAACTTCCAGGTGGCCGAGTTCGACGACGTGATGCGTTCGTTCTATCACATGCAGAAGAAGGGCGTTCGCGTGGTGTTCGGCCCTGGCCGCCACGCCACCTCGGGCGGCATCTTCCTGTACTTCGAGGGCCACGACGGCGTGATCTTCGAATACTCCAACAGCGACCGGAAAATCATCGAATCCCCCGAGGAACACCGGCCGCGCCAGTTTCCGCTGGAGCCCAGCTCGTTCTGCGTATGGGGCGCCAAGCCGGACATCGCCGAGTTTCAAGACTGAGGACAGGCTGACCGAATACCTCGCGGGTGCCCGCCTTCGCGGAGCCGCTTGCGCGAACCCTAGCGCAATTTCTCCAGCCTGCCTTTTCTCTGGACCAGGTTCTTGTAGTCCCACTGGATGCTTGCGGCTTTGTCCAACCATCGGCGCAGATCGGCCAGATCAACGTCGGTGGCGTGCTGAAAGAAAACCGACGCGTCCTTGAATTTTCCTCCCACGACGTTCAGCCGGTCTTCCCCGAAATCCGCTCCGCTCCAGAACATCAGACGCAAACCGCGCTTTTGCCGGCTATACCCGACGATGGGATTCCCATTGAGGAACCAGACCGGATGCCCGTGCCAGATCTTGCCCTCGGCGCCGGGCAGGCCGTCACCGATCGCGTCGGCCAGGAGCTTGCAAACGGCTTGCTCGCCAGGTTCGCAGGTGTGGTTGTACGCCAGGATGTCGGGTTGCATGTGTGTCTCACCTTCCGTTCGGATGCATGGGGCGGTTGGCCTATCGTGCGCGGGTTCGCTGCCGGTTGCAACCCGGCAGATTGAGCGGTGGTGACCGGTGGATCGCCGGGCTGGGCGCCGGGGGGGCGCGCTTATCGGTGACTCGCCAGCACGAGATGCGTGGATACGGCCTTGATACCCCCTAGGCCCGCCAATCGCTCGCGCAGGGCCGACAGCGCGCCTGCGTCGCGCGCCGATGCCCTGATCAGCAGATCGATGTTGCCCGTCAAGGCGTGGCACAACCGGACCTCGTGCATGGCCAGGATGGCGGGAACCACCCGGCTGCAATGCACGCCGTCGGTCAGTCGGACCGTGAACCACGCGTCCACGGTGTCGGCGTCGGGCCACGCGACCTGCGCCGAGTAGCCCGTGATCACCCCGTGCTGCTCCAGGCGCTGCAAGCGCTCCTGCGTCGCGCTGCGTGAGAGGCCGATTGCCTTGGCCAATGCGATCACCGGCGTTCGCGCATTGGCCCGCAGGGCCTCAATGAGTTGGATGTCCTTGGGATCGAGCGTGCTCTTCATCGCGGGTCATCCGATCGTATCCAGGTCCGCAAGCGGAGGTTTCGGTGCATGCGAGGCGCTGTCAGGGTGCTGCGGAAAGTGGGTGCGGGTCCACGCCCGTCTTGAACAATGCCAGCAACGTCTCGCGCAGCCATTGGCTCGCCGGGTCGTCGTGGTAGCGCCGGTGCCAGGTCATCGTGATGTCGAACCCTGGAAGCTGCACAGGCGGCTCCAGCCGCTGCAACGGCATGTGGCCGACCACCAGCGCGGCCAGGTTGCTGGGAATGGCGCCGATGAGGTCCGTGGCGACCACCACCGGCGCCACGCACAGAAAGCTGTGCACGCGCAGCGCGATGCGTGCCTTCACGCGCGAGCCGGCGAGCACGCGCTCCACCGCCCTGGCATGCTCCATGCCCTCGGGGCCGCCGATCACGTGCGCAATCTCTCGCAACTGTTCGCGCCGCAGTGGGGCTCGGATCGCGCCATGCGCCTGACGCGCGACATAGACGAAGTTTTCGCGAAACAGGCGTCGCTGATAGAGTTGCTTGCCCAGGTTGCCGAAATAGCCCACCGCCAGGTGAATTCGCCCAGTTCCCAGTTCCTCGTGCAGGCGCTCCGTGCTGGCGACGGTCCGTACCTGGACCTTGGGCGCGACCGTGGCCAGGTGCTGCATCAGGCGCGGCAGGAATAGACGTTCACCGACGTCGCTCATGGCCACGCGGAAGTCGCGCTGCTCGCTGCCGGGGTCGAAGCGTGGGCGCTCGAACGTGGCCCGCAAGGCATCCAGCGCGTTGGCGACCACGGGGCCGAGCTGCTCCGCCAGCGGCGTGGGCGTCACGCCTCGCGGGCGGCGGATGAACAGCGGATCGCCATACATCACCCGCAGCCGCGCCAGCGCGCGGCTCACGGTGGGCTGCGACAGACCCAGCTCGGCGCCCGCCACCGACAGGTTGCGCGTGCGGTGCAGGCAATCGAACAATTCCAGCAGCGCGGCGTCCAGTTGGCGGGGCAGGGGCTTGGCGATGGGCCTTCCGTTATCCGCTGTGTGCATATCACGTTTCCGGTCAATTCATATCCAGTGTGCGGTGGTGAATTTACACCGGGCCAACCCCAGAGCAACCGATCCGACGAGGGGCGTTCATGCGTGCAAGCGAGATCGAAGATGCCGCCAACCGGCTGTGGCACGCGGCGCTGAGCGGTCAGGCGGTGGCGCCGCTGCGCGAGCGCTATCCGGGCATGGGCGCCGAGGAGGCCTGCGCCATCCAGGCATTCAACACCACCGGCTGACCGGCGCGCGCGTTGCGAGGGGCTATTTCAGCCGGGCTTCAGGCCTGCACCACCTCTGCCCAGGCGCGCAGGCCCAGCCAGTCGCGCAGCACCACGGCCCCGGCGGGACTGATCGACCGCGCGCGAGTGCCCGCGCCGCGCACGAGCCAGCCGCGCGCCAGGCAGTGCGCGCACAGCAGGTTGCCCAGCCGGCCCGCCACGTGGGGGCGGCGCTCGCTCCAGTCCAGGCACGGGCGGCACAGCGCGCGGGCCGAGGCGGTGCCAGCGGCGGGGAGTTCCAGATTGAGTTGCAGCGGACGCAGCGCGGTGTCGCGTGGCCCGGTGACGGTGGCGCGCGCGGGGCGCGTGCGGGGCCGTGCCCAGTTGCATCAGGCCCTCCAGCACCCGTGCCACCTCGGGCGAGGCCTACCGCGCCCGTTTGCGTCAGGACCCGCAGGGGCTCGCCAATTTCGAGTGGGCGCAGCGCCAGCGCTTCATCGTGCGCGAGGAGCGGCGCTTCACCGCGTGGCCGCCCGAGGAGACGGAATGATCGCCGTGATTTTTGAAGTCGAGCCCACGCCGCAGGGCCTGCCCGCCTATCTGGAACTGGCCGCCGCGCTGCGGCCGCAACTGGAAGCCATGGATGGTTTCATCTCGGTCGAGCGCTTCCAAAGCCTGAGCCAGCCGGGGAAAGTGCTGTCGCTGTCGTTCTGGCGCGACGCCGAGGCCGTGGCCCGCTGGCGCCGGCACGAGCCGCACCGCCAGGCCCAGCTCGCCGGCCGCAACCGCCTGTTTGCCGACTACCGCCTGCGCGTGGCTGAAGTCCAACGCGACTACGGCCCGCATGCGCGCGACCAGGCGCCTGAGGATGCCCGGCGGGCGCTGGACGGCTTGGAGAACGGCCGCCCTTGAACATGCGGGTGCTTGCCGCGTTGCTGTCTTTGAAAAAAATGATAGCTGCCCGTGGTTGTTTTCATTGGCCTGAAGGCCTGTTTGACCCTAAAAATGAGGCCACAAACGGCCCCGCATGAGGCGTGACGGAATGATTTGTAGAGGCATCTACAAAAAATGTCGCAACCTCTACAAAAACCTTGATTTGAGGTGACCATGGGCGGGTGAAACAGGCCATTTTTCCAAGCGTTTCGGCCTGAATCGACCAAAATACAACCACGGGCAGCTATGAAATTTGAAGTCATTGGCGGCGCTGAGAACCGCCATCGGATGGTTCAATTGCCGCATGTCCCTTGCACACAAGCCATGAATACCCTGTTTGCCTGCGCCGCTGCCGTCGCCTTTGCCGTCGGCCTGGCTCACTCCCTGCTGGGTGAGCGCCTGATCTTTCGCCGACTGCGAGACACCGGATTCATCCCAACCCAAGGCGGCCAGCGGCTGGGCGAGGGTCATGTGCGCATTCTCTGGGCGAGCTGGCACGTGCTGACCGTCTTTGGCTGGGCCTTTGCGGCGCTGTTGTTGTGGCTGTCGTTCAACCCGGCCTATCCGGGCTCCCGCTTCCTGGTGCAGGTCATCGTCGTCGCCATGCTTGCCGGTTCGGCGCTCGTCCTGGTGGGCACGCGGGCCAGACACCCCGGCTGGGTGGGGCTATTGACCGTCGCGGTGCTCGCATGGCTCGCGTAGGTGGCATCGCGAGGGTCGAGGCTTGAAGCGATCACGAGAACCGCCATGCCTTCATCGCCGCGCCCTGTGTCACGCCGCAATGGGCCGGGTGACCTGCGCGGATGGTCGTCGCCCACCCGCCGGGGCAAGGCGCGGAGCGGTTCAGGCGCCCTGTGGCGCGCAAAATCAGGTCATTCGTTGAAGTCGTCACCCATGCGAATCTCCCTCCTGAGCGCCAATCGATTCAAGCCCATCGCCCGGCACCTATCGGCTTGCCTGCTGGTCACGGCAGCCATCGGGATGGCGCCGGGTGCGGGGGCGCAGGCGCCGTCCGAGGCGGGCCAGGGCCGCTGCAGCGAAGCGCTCATCCAGCGCGTGGGCGCGCACTTTCACCTTGCGGAATTCGCCTTTCCCTCGCAGGACCTGTCTCCCGGCGTGGGCAACGGCGCGCTTCTCGTGGCCGGCGCCTGCAAGGCCTGGCCCACCAACGGCGCCAGGACTTTGGCCGCGTTTGCCTACGACGCGGGGGTCGAGTATGAAAAGCAGCTCCTGCTGGCGCTGCTCGAAGGGCCCGGCCATCGGGTGCTTGCCTCCTACAAAGGCGTCATCGCGGAAGACGCCGCAACCCAGGTGTCCAGCCATTCGCTCAGGCTCGACACCGCGCGCTACACGCTGTCGGCGAACACCCGCGCCTTCGGGCTGCGCGTGAACGCGTTCCGGGACCGTTGCACATACGACGGGGGCTCCGACGATGATCTGACGCTGTTCGTCGTGGAAGGTCGGGCAATCCGTCCAGTGCTCGCGGAAACCCTGTCGCGCTGGTGGCACGGCCCGGGCAATCGCTGCGGGGGCGAGGAAACGCCGCGCATCGACTCGAACGTGACGATCTCCGTGGAGCCCACGGCGTCTCATGGCCTGGCCGACCTCAGATTCACCGCCGTCCGCAGCGACGGGAAAAAGCCGGTCAGCGCCGTCGTCCGCTACGACGGGAAGGGCTACGACCTGGGGCGGTGGCGCGCCGCGCTGAATGCCTGGTGGTACTGAGCGCGCGTGGACGCCGTTGGTCGCCGAGCCCCGCGCCCGGACGGGACGCGGGGCCACACGCGGGCGCGCTGATGAGCCGCGCGAACCCGGGTGGCCGCAGAGCACAGCGCCGCATATCGAAAAATGATAGCTGCTGGTGGTCTATTTCATTGGCCTGCAAATGATTTTGATGGTGAAAATCACTTCAAAATCACGCTTCAAACAGGTCAATGCGTAGATTTTTGTAGAGTAATCTACACAACATGTCGTAACATCTACAAAATCCAAGAAGGCAGTGTTCTGGGGAGGGCTGTGAGGGCTGGTTTTAGATGTGTTTTTGGCCTGAAGGGACCAAAAGACAACCACGGGCAGCTATGGATTTTGAAGTTCCTTTGAACATGACTCAAACGTCTCTGCGCAGAATTAGCTCTGCGGGTGTGCCAATAGCGCCGTGAATGGGTAACGGCGAGGACTACCAGAGACTAGACAGCGACCTTGGGTGAAACAGAAATCCTCGACAACTGCAGTACAGTGTGAGTGATGTGGGTATTTTGGTCGATGGTCACCCAGTCCTCAAGACGTTTGTAAGCATGACCGCCTTGCGCAGCAGAAACAATGTTTCCACTTCCCCAGCAATCTCGGCCTCTGAATTGTTGGCTCTTACAGAGCACTACTGACAAGCTCCGATGCTGGGCAGTATCACTGACCCAGCGGGTGCCTTTGACAATCAACCACTCTTTGTCGGCGGTGTAACGGATTTTCGCCGCAGGTTTAATCGTCTTTGGATCGAAATCAACGTACCCCGGATGGATGACGCCATAGTCCGCATAGTCAATATCGGGATGGATCTTTGCCAGCAGCTCCCACAACAAGAAGGCTCGCCGTGCAACTGATTTCAGCACACCTTTCTTGACCTTCCCCATATCGCTCATGAAAGCAGACGCTGCAAAAATAATCCTCGAAGGCTTTAGTTTTCGAACTTCTGCAAGTGCACGCGTGAATCGCATCTGGACGATATCGGAATCTATGTGTTCAATAGACCTGAAGTCCATGAAGACATGCAGAGGCTGATCAGATGCACCGATCTCCGCGAGCAATCGTGTGACACGTTCAACCAAAATACTTGGCAGTTGGATGTCTTCACTACCAAGTCGGATTGCAACGGCATCGACGCCAACCCCCACGACCCGTCGAACAGCCAGCTTGTATGCCAGGTCCCGCTCAATACCTACAACAGGGATGGCATCAATGCGATCAAAAGCAATCTTGTCGTGCACAATGTTGACGGGATGCATACCGTCAAAACCGCGTGCGGATGGATCTACATCGTAAAGGTCTACATAGCAATGCCCACGTCCGTTCCATGCCGCAGCGATATTGATCGCCTGTTTCTCCAGAAAGGCATGAACATCGCTACCGTTGGATAAGCCAGATTTCAATGCCAGCACATCAAAAAACGGAATGATGTTTGACTTGGTTTGCCGATCAAGGCGCATCAGAGCTTTTGCTTCGCCCTGTTTGGACTTCAGCATCGGGGTATAGATAGGATCAGTCATTCTTCATCTTCCAAAGGCGAAATGTTGAAAACGTCTTTAATATTTTGTCCCCCGCCGAACTCTTTCAAAATCTTGTAGTTATTGGTTTCGCGTTGAATTCTTCCTGCGACGATTGAAGGATGAATCAGCAGTGAGTCGGCCAGCTTAACGACAGCCTCACTTCTTTTTGTTTTAAGTGCTTCACTCGCTTGCCAAATGTGGCGAGGAATAAACGCCTCTGCAGCAAGGAAATTCGCCTCTGCCTCACGCTCATCTTCATTATCGAGATCATCTTCATCAACAAAAGTTGAACTCTGACGACTCAAATGACGTTGTACATGGATCAATTCATGCATGAGCGTGAACCAGAAATAGTCCACTCTGCTGTAGCGCAGAGTCAAGCCAATTACAGGGGTTCCGTCTTGATCCAACATTGCTGCACCATCCAGCTTGGTTTTTGGCAAGTGGGGTTCGATTACAAGGATCACGCCTTTCATAGCCAAGAACTCGGCAGCAATTTTCGGTCCGTCAACGGAACGACTCAGCTTGGCAAGCTGCTTCAAGAACTCATCTGTAATTGAGCCCGGCACATAGCGCACCTCTGGCTTTTTCAGATCGCGTGCCCGAATCAAAACACGAGCAACCCAAGCATAGATTGCATACTGATTTTCTTCCTTGGTGACACCAGTAAGTGTCTTGCGCAACAGAACTGGTGCACTTTGAGCGGAGGTGCGTGCAAAGAATGAACGGATAAGCTGCTCGCCACTTTTCCCCTCTGCCAAGTCAACGTCGAACCAACCCCGCTTTTGCATTTCTTTGACGGGAAATTTCTTCCAATCAACATCGGTGCTGTCAAAATTATCTTGTTTTGGATGGCCGATCAGAATCTCTGCAGGAATCCGCAATTGCTCATGGATTGTCCTTATCATCTCGATTGTTAATCCACGCTTGCGCGCCAAAACCTCAGAAGCACGACTGGGGCTGCCAACTATCTTGGCAAAGTCTTTTTGTTTCATTCCGAGTTCGGCAAGACGATAAACAATTGCCTCAATGGGATCGGGTGCTTCAAATTTGAATCGGGCCTCTTCAAATTTTTCGAGCAGAACGGAAATAACGGCCAGTCGCTCAGCATCGCGGCTGCCTGGCATAGGATCGGACAGAGCTAACTCTTTTGCCTGCTCAAGGAGCGCGGCATATTGAAGCTCATCTCGAATAATGCGAAGCTCCATGCTATGACCTCTGGAACTGGGTTGCTTCAAATTCGTTTACTGCAAGCACAATTAAAATTCCAGTGTTAAACGCGATTTGGGTTGTTATGACGCAGTTGATCCCTGCAGGAAAGAATCGAGCCAGCTTCGGCGTCAAAAACTTGACTGCAGGGAAGCAAGAGGCTACCGCCTCTTGGTCGCTCCATGTGGCCTTCTGGCTGATCGCTTGCCACATGGACAGCGCCGTTCTGGCAGCGGGAAACTGCCTACTGTGTAGGGTGATGTGGTCGCGGCCAATCAAGATCATGGATGTAGTCTAGCACACAAATTCCCAATATGGGAAATCAAATCCCAAAAAGGGATTCTTGCGTGGCATTGCTTCGTGGTTGAGCCACACCTTGCGTCCTGCGCAAAGTTTCATCAAGCTGGACAGCCATTTGGACTGATAAATACAGTACTGACACGGCACCGCTTGCCATGACGGCAGCGGCGAGCCGCGCCGTGTGAGTTGCGGCAGTCAGATCCCCCCCCGTCCCCAATGGCATTAAGTTAAGCCTCAACGATAAGCCCGCCGTGGCCGCTGAGCCCCACCGAGCTTATGTTTTCGCTGGAAACTCCTGCCCGATCTGATCATGTCACGTGTGCGCGCGATGAGCGAGACGGCTGCATCCAGCACCTGGCGCAGGACAGCGGCATCGCCGCCAATCCAGGCCACGATGAGCCGGTGCAGGTGGCCCAGCGCGTAAGCATGGTTGACGCGGCTCGTGCTGCCGATGGCGGGCGCCAGCGCCTGCTGGGCCTGCTCGCACAGCGCCTCGGTGATGTTGTGCATCAGCAGCTTGGCGGCCACATCCTGCTCGATGGTGTGGGGCAACTCACCGCTCCATCCTTCGACGTGCAGGCGATGCTTGATCGTTTTGAATCCTTCCTCGATACCCCAGCGCTTGGCGTACAGCGCCGAGAACGCATCGGCCGGATAACGCTCGCCCTCCAGCAGCGAGGTGGCCAGCACCTCGATATGCCCGTTGGGCAGCGTCACCTTGATCAGCCGCAGCGTGATCGTCTCAGGACACGGCAGGCCCAGTGCCAGCACCGCCTTGCGTGTGGCCGGGCGCAGCCGGTGCGTGAGCACGACCTCGCGGGCGCTGCTGCGCAGCAGACGGCCCACATCGGGCCAGCCACAGGCGTCGATGCGTGCGCAGAAATTGAGCCCGCGCGCCTGCAGGGCGGCAAACAGCCACCAAGCCGGATAGCCGCGGTCGAGAACCATGACATCGTCTGTGTGCAGCGCATCGAGCGCGCCCATCAGCAAGGCCCGCTCGCCCTGCTCGTACGCCCCCAGACGCACATCCAGGAACTGGCCGGTGGCCACCGACATCAACGCCACGCCGCGCGCCATCACCACCGAGCCATCGTTGCACGGCCCCGGACCGAAAGCCTGTACGTTCTCGTCCCAGCGCGGCAGGCGCAGACAGGTGCCATCGGCCGCCACCACGCGCAGCCCCTGCCAGCGGGCGTAGCCGCCCTGGGCATGCCAGCCATCGACCCACAGCCGATTGAGCGCATGCAAGGCGCTGGCCTTGAGTTTGCGCCGCGCCTGGCACAGCGCGCTCTTGGTGGCCCCGCGCACAGCGTGAGCGTGAGCGCCCAGCGAGGTGAAGAATTTGTCCAGCGAAGCCTGTACGGACTGATTGCCCACATGCTGGAGCATGAAGCCTACCAGCGTGGGCAGGTCCAGGCAGCGCTTGCGCGTGAAGTCGCTGGGCTTGACGCGGTGGGCGTCTCGGAAAGCGGGTGAATGCAGATGCAGAGATAGCTCAGCCAGCAGCGAGCTGGCGCGGCAATTGCTCTTCGACGGTCATTGAAAAACCTTTATGAATCAAAGAGTTACTGAGGTGATTTTATCATGAATGGCTTAACTCAATGCCAACAGGGGCCCGGAGCCACTCGTTCCGGCGGAACCAGGAGCCCGCGCTCAGCGCAGCACGTGCAAGGCGCCGGGGTTGACGATGTTGGTGGGCGTGCCGCGGATGAAGTTGACCACGTTGTCGAACGCGGCGCCAAAGTACAGCTCGTAGCTTTCCTGCTCCACGTAGCCGATGTGCGGCGTGCAGATGCAGTTTTCCAGGCGCAGCAGCGCGTGGCCTTGCAGGATGGGCTCGCTTTCGAACACGTCCACGGCGGCCATGCCGGGGCGGCCGCGGTTGAGCGCGGCGATCAGGGCGTCGGCTTCGAGCAGCTCCGCGCGGGAGGTGTTCACGAAGATGGCGGTGGGCTTCATGCTCAGCAGGTCATCGAGCCGGACGATCCCGCGCGTGGCGTCGTTCAGGCGCAGGTGGAGGGAGACGACGTCGCAGGCGCTGAAGAAGGCCTCGCGCGAATTGGCGGCGATGCAGCCTTCCGACAGCGCGGCCTGGCGCGAGGCGTCCGAGCCCCAGACGACGACGCGCATGCCAAAGGCCTTGGCGTAGCCGGCCACGAGTTTGCCGATGCGCCCGTAGCCCCAGATGCCCATGGTTTTGCCTTGCAGCACGTTGCCCAGGCCAAAGTTGGGAGGCATGGCGGCCGATTTGAGGCCCGATTGCTGCCACGCGCCGTGCTTGAGGTGCGCGATGTACTGCGGCAGCCGCCGCATGGCGGCCATGACCAGCGCCCAGGTGAGTTCCGCCGGGGCGATTGGCGAGCCCACGCCTTCGGCCACGGCCACGCCGCGCTCGGTGCAGGCGGTGACGTCGATGTGCGGGCCGATCTTGCCGGTCTGGGCGATCAGGCGCAGCCGGGGCAGCTTTTCGACGAGCTGGCGCGTGATCTGGGTGCGCTCGCGGATGAGCACGATGATGTCGGCGTCCTTGAGCCGCACCGAGAGCTGGCCCTGGCCTTTGACCGTGTTGGTGTAGACCTTGGCCGAGTACGGGTCGAGCTTGGCGGCGCAGGACAGCTTGCGGACGGCGTCTTGGTAGTCGTCCAGGATCACGATGTTCATGGGCAGGATTGTGCCTGCCCGCCCGGGCCGGGCCGGGGAGTGCGGCGGGTCAGGGCGCTTCCATCTGGGTCCGGGGTTCCAGTTCGGCGCAGACGGCGGCCATGGGGCCCGCGGTGACCAGGCGGCCGGCGCGGCTGGAGTCGGCTTCATGCACCACGCGCAGCCATGGCCGTGACGAGCCGTTGCCGTTGCCGTTGCCGTTGCTGGCGCCTGCCGCGCGCTCGGCATTCAGCGCGCGCGCCAGCATGCGGCGGTGCAGCGCGGGGACGGCCAGAATCTGGTTGGCGGGCACCTGCGGCCGGCCGGGCGGCGCCGAGAGCGGGACAATGCCGGTGGGCGCGGAAAGGCGCGGGAATTGCAAGACGGATCCCATGTGCAAACTCCTTGGAAGGAAGGTGGAACACAGGCAGGATTGAGAAGGTCCGCGTTTCGCCAGGGTTGCCGGGGGGTCCGGCTACGCCCGCCACCTGGCGGCGGAAGAACTCAGTGAGGGGTTTTCATGCCAGAAAGCTCTTGCGGATCAGGCCGACCGCCAGGCCTTCGATTTCGAACGGCTCGCCCGGGTGGACGACGATGGTGGGGAAATCTGGGTTTTCGGCATGCAGCTCGATCAGCTCGCGCCGGCGCATGAAGCGTTTGACGGTCACGTCTTCGCCGACGCGAGCCACCACGACCTGGCCGTTACGCGCCTCGCGCGTGGATTGCACGGCCAGCAGGTCGCCATCCATGATGCCGATGCCCTGCATCGACATGCCGCGCACCTTGAGCAGGTAGTCGGGTTTGCGCTCGAACAGGCCCAGCTCCACGTGGTAGGTCTGCTCGACATGTTCTTGCGCGAGGATGGGCGAGCCGGCGGCCACGCGCCCGATCAGCGGCAGCACCATCTGGTTGAAGCCCGGCAGTGACATCTGCTTGAGCGCGCCCTTGAGGCGGATGCCGCGCGAGGTGCCGCTGAGCAGATCGATCACGCCCTTGCGGGCCAGCGCCTGTAAATGCTCCTCCGCCGCGTTGGCCGATTTGAAGCCCAGCGCCTGCGCGATTTCGGCCCGGGTGGGGGGCGAGCCGGTGCGGGCGATGGTGGTTTGCACCAGGTCGAGAATCTCCTGCTGGCGGGCGGTGAGCCGCTGGGAGGAGGCGTCGCTGGAGGAGGGCGCGTTGAGCATGTGGGCCTTTGGAGCGGTGCTGTGGATCGGAACCATGTGGTTTTTTATCCAGTAACTGTATTTTTAACCAGAATGCGGCGGCGCGCAAGTGCTTCTCGCTTTCAGCGGCCCGCGCAAGCGACAATGACGGCATGGCGCATACGATTTCCGGCACCTTGATCGACGACGCGATGGCGCGCGGCGTGGTGCTGTTTGCCGCGGTATTGGTCATGGTCTCCGGTTTCGTGCTGGCGCTGGTGCTGTCGTTCGAGAGCGCGGTGCCGGCCCGGGTGGTGGTGACCGACCTGTGCCTGGGGCTGGTGGGCCTGGTGGCGATCGTGATGACGCGCACGCGCGCCCAGCCCTATGCCACGCCGTTCCTGGCCTGGAGCCTGTTCGTCCTGATGACGCTGCAGATCTGGTTCAACGGCGGGCTGCGCGCGCCAAACATGCTCAGCTACGCGGGCTTTCTGGTGGGCGCGGGCTGGCTGCTTGGCGTGCGCCAGCTGCTCGCGCTCACGGCGCTGTCGCTGGCCTCGCTGGGGGTGTTCTACTGGGCTGAACTGGGACATCTGGCGCCCGTGGTGGAGCGCCGGCAACTGGGCTCCTTGCTGTTTTCCGCGCTGTTCGTGCTGGTGGGAACGGCCGGGGTGACGCTGTTTTCGCGCATCAGCTATTCGCGCCGCACCGACGAGGCCGAAGGCGCCGCGGCGGCGCTGGAGGCGCACCGCCTGATGCTGGAGGAAAAGGTGCGCGTGCGCACCGAGGCGCTGCTGGCCGCGCGCGACGCGGCCGACGCGGGAGGGCGCGCCAAGACGGTGTTTCTGGCCAACATGAGCCATGAGATCCGCACGCCGATGAACGCCATCATCGGCCTGACCGAATTGCTCACCGTCCAGCATCCCCGGCCGAGCCAGAGCGAGCGGCTGGCCAAGCTGTCGGGGGCGGCCCATCACCTGCTGT
>DAIOSZ010000003.1:22373-56208 GCA_036752305.1 Burkholderiaceae bacterium
CATTCTCGATCTGTCCAAGATCGAGGCCCGGCGGATGGTTTTCGAGTCGCGGCCGGTCGATCCGCTGGCGCTGGCCACGCGCGTGGTCGAGGCCGCGCGGCCACGGGCCGAGGGCCGTGCGCTTTCCCTCACGCTGGAGGCGGAGCCCGGCCTGCTCCATGTGATGGGCGACGCCGCGCGGCTGAGCCAGGCGCTGGCCAACTACGTGGACAACGCGATCAAGTTCACCTGCACGGGCGGCATCGTGGTGCGCGTGCGCGCCGAGCCGCGGGACGACGGCATGGTGGACCTGCGCTATGAGGTGCAGGACAGCGGCGCCGGGCTGCAGCCGGCTGCGCTGGCGCGCCTGTTCCTGCCGTTTCAGCAGGCCGATGATTCCAGCACGCGGGCGCATGGCGGAGCGGGGCTGGGCCTGGTGATCACGCGCCACCTGGCGCGCCTGATGGACGGCGACGCGGGCGCGAGCAGCCAGCCGGGCCGGGGCAGTCTGTTCTGGTTCACCGCGCGGCTGCCGCGCTCGCGCGATGGCGCCGCGGGCGAGGCGTTCGTGCCCAGGGCCTGGACGGCGCACGCGCTGCGCGCGCGCATCCAGGGGCAGCGCGTGCTGCTGGCCGAGGACCATCCCGTCAATCGCCAGATCGCGCTGTCGCTGCTCAGCGGCCTGGGGCTGGACGTGGATCTGGCCGCCGACGGCGAGGAGGCGCTGGAGCGCGTGGCGACGCAGGACTACGACCTGATCGTCATGGATGTGGAGATGCCCCGGCTCGACGGCATAGCCGCCACGCGCGAGCTGCGCCGCCGCTACCCCGAGCGCCGCGTGCCCATCATTGCCGCCACCGCCAGCAACGCCGACGAGGACCGCCAGCGCTGCCTGGCTGCCGGCATGGACGACTTCGTCTCCAAGCCGATCAAGCCCGAGGCCTTGCGCGAGCTGCTTGGCAAATGGCTGCTCGGGCCGGTCAAGCTCTGAGCGAAGGCGGCCTTTTTCAGGCCTCCACCGTCAGCGGAGGGCAGGTGCAAAAGAGGTTGCGGTCGCCGTAGACGTTGTCCACGCGCGCCACCGGCGGCCAGTATTTGGCGCCGCGCCCCGGGGCGAGCGCCGCGCCGACCTCGCGCGGATAGGGATGCGGCCAGTCGGCGGCGAGCAGGCTCTCGGCCCGGTGCGGCGCGTTCTTCAGCGGGTTGTCGTCCCTGGGCCACTCGCCCGCTTCGATGCGGCGAATTTCGTCGCGGATGGCGATCATCGCGTCGATGAAGCGGTCCAGCTCGTCCAGCGTCTCGCTCTCGGTGGGCTCGACCATCAAGGTGTTGGCCACCGGGAACGACAGCGTGGGCGCGTGAAAGCCGTAGTCGATCAGCCGCTTGGCCACGTCCTCGGCCATCACGCCGCTGCTGTCCTTGAGCGGGCGCAGGTCCAGGATGCACTCGTGCGCCACATGCCCGGGCCGGCCGTTCGTGCCCTCGCTGGCGTAGAGGGTGGGGTAGTGTGGCGCCAGGCGCTGGCTGATGTAGTTGGCCGAGAGAATGGCCGCCTCGGTGGCGTGCCGCAGGCCGTCGGCACCCATCATGCGGATGTACATCCAACTGATGGGCAGCACCGCCGCGTTGCCGTAGGGCGCCGCGCTCACCGCGCCCACGCCGCCGGCGATGCCGCCGGCCTGGTGGCGCGGCAGGTAGGGCACGAGGTCCTGCACCACGCACACCGGCCCGACGCCGGGGCCGCCACCGCCGTGCGGAATGCAGAAGGTCTTGTGCAGGTTCAGGTGGCTGACGTCGCCGCCAAATGCGCCCGGGGCGGCCACGCCCACCAGCGCGTTCATGTTCGCGCCGTCGATGTAGACCCGTCCGCCATGCTGGTGCACCAGCGCGCACAGTTCGCGCACCTGGGTCTCGAACACGCCGTGCGTGCTGGGGTAGGTGATCATCACGCAGGCCAGCCGGTCGGCGTGCTGCTCGCACTTGGCGCGCAGATCGTCCAGGTCCACGTTGCCCTGGGCGTCGCAGGCGGTGACCACCACCTGCATGCCC
Organism: Burkholderiaceae bacterium; assembly: GCA_036752305.1. Classification (GTDB taxonomy): domain Bacteria; phylum Pseudomonadota; class Gammaproteobacteria; order Burkholderiales; family Burkholderiaceae_C; genus DAIOSZ01. Next base: position 24,402 of record DAIOSZ010000003.1, read on the forward strand.
ACCATCTGCGCGCTGGCCGGGTTGGTGCCGTGGGCCGACGAGGGGATCAGGCAAACCGTGCGCTGGCTCTGCCCCTGCGCCGCGTGGTAGGCGCGGATGGCCAGCAGCCCGGCGTATTCGCCCTGGCTGCCGGCGTTGGGCTGCAGGCTCACGTCGGCGTACCCGGTGGCCTGGCACAGCCAGGCGCGCAGTTGCTCGTCGAGCAGGCGGTAGCCCTCCAGTTGCCCGCGCGGCGCGAACGGGTGCACGTTGGCGAACTCGGGCCAGGTGATGGGGATCATCTCGCTGGTGGCGTTGAGCTTCATCGTGCACGAGCCCAGCGGGATCATGCAGCGGTCGAGCGCGAGATCCTGGTCCGACAGCCGGCGCAGGTAGCGCAGCATGCCGGTTTCGGAGTGGTGGGTGTTGAAGACCGGGTGCGTGAGGTAGGCGCTGGTGCGCGCCAGATGCGCGGGAATCCAGTCGGGTGCGCTGGCCTCCAGCGCGGCGAAGTCCGGCAGCGCCTGACCGGGCTTGGCGAACACCGACCAGAGCTGCCGCACGTCGTCGCGCGTGGTTGTCTCGTCGAGCGAGCAGCACAGGTAGTCGCCCCAGGCGCGCCGCAGGTTGATGCGCTGGGCGAGGGCGCGCTGGACGATGGCATCGGTCTCGCCATCGGTCTTGTAGCACAGCGTGTCGAACGCCGTCTCATGGTGGGTGCGGATGTAGCCCAGTTGCGCCAGGCCGGCGGCCAGGATGGCGGTGTGGCGCGCCACGCGCCGCGCGATGCGCTTCAAGCCTTCGGGCCCGTGGTAGACGGCGTACATGCTGGCCACCACGGCGGGCAGCACCTGTGCGGTGCAAATGTTCGACGTGGCCTTTTCGCGGCGGATGTGCTGCTCGCGCGTCTGCAGCGCCAGCCGATACGCGGGGCGGCCCTGCACGTCCACGCTCACGCCGACCAGGCGGCCAGGCATGGAACGCTTGAAGTCGTCGCGGCAGGCCAGGAAGGCGGCGTGCGGGCCGCCGCAGCCCATGGGCATGCCCAGGCGCTGTGAGCTGCCGACGACGATGTCCGCGCCCATCTCGCCTGGCGGCTTGATGACGGCCAGCGCGAGCAGATCGGTGGCCACGATGAAGGCCGCGCCCTTGGCGTGGATGCGCTCGGCGTCTTGCGTCCAGTCGTGCAGCCAGCCGCTGCTGGCCGGGTATTGCGTGAGCACGGCGAAGTAGTCGTCGCGCGCGACGGCGGTTTCCCAATCCTCGGCCGAGTTGGCGTGCACCAGACTGAGCCCCAGCGGTTCGGCGCGGGTTTGCAGCACCTCCAGCGTTTGCGGGTGGACGTCCCCGCTGACCACCAGCACGCTGCCCTTGGCCTTGACGGAGCGGCGTGCCAGGGTCATCGCCTCGGCGGCGGCGGTTGCCTCGTCGAGCATGGAGGCGTTGGCGATCGGCATCGCCGTCAGGTCGCAGACCATGGTCTGGAAGTTCACCAGCGCCTCCATGCGGCCCTGGCTGATTTCGGCCTGGTAGGGCGTGTAGGCGGTGTACCAGGCGGGATTTTCGAGCACGTTGCGCAGGATCACGCCAGGCGTGTGGCAGCCGTAATAGCCCTGGCCGATGTGGCTCTTGAACACCTGGTTGCGCGCGGCGAGGGCCTTGAGCTCGGCCAGTGCCTGGGCTTCGGTGGCGGGCGGCGGCAGATCCATCGGCGCGCGGCGCGCTATGCTGGCCGGCACGATGGAGGCGATCAGCGCCTCGCGCGAGGCTTCGCCAATCACGCCGAGCATCCGGGCCTCGTCCGTTGGGCTGATGCCGATGTGGCGCGCGACGAATTCGCTGGCGTTTTCCAGCGCGGTCAAACTCTCGGACATGGGATCTCCTGGAGGGCGCCTCAGCCGAGCAGGGCCTTGTAGGCCCCTTCGTCGAGCAGGGCCGCCACCTGTTCGGGCGCCGCGAGCCTGACCTTGAAGAACCAGCCGGCGCCCAGCGGATCGCTGTTGGCCAGCGCCGGGTCGGCCCGCAGCGCCTCGTTGACCTCGATCACTTCGCCGGCCACGGGCATGTAGACGTCGGAGGCGGCCTTGACCGACTCCACCACGCCGGCCACGTCCTGCTGGGCATAGGTCTTGCCCACTTCGGGCAGATCGACGAACACCACGTCGCCCAGCGCGTCTTGCGCATGCTCGGTGATGCCGACGGTGGCAAGGTCGCCATCGACGCGCACCCACTCGTGCTCTTCGGTGTACTTGAGGCTCATGATGGATCTCCTGAAAACGGGTGGTGAGGGGAAGGAATGGAGTGGAGTGGCTCAGCCGCGGTGGTAGCGCTGAGGGACGAAGGGCATGGCAGACACGCGCATGGGCACCGGCTTGCCGCGCACGAGGGCGTGCAGCACCGTGCCGGGCGCCGCCTGTTCGCAGGCGACGTAGGCCATCGCGATGGGCTGGTCGATGGTGGGGCCGAGCAGGCCGCTGGTGACCTCTCCGACGGTCTGGCCGGCCGGTGTTTGCAGGACCGTGTGCTCTCGCACCGGCACCCGCTCGGTGGCGATCAGCCCGACGCGCTGGCGCGCCAGTGGCACGCTGCCGTCGAGCTGCCCGAGCACGCGCGCCGCGCCAGGAAAGCCGCCGGCGCGCGCGCCGCCCCCGCGCCGCGCCTTCTGCATCGCCCAGGCCAGCCCGGCTTCCACCGGCGTGGTGGTGGTGTCGATGTCCTGGCCGTACAGGCACAGCCCGGCTTCCAGCCGCAGCGAATTGCGCGCGCCCAGGCCGATGGGTCTGACCTCCGGCTGGGCGAGCAGCGCCCGCGCCAGCGCTTCGGCATGGTCCTGGTGAACCGAAATCTCAAAGCCGTCCTCGCCGGTGTAGCCGCTGCGGGTAACGTACAGGTCCACGCCGTTCCAGTCTTGCCGCGCACCGGTCATGAACACCAGCGCGGCCACGCCGGGCACCAGGCGCGCGAGTGCCTGCGCGGCCTTGGGGCCTTGCAGCGCGAGCAGCGCGTGCCGGGGCATGGGCTCAATCTGGCAGCGGGCGCCGATGCGCGCGGCAAGGTGTGCCAGATCGGCCTCCTTGCAGGCGCCGTTGACGATCACGAACAGGTCTTCGCCGGTGTTGACGAACATCAAGTCGTCCAGGATGCCGCCTTCGTCGTTCAGCAGCAGGCCGTAGCGCTGTTTGCCCACACCCAGGCCTTGCACGTCCACCGGCATCACGCTTTCGAACGCGGCGGGGGCGTCGGGGCGGATCGGGCGCAACTGCCCCATGTGCGAGACGTCGAACAGGCCCGCCGATTCGCGCGTGTGGCGGTGCTCGGCCATCAGTCCGGTGGGATATTGCACCGGCATGGAGTAGCCGGCAAAAGGCACCATGCGCGCGCCCAGCTCCAGGTGCAGCGCGTGCAGCGGCGTGGTTTTCAAGGGGAGTTCAGACATCGCTTCTCGTCGTGCAAGGCAAGGTAGGCCCGGCGCTGGCGCCAGGTGCTTGCCCCGATGTCCGCTTTACCTGAGAGATTCACCGCGCCAAGGCTGCGGTTTGCTCCTTCGGTGGGTGCGTGGCCAATCACGGTCGCGCGCCTCTCTCCAGCAGGGATCGCCCACCTCGCGGCAGACGCTCGCCAGTCCTTTTGCCTGAGCGTTACGGCTTTCGAGCCCGCGCCTTCGGCGGCTGAGTCGGCGCGATGGTCGCGACAACGGCAGCGCTCTCCTGACGAGAGGCGCCATTGTCACATACCGGCGAAGTGCCTTGGCAACGCCGAGGAAGTCCCAGCGAACGCGCGCCCAGAGGGGCTGTTTCAGCCTTGCCCTACATGCCGGCGTAGTTTGGCCCGCCGCCGCCCTCGGGCGTGACCCAGACGATGTTCTGCGTCGGGTCCTTGATGTCGCAGGTCTTGCAATGCACGCAGTTTTGCGCGTTGATCTGCAAACGCATGCCCAGGCCTTGCTCCACGGGCACGAACTCATACACGCCCGCAGGGCAGTAGCGCCCCTCGGGGCCGCCGTAGACCTCCCAGTTGACGCTGACGGGCACCGTGGGGTCCTTGAGGGTCAGGTGCGCTGGCTGGTTTTCCTCGTGATTGGTGTTGCTGATGAACACGCTGGAGAGGCGATCGAAGGTCAGCTTGCCGTCGGGCTTGGGATAGTCGATCTTCGGGCATTGATCGGCCGGCTTGAGGTATTCATGGTCGGCCTTGTGGCGGTGCAGCGTCCACGGCACGTGGCCGCGAAACAGCTTCTGCTCGATGCCGTTCATGATGGAGGCGACCGTGAGGCCGCGCTTGAACCAGGCCTTGAAGTTGCGCGCCTGGTTGAGCTCGGCATGCAGCCAGCTCGCGTCGAAGGCGTCGGGGTAGGCCGTCAATTCGTCGTGCGAGCGGCCAGCCGCCAGCGCGTCGTAGGCGGCGTCGGCCGCCAGCATGCCGGTCTTGATGGCCGCGTGGCTGCCCTTGATGCGGCTGACGTTCAGGTAGCCCGCGTCACAGCCGACCAGCGCGCCGCCGGGAAACACCGTCTTGGGCAGCGACATCAGCCCGCCCGCCGTGATGGCCCGCGCACCGTAGGACAGGCGCTTGCCGGGCTTGACGCCATGCGCTTCGTCGCCTTCGAGGTACCAGCGGATGTTGGGGTGGGTCTTCCAGCGCTGCATCTCCTCGAAGGGGCTCAGCCAGGGGTTGGCGTAGTCCAGTCCGGTGATGAAGCCCAGCGCGACCTTGTTGCCGTCCAGGTGATAGAGAAAGGCGCCGCCGTAGGTGTCGCTTTGCATCGGCCAGCCGGCGGTGTGGAGCACCAGGCCGGGCTTGTGGCGCGCCGGGTCGATTTCCCACAGTTCCTTGATGCCGATACCGTAGGTCTGCGGATCGCGCCCCTCATCCAGGTGATAGCGGGCGATGACCTGCTTGCCCAGGCTGCCGCGCGCGCCCTCGGCGAAGATGGTGTACTTGCCCAAAAGCTCCATGCCGAGCTGGAAACTCTCGGTCGGCTCGCCGTCCTTGCCGATGCCCATGTCGCCGGTGGCGACGCCGCGCACCGCGCCGTTGGCGTCGTACAGCACCTCGGCGCCGGTGAAGCCGGGGAAGATTTCCACGCCCAGGGCCTCGGCCTGCTCGGCCAGCCACTTGGTGACCTCGCCCAGGCTGACGATGTAGCAGCCGTGGTTGTCAAAGCACTTGGGCAGCAGCGGCCCGGGCACGCGAAACCCGGATTGCTCGCCCAGGAACACCATCGCATCGTCGGTCACCGGCTGGCGCAGCGGAGCGCCGCGCTCCTTCCAATCGGGGAGCAGCTCGGTCAGCGCGCGCGGGTCCATCACCGCGCCCGAGAGGATGTGCGCGCCGGGCTCGGAGCCCTTCTCCAGCACCACCACCGAGATGTCGCCGCCGTCTTGCGCGGCGCGCTGCTTCAGCCGGATGGCCGTAGCCAGACCGGCGGGGCCACCGCCGACGATGACCACGTCGTATTCCATGGACTCACGCGGACCGTATTGTTCGAGCAGGGCGGGGGATGTCATGCGTGTCTCTCGCGGAGGGTTGAATTGCCGGGGATTTTAGGGTCTTGTCTTCGCGGGGCCTCGGCATAATCTTCGTTTTTAGTGGAGCGTCTCCAGATGGCTTACAGCATCGATTTGTCCGGCCGCGTGGCCTTCGTCACCGGCGCGTCCAGCGGATTGGGTGCCCAGTTCGCGCGGGTGCTGGCCGAGGCGGGCGCGGCGGTGGTGCTCGCCGGTCGCCGGATGGAGCGCCTGAAGGATCTGCGCGCGCACATCGTGGCCGACGGCGGCGACGCGCACGCCGTGCAACTGGACGTGACCGACGTCGATTCGATCCGCGCCGCCGTTGCCCGCGCCGAGACCGAGGCCGGCGGCATCGACATCCTGGTCAACAATTCCGGCGTGGGCCACACCGCGGCGCTGGTGGACACCCAGCCGGAGGACTTCGACATGGTCTTCGGCACCAACGCGCGCGGAGCCTTCTTCATGGCGCAGGAAGTCGCCAAGCGCATGATCGCCCGTGCCAAGGGCGCCGCGCCCGGCACCTACACCGGAGGGCGCATCATCAACATCGCCTCGGCCGGGGGGCTGCGGCCGTTGCCGCAGATCGGCGTGTATTGCATGAGCAAGGCCGCGGTGGTCCACATGACGCGCGTGATGGCGCTCGAATGGGGGCGCTACGGGATCAACGTCAATGCGCTGTGCCCCGGCTACATCGACACCGAGATCAACCACCACCTATGGGAAACCGAGCGCGGGCAAAAGCTCATCAACATGCTGCCGCGCCGGCGCGTGGGCCAGCCGCGCGATTTGGACGCGCTGATCGTGATGCTCGCCAGCGCGCAGAGCGACTTCGTCAACGGCGCCGTGATCACCGCCGACGACGGGCATGTTGCCTGAGCGCGATGCGTTTTGAACTGCCGCCCCAGAAAAAGCTCGTCCATGAGATGCTCATCCCCATCCGCTGGGGCGACATGGACGCGATGGGCCATGTCAACAACACGCTGTACTTTCGCTACCTGGAGATCATCCGCATCGACTGGATGCGCTCCATCGGCTGCGAGCCCCAGCCCGGCGGCGAGGGACCGGTCATCGTCAACGCGTTCTGCAACTTCTACAAACAGGTCGAATATCCCGGCAATCTGCGCGTGAAGATGTACGTGAGCGATCCAGCGCGCTCCACCTTCGAGAGCTGGGGCACGATGGAGATGGAGCACCAGCCTGGCCTCATCTACGCCGAGGGGGGCGCGACGACGATCTGGGTGGACTTTCCCAGGCAGAAGGCCGCTGCGCTGCCGGACTGGATGCGCGCGCATCTGGTCTGAGGACGCAGGCGCGCGTTGATGGCCGCAAGCACCTGGCACGCTGCGCTGGAGCTGGAGTACCGCGCCGCGCGCGGGCGTACCACCGCCCACCACCGGCACGAAGGCCCGTTGCGCGTGCTGCGCAGCCTCTACCCCGAGGGCGAGGCGATCTGTCACAACGTGCTGGTGCACCCGCCCGGCGGGATTGCCGGCGGCGATTGCCTGGAAATCGACGTGCGCTCGCGCGAGGGAGCGCATGGCTTGGTCACCACCCCCGGCGCCACCCGCTTTTACGGCAGTGACGGGCGCCAGGCCGTGCAGCACGCGCGTCTGCGCGTGGACGGCGGCGCGCGGCTGGAATGGCTGCCGCTGGAAACCCTTGCCTACAGCGGCTGTCTGGCGGAAAACCGTGTGCGGATCGACGTGGCGCCGGGAGGCGAGCTGCTGGGTTGGGACGCCACCGCGCTGGGTCTGCCGCATGCGGCGGCGCCGTTCGAGCGTGGCGAACTGCTGCAGCATGTCGAAGTCTGTGGCGCCTGGCTGGAGCGCGCGCGCCTGGCCGCCGCCGACCGCCGCCTGCTCGATTCTCCGTTGGGCCTGGCCGGCCAGCGCTGCCTGGCCAGCTGCCTTTTCGTCAGTGGCGAGCCGTTGTCCCGCGCGCGCCGCGAGCGTGCGCTGGAGGCCGCGCGCGAGTGCATTGCCGCGCATCCGCTGGCCCGGCAGGCGGGTGCCACCAGCCCCGACCCGCGCGTGCTCGTCGCCCGCGCCGTGGCCGCGCAGGCCGAGCCGGCGATGAGCCTCATGCGCGCGCTGCGCGCCGCGTGGCGCGAGGCGCTGTGGAGCCTGCCGGGCACCTGGCCGCGCATCTGGGCGATGTAGCGCCTTTCCCGTCCATCATCTCGACTTCACCCGCCATGAGCCCTCAAGACATCCTCGAACATGCCAATGCCGCCCGCTTGTGGTCCGGTCCCGGCGGCTTCGCCGACCTGGACTCGGCCTACCAATGCCAACTGGCGGTCAGCCGCCTGCGCCAGGCGCGTGGCGAGTCGGTGCGCGGCTACAAGATCGGCTTCACCAACCGCGGCATCTGGCCGCGATACCGCGTCAACGCCCCCATCTGGGGGCCGGTGTGGGACAGCACGCTGAGCTTTTGAGAGGGCGGGGGGCGGCTGGACCTGGGGGCCGCCTGCCAGCCGCGCACCGAGCCGGAAGGCGTGCTCGGCTTTGCCCGCCCCCCGCCGCCGCAAGCCGACGAGCAGGCCATTTATGACTGCCTCGACTGGGTGGCCAGCGGCTTTGAGATTGTTCAGTCGCACCAGGCGCATTGGCAGTTCACCTTGCCAGACATCGTGGCTGACGGCGGTCTGCATGCCCGGCTGCTCGTTGGCCGCCGCGTTCCGGTGCGCGCCATCGCCGCCAGCGGGGCGCAATTGGAAGCCGCGCTGGCTGGCTGCCCCGTGACGCTGCGCCGCGACGACGAAGTGATCGACCAGGGCCACGGCAGCGCCGTCCTCGGCGGCCCGCTGGCCGCGAGCGCGTTCTTTTTGCGTGAGCTGCGCGCCTGCCCCGGTGCGCGGGACTTGCAAGGCGGCGACGTGCTCACCACCGGCACCTGGACGGACGCCTGGGCGGTCAAGCCGGGTGAGCGTTGGACGGGAGAATTTGGTCAGCCGCTGTTGGCGCTGTCGCTGCGCCTGATCTGACAGAGCCATGCCCGCGCCGGGCCGATGGCCCGGTCATTGCTTTTGAAACGGAGAACTTCACGATGCCCCAATCTGGAGAATTTTTTGGCTACGCGCTCATCATGCTGCTGGCTGGCGTTGGCATACCCATCATGGCCACGCTCAACAGCGGTCTTGGCGTCCGGCTGCAAAACCCCGCCCTGGCCACCCTGGTGCTCCTGCTGGTGGGAAGCGTGCTGACGCTGGTCTACCTGTTGCTGACCACGGGCCTGTCCAACCCCTTGCGGGCCGGGATTGCCGCGCATTGGTACCTGGGCGGCGCCTTCGTCGTGTTCTACATATTGAGCATCACCTGGGTGGCGCCGAAATTCGGCATCGGCAACGCCATTTCCTTCGTGTTGCTGGGGCAACTGGTGTCGATGGCGTTGATCGACCATTTTGGCCTGTTGGGCGCGCTGAAGAACGCCATCACGATGCAGCGGCTCCTGGGCATCGCGCTCATGGCCGTGGGTGCCTTTCTGGCCGTCAAGCGCGGCGCCGGGTGATGCGGGGGAGTGGTGATCTGTCAAAAAGTGTAGTAAAAAATGATAGCTGCTCATGGGTATATTTAAAGGAAATAGTGCTTGGTTGATGCTTGAATATCGGCGAAAATTCTGAAATCTCGACCCGTGCGCTCAGTCGCAAGATGGTTTGCAGGTTTTTTGCCAGTTTTTCATTGATAGTTTCGGCAGATTGGCCAGTAAAACATACCACGAGCAGCTATCATTTTTTACTACCAAACGGGTAGCAAATCGATTGCCGAAGTCCTCCGCCGCGCAGGGCTCGCCTGGGGCGATGGGCGACACGCGCTAGAATGCCCGGTTTTTCGCGTCGGCGCGTGGTGGGATGGCGCTCCCACGGCGCTCGCGGCGCGGGAATTTCGCCATTTCTTTCGGGCGACGGGCTTCGCAGCCGCGTCGCGCCGGGACTTTCAGCCTAGGAAACCAAGATGTCCGTGAACGTGGAAACGCTCGACAAGCTCGAGCGCAAGATGACCCTGACCGTGCCGCTCGATTCGATCAAGAACGAGGTCGATGCACGGCTGCGCAAACTCGCACGTCAAGTGCGGATGGACGGTTTTCGACCCGGCAAGGTGCCGCTGAACGTGGTGGCGCAGCGCTACGGCTATTCGGTGCAGTACGAGGTGATGAACGACAAGGTGGGCGAAGCGTTTGCGCAGGCCGCCAGCGAGGCCAAGCTGCGCGTGGCGGGCGCGCCGCGCATTTCCGAGAAGGAAGACGCGGCGGAGGGCCAGATGGCGTTCGAGGCGCTGTTCGAGGTGTTTCCCGAGGTCAAGCTGGGCGATCTGTCCACGGCCGAGGTCGAGAAAGTCACCGTCGAGGTGACCGACGCCGCGATTGACCGCACGCTGGACATTCTGCGCAAGCAGCGCCGCACCTTCTCGCAGCGCCCGGCGGCCGAGGGCGCGCAGGACGGCGACCGCGTGACGGTGGACTTCGAGGGCAAGATCGACGGCGAGCCGTTTGACGGCGGCAAGGCCGAGGGCTACGCCTACGTGGTGGGCGAGGGCCAGATGCTGCGCGAGTTCGAGGACGCGGTGCGCGGCATGAAGGTGGGCGAGAGCAAGACGTTCCCGCTGGCGTTCCCGGCGGACTACCAGGGCAAGGAAGTGGCGGGCAAGACGGCCGACTTCCTGGTGACGGTGCACAAGGTCGAGGCCGGACACCTGCCCGAGGTGGACGAGACCTTCATCCGCTCGCTCGGCATCGCCGAAGGCACGCAGGAGGCGCTGCGCGCCGACATCCGCAAGAACCTGGAGCGCGAGGTCAAGTTCCGCGTGCTCTCGCGCAACAAGCAGGCGGCGATGGATGCTCTGATCAATACCGCCGAGCTGGACCTGCCCAACGCCGCGGTGCAATCGGAAATCGAGCGCCTGGTGGAAGGCGCGCGCGCGGAACTGAAGTCGCGCGGTCTGAAGGATGCCGACAAGGCACCGCTGCCGGACGATCTGTTCCGCGCCCAGGCCGAGCGCCGCGTGCGCCTGGGGCTGGTCGTGGCCGAGCTGGTCAAAACGCAGGAACTGGGTGCCACGCCCGAGCAGATCAAGGCCCATGTGCAAGAGCTGGCCGCCAGCTACGAGCAGCCTGAGGACGTGGTGCGCTGGTACATGGGTGACCAGAAGCGCCTGGGCGAGGTGGAAGCCATCGTGCTGGAGAACAACGTGACCGATTTCGTGCTCGGCAAGGCCAAAGTCAACGAAAAAGCGGTTCCGTTTGAAGAGCTGATGGGCCAGGGCTGAGCCGCCGAGGCACCCTGTGGCCGGTAAAAGGCCTGCGCGCGGGGCTTGTTTCCCCGCCCGCAGGCCTTATTTCCAGGTGTGAACCGTAAACCTCTCGACAAGGAGTCACAGATGAGCGCACAAGAAACCAAGGCATTGGGCTTGATCCCGATGGTGATCGAGCAGTCGGGGCGCGGCGAGCGCTCGTTTGACATCTACTCGCGCCTGCTCAAGGAGCGCGTGGTGTTCCTGGTGGGCGAGGTGAACGACCAAACCGCCAATCTGGTGGTGGCGCAGCTGCTGTTCCTGGAGAGCGAAAACCCGGACAAGGACATCTCGCTGTACATCAATTCGCCCGGCGGCAGCGTGACGGCCGGCATGTCGATCTTCGACACCATGCAGTTCATCAAGCCCGATGTGTCCACGATGTGCCTGGGCTTCGCGGCCAGCATGGGCGCTTTTTTGCTGGCGGCCGGGGCCAAGGGCAAGCGCTACAGCCTGCCCAACAGCAAGATCATGATCCACCAGGTGCTCGGCGGCGCGCGCGGTCAGGCGACCGACATCGAAATCCACGCCCGCGACATCTTGCGCACCAAGGAGCAGATGAACCGCATCCTCGCCGAGCGCACCGGCCAGACCTATGAAAAGGTCAAGCACGACACCGAGCGCGACTATTTCATGACCGCCGACGAGGCCAAGGAGTACGGCATCGTCGATCACGTGGTTGCCAGCCGCCCCTGAGCGTTGCCCACCACCGGCGCCCGTTATCATGCGCCTTGCGCGGCCCGCCACTGGGCGGTGCCGCTTTATTCATTCAGTTGACTGTCGTCCATGCCCGAGAAAAAAGGTTCCCAGGCCGAGAAAACGCTGTACTGCTCGTTTTGCGGCAAGAGCCAGCACGAGGTCAAGAAGCTCATTGCCGGCCCTTCGGTTTTCATTTGCGATGAATGCATCGACCTGTGCAACGACATCATCCGCGACGAGGCGCCCAAGGACGAGCTGGCGGCGCGCGCCGACCTGCCCACGCCGCGCGACATCAAGGCCAACCTGGACAACTATGTCATCGGCCAGGAATCCGCCAAGCGCGCTTTGGCGGTGGCGGTCTACAACCACTACAAGCGGTTGCGACACAAGGATCAGGCGCGCAGCGGTGACGTCGAACTGGCCAAGAGCAACATCCTGCTGATCGGGCCGACCGGCTCGGGCAAGACGCTGCTGGCGCAGACGCTGGCGCGCATGATGGATGTGCCGTTCGTCATGGCCGACGCCACCACGCTCACCGAGGCCGGGTATGTGGGCGAGGATGTCGAGAACATCATTCAGAAGCTGCTGCAAAGCTGCAACTACGAGATTGAGCGCGCGCAGCGCGGCATCGTCTACATCGACGAAATCGACAAGATCAGCCGCAAGTCCGACAACCCCAGCATCACGCGCGACGTGTCCGGCGAGGGCGTGCAGCAGGCGCTGCTCAAGCTGATCGAAGGCACCATGGCCAGCGTGCCGCCGCAAGGCGGGCGCAAGCACCCCAATCAGGACTTCGTGCAGGTCGATACGACCAACATCCTGTTCATCTGCGGCGGCGCGTTCGCGGGCCTGGAGAAGGTGATCGAGCGGCGCACCGAATCGTCGGGCATCGGCTTTGGCGCGGCCGTCAAGAGCAAGAAGGAGCGCAGCCTGACGGACGTGTTCCGCGAGGTTGAACCGGAAGATCTGATCAAGTTTGGCCTGATCCCCGAACTGGTGGGCCGCATGCCCGTGGTGGCGACGCTGGCCGAGCTGTCCGAGGACGCCCTGGTGGAAATCCTCACCACGCCCAAGAACGCGCTGGTCAAGCAGTACACCAAGCTGTTCGCCATGGAAGGCGCGGCGCTGGAAATCCGCCCCTCCGCGCTCAAGGCCATCGCGCGCAAGGCGCTGGCCCGCAAGACGGGCGCGCGCGGCCTGCGCTCGATTCTGGAGCACGCCTTGATCGACACCATGTTCGATCTGCCGCACACGGCCAACGTGGAGCGCGTGGTCGTCGATGAAGCCACGGTGGAAGAAGGCAAGCCCCCGCTCGTGGTGTTCCGCGAAGCTGCCAAGCAGGCTTGACGATCGTTCGCCCGCTGGCTGAGCCGGCGGGTCGCCCTCCCCGTGAGATGCCTGGGTCCCGTGACAGCGGCGGCGCCGCGCGGGGTGCTTGAAATGGCGTCATGATGCCGCATATACGATCGAATCTCCAACGAGGATAGTCATGTCCGGACATACCCCCTTGCCCCCCACGCCCCTGGGATTGCCCCTGTTGCCGCTGCGCGACGTGGTGGTGTTCCCCCACATGGTCATTCCGCTGTTCGTCGGCCGCGCCAAGAGCATCAAGGCGTTGGAGACGGCGATGGAGGATCATGCTGGTGGCGCAGAAAGCCGCCGCCAAGGACGAGCCATCGGCCGATGACATGTTCTCCGTCGGCTGCGTCTCCACCATCCTGCAGTTGCTCAAGCTGCCAGATGGCACCGTCAAGGTGCTGGTCGAAGGATTGCAGCGCGCCAAGGTGGATGAGATTGCCGAGGGGGAAACGCATTTCACCGCCATCGTCACGCCGCTGGCCGTGGAGCCGCCGCCGGCCAACGACTCGGAGCTGGAGGCGCTGCGCCGCGCGGTGATGCAGCAGTTTGACCAGTACGTCAAACTCAACAAGAAGATTCCCCCGGAAATCCTCACCTCGATCGCCAGCATCGACGACATGGGGCGCCTGGTGGATACCATCGCCGCGCATCTGCCGCTCAAGCTGGAGAACAAGCAGGCCGTGCTTGAGCTTCACGATGTGAAGGCGCGGCTGGAGGAGCTGTTCGGCCAGCTCGAGCGCGAGGTGGACATCCTCAATGTGGACAAGAAAATCCGCGGCCGCGTCAAGCGCCAGATGGAGAAGAACCAGCGCGACTTCTACTTGAATGAGCAGGTCAAGGCCATCCAGAAGGAGCTCGGCGAGGGCGAAGAGGGCGCCGACATCGAGGAGATCGAGAAAAAGATCAAGGCCGCCCGGATGCCGGCCGACGCGCGCAAGAAGGCCGATGGCGAATTCAAGAAGCTCAAGCTCATGTCGCCCATGTCGGCCGAAGCCACCGTGGTGCGCAACTACATCGATGTGCTCACCCAACTGCCCTGGTCCAAGAAAACCAAGATCAAGCACGATCTGGCGTTTGCCGAGGATGTGCTCAATCGCGACCATTTCGGCCTCGAGAAGGTCAAGGACCGCATCCTGGAATACCTCGCGGTCCAGCAGCGGGTGGACAAGGTCAAGGCGCCCATCCTGTGTCTGGTCGGGCCACCGGGCGTGGGCAAGACCTCGTTGGGCCAATCGGTGGCCAAGGCCACCGGGCGCAAATACGTCCGCATGGCGCTGGGCGGCATGCGCGACGAGGCCGAAATCCGTGGCCACCGCCGCACCTACATCGGCGCCATGCCGGGCAAGGTGCTGCAAAGCCTGACCAAGGTTGGAACCAAGAACCCGCTGTTCCTGCTTGATGAAATCGACAAGCTCGGCACCGATTTCCGCGGCGATCCCTCCAGCGCGCTGCTGGAAGTGCTCGACCCCGAGCAGAACCACACCTTCTCGGATCACTACGTCGAGGTCGATTTCGATCTGTCGGACGTGATGTTCGTCGCCACCTCCAACTCGATGAACATTCCGCCGGCGCTGCTCGACCGCATGGAAGTCATCCGCCTGTCGGGCTACACCGAGGACGAGAAAACCAACATCGCGATTCAGTATCTGCTGCCCAAGCAGTTGCAGAACAACGGCGTCAAGCCCGAGGAACTGATGGTCGAGGAATCGGCCATCCGCGACATCGTGCGCTACTACACCCGCGAGGCGGGCGTGCGCTCGCTGGAGCGCGAACTGTCCAAGATCTGCCGCAAGGTGGTCAAGGGCCTGCAGCTCAAGACCATGACGCCGCAGGTCGTGGTCACCGCCGAAAATTTGAACGACTATCTGGGCGTGCGCAAATACACGTTTGGCCGCGCCGAGAAACAGAATCAGGTTGGTCAGGTGGTCGGCCTGGCGTGGACGGAAGTCGGCGGTGATCTGCTGACCATCGAATCGGCGGTGGTTCCCGGCAAGGGCCATATCACGCGCACGGGGTCGCTGGGCGACGTGATGAAGGAGTCCGTCGAGGCCGCGCGCACGGTGGTGCGCAGTCGGGCTCGGCGCCTGGGCATTCCCGACGACGTGTTCGAGAAGAAGGACATCCACATCCACGTGCCCGATGGCGCCACACCCAAGGACGGGCCGAGCGCGGGCGTGGCGATGACGGTGGCGCTGGTCTCGGCGCTCAGCGGCGTGCCGGTGCGCGCCGATGTGGCGATGACCGGAGAAATCACGTTGCGCGGCGAAGTCACGGCGATCGGCGGCCTGAAGGAAAAGCTGCTGGCGGCGTTGCGCGGCGGCATCCGCACGGTGCTGATCCCGGAGGAAAATGTCAAGGATCTGCAGGAGATTCCCGCCAACGTCAAGAGCGGGCTGGAGATCGTTCCGGTGCGCTGGATTGATCGAGCACTGGAGGTGGCGCTGGAGCGCCTGCCGGTGGCGCTGAGCGACGATGAGGCGGTGCCGAAGGCGCCCGCCACGGTCTCGGAAAAAGGCGCCACCGAGGCTGCCCAGCCCAGCAGCGCCGGCCCGAGACTGGCGCACTGACGGGAGACCGGCGTTACATGCCGCCTGACGGCTCCGCGCCAGCGCGGTATTCGTTGGGCGTGCGCCCGGTCCAGCGCTTGAAGGCGTGTCGGAAGCTCGCGGCATCGCTGAAGCCGAGCGCGGCGGCGATGTCGTCCACTTCGAGCAGCGAAGTGGACAGGTAGTCGATCGCCAGGGCCTGGCGTACGCTGGCCAGCAGCCCAAGGTACGAGGTGCCTTCATC
Source organism: Burkholderiaceae bacterium (assembly GCA_036752305.1). Classification (GTDB taxonomy): domain Bacteria; phylum Pseudomonadota; class Gammaproteobacteria; order Burkholderiales; family Burkholderiaceae_C; genus DAIOSZ01. The sequence continues at coordinate 40,024 of DAIOSZ010000003.1, forward strand.
GTTCAGGCGTCGCCGCAGGGTGCGGGTGTTCAGGCAAAGCACCGTCGCGACCTCCTCAATGCTCGGAAACCGCCCAGGGGTGCGCGTCAGCTCGGCGTAGACGCGGCGGCTGACGTTGGCGGTCCATTTGTGATCCTCCAACAGCTTGGCGCAGGCGGCTGACACCTGCGTGGCGGTGATCGGATTGGCGAACTGCGGCGTCCGGTCCAGCCATTCGACGGGGTAGTGCACCTCGGTGCGCGCCTGGTCAAAGCTCGCGGGGCATTCGAGCACGCGCTCCAGCAGCTTGGCGTGCGCGGGGCGGGGCATCGCGAAGCTGGCGCGCGTGGGCACGCACCAGGCACCCATCACGTGCTTGGTCAGGCTCACATGCGTGCCCACCTGCATCTCCAGCAGGGAGTTGAACAGATCGTTGGCGACGTCCGGCAGCGCGGATTGCGCCAACGTGGGAAAGGTCCATGCCGCAACGTCCTGGTCGGCAATGAGTCCGATGCGCATCACCGGGGTTGCCAGGCCGTGGTAGCGCACCGCCAGATCGCAGGAGTCGCCCATCGTCTCGGCGCAGCCCAGCGCGTAGCCGTACATCCCATAGTCTGTCAGGCGCATGCTGGCGCCGACCAGCGCGCCCCAGCCCGGTTCGGGTGAAAGCCGGGCGGCGTTGCGGCAGACCGCGATGAACTGATGCACCGAACTGCGCGTGTGCGCGTTCGACGCTTCGCTCAGGAACAGGCCCGAGCCCGCCAGCAGCAGGCCCGCGTCCACGCCCAGTTCCGACAGCGTGCGCAGAACGGCATGAATCTTCAGCGGCGCGTAGAGCTTCTCGTGCAGAGAAAGCGGTGGGTGGGAGCCGGGCGGGTGGGGCATCGTTTGCAGATTCAGGAGCCCTGAATTTTCGTTTGGGTTGAGGTCACCATGGCCCCCGGGAAAGACCTAGGCGCTTGTCCGTTTCGATACGTCTCTTGTCCGCGCGCATCATTTACGCGCACACGGCGCGACCACAGAATTCGGCCCCGACAAGCCGCTCACCCTCGAGCGGAACCCCACGACGCATCAGGAGATACACATGGGCGCGCGCCACTGGACTCACTCGTACGCAGACCTTCCTGCCGAGATCAACCCCGATCGCTACCCGTCGGTGCTCGCCATGATGACCGACGCCATGGCGCGCCATGCCGCACGTCCGGCGTTCAAGGCTTTCGGCCAGACGCTGAGCTACGCCGACGTGGATCGCCTTTCGCTGTCTTTTGCGTCTTATCTGCAAAACAAGCTGGGTGTGCGCCGCGGCGACCGCATTGCCCTGATGATGCCCAACCTGCTGGCCTTCCCGGTGGCGATGCTCGGCATCATCCGCGCCGGCGCCGTGCAGGTCAACGTCAATCCGCTGTACACCCCTCGCGAGCTGGAGCACCAGCTCAACGATGCCGGGGTCGAGACCATTGTCGTGTTCAATGGTTCGACACCGACGCTGGCCGAAATCCGCGCCAACACCGGGGTGAAGACGGTGATCACCGTTGGCGTGGGTGACGCCGGCGGCGTTTCGCTGCCCAGCCCGCCGGTCGACGCCAAGCTGGGCGCCTCGGTGTCGTTCACCGAAGCCCTGGCCCAGGGCAGTGGCCTGCCGTTTGAGCCGGTCGCGCTCACCGGCGACGACCTGATCTTCCTGCAGTACACCGGCGGTACCACCGGCCTGTCCAAGGGCGCTGCGCTGTCGCACCGCAACCTGGTCGCCAACACCGAGCAATTCAAGTCCTTCATGCCCAAGGCCGTGGTGGAAGGCGAGGAAGTGCTGGTGACGGCGATTCCGATGTACCACATCTTCGCGCTGATGGTCTCGCTGAGCTACTTCTCGGTGGGGGCTGAAAACTGGCTGGTGGCCAACCCGCGCGACATGGACGGCTTTGTCGGCGTGCTGGCGCAATCGCGCCCCACCGTGTTCATGGGTGTGAATACGCTGTACGGCGGCCTCGTTCAGCACCCCAAGCTGGGCGAGGTGGACTGGTCGCGCCTGAAGCTGGCCATCGGTGGTGGAGCGGCCGTGGTGGGCGCGGTGTCCGACCGCTGGAAGGCGATCACCGGTCACTTCATCCGCGAAGGCTATGGCCTGTCGGAAACCTCGCCCGTGGTGTCGTTCAACCCCGCGTATATCACCGAATTCACTGGCACCACCGGTCTGCCGATGCCATCCACCGACGTCAAGCTTCTGGACGACAAGGACCAGGAGGTCGGCCTGGGTCAGGCCGGCGAAATCTGCGTCAAGGGCCCGCAGGTGATGCGCGGCTACTGGGAAAAGCCCGACGCCAACGCCACGGCCTTCACCTCTGATGGCTACTTCCGCACCGGCGACGTGGGCGTGTTCGACGACAAGGGCTTCCTGAAGATCGTGGATCGCAAGAAAGACATGATCATTGTCTCGGGCTTCAACGTGTACCCGAACGAAGTCGAGGCCGTGGTCGCCAGTTGTCCGGGGGTGAGCGAATGCGCCTGTATTGGCGTTCCGCACGCCAAAACGGGCGAGGCGGTCAAGCTGTTCGTCGTCAAGCTGCCCGGCGCTGTCTTGACCGAAACCGAGGTCATCGCCCATTGCCGCGCCAGTCTGACGGGGTATAAAGTACCCGGCATCGTGCGCTTCGTCGATACACTGCCGAAATCCAACGTCGGCAAGATCCTGCGACGCGAGTTGCGCAGCGTGGATTGACCCCCCCCACCACGAAAGGCGCCATGGCGGCTGATTCCACACACGAGGCCGGCTCGTCTCCCGATTCGCAGCACCATGCCGAAGGGCATGTGCACAGCGTCCAGGCGCTCGGCCAGACCCTGGGTGATCCGACCTTCACGGTTCAGATGCTGCGCGTGGACGGCCAGATGCTGCGCGTCGGCCATCAACCCGGCCGCCACGGCCGCGGTCACGGCGTGCGTTTGCTGTTGTTCAATGGCATCGGCGGCAACACCGACTTGCTGGAGCCCTTCGTGCGGGCCATGCCACAACGCGAGATCATCGTGTTCGACATTCCCGGTGTTGGCCACTCTCCCATGCCGCGTCGCCCGTACCGCCTGCGCACCGTCGTGGGCTGGGCCGAGGGCTTGCTTGATCATTTTGGTCACGATCAGGTGGACGTGCTCGGTTTGTCCTGGGGAGGCGCTGCGGCGCAGGAGTTCGCGCGCTATGCAGCCTCGCGCTGCCGCCGGTTGATTCTGTGCGCCACGGCGACCGGAATGTTGATGGTGCCCGGCCACCCCAAGGCCATCGCGCGGATGGTGACGCCGCGGCGATACATGAGCAAGTCCTATGCCCGCCGCGTCAGTGGCGACATCTACGGTGGGGATTTCCGCCGCCAGCCTGAACTGGTTGCCGAACTGTCCAAGCATGTCAAATGGCAGTCGCCGTGGGGCTACTACCTGCAGATCGCGGCGGCCACCGGCTGGACCAGCCTGCACTGGCTGTGGCGTCTTCAGCAGCCCACCCTGGTGATGGCCGGGCGCGATGACCCGCTGATCCACCTGTTCAACGCGCGTGTGATGCGTTTTTTGATTCCGAACAGCTCGCTCCAGGTATATGACTGCGGCCACCTGTTTCTGATGACGCGCCAGGAAGAATCGGTGCGCGCCATCAACGAATTCCTCGATCAACCCTGAACCCGCGGCACCACGCGTCCGTACAAGCATCGCAATCGGAGACTGACATGAGCACTGCACCCATGGGCCCTACCGAACTGGCCAAGCTGGTCGATCAGGAATTGGGCATATCGTCGTGGATCGAGGTCGGCCAGACCCGCATCAACGAGTTCGCCCATTGCACCGAAGACCATCAATGGATTCACGTGGACGTCGCGCGCGCTGCCAAGGAAAGCCCGGCCGGCGGCACCATCGCCCATGGCTACCTCACGCTCTCGTTGCTGGCGCCCACGGGGATGGAAATCCTGGTGCCGCGCATCCGTGCCAAGCAGATTTTCAACTACGGCCTGGACAAGGTGCGCTTCCTCGCACCGGTGCTGGCTGGCAAGCGGGTGCGCAACCGCATCAGGCTGACCGGCGCGGAAGACAAAGGCGGTGGCCGCTGGCTGTTCTCTTTGGAAAACACGGTCGAAATTGAAGGCGCTGACAAGCCTGCGCTGATCGCCACAACGCTGGCCATGGTATTCGGCTGATTCACAGGAGCGACATGCCATGGTCACGAAAACTGCTGCTGCCCGCAGCCACAAAGCCAGCGCGAAAGTCGCGAAGGCCGCCGCCGAACGACCCGCGACCGAAGACGCCGAACCGGCGCAACCCGAGCGGGCCGAGCCAACCGGCAAGAATGCCATGGTCAGCGCCAAGCCTGTCGCCGCAAAACGTGGCAGCGCCGCTGGCCACGCGGTCAAGCGGGCGCGTCGCGCGGCCAGCGTGGCCGCCAAGCTGTCGGATCAGGCCGCTCACGCCGGCCTAGCGGCCCTGGGAACCGCTGGCGACATCACCGGCCTGGTGGCCGAAGCCAGTCGGAACACCCTGGCCGTCAACCCGCTGATTGGCCTGAATCGCCGCGACGTGGCCAGCGCCGCTGGCTCATTGCTGAAGGCCGTGACGCGCACCCCGCGCCGTGCCGCCTCGCACCTGAGCCGCTATGTGAAGGAGTTGGGCCATGTCGTCAAGGGCAAGTCAGCCCTGACGCCCGATCCCAAGGACCGTCGCTTTGCCGACCCGGCCTGGAAGAACAATGCGCTGTACAGCCGTCTGCTGCAGTCCTACCTGGCCACGCAGAAAGAGCTTGCAAAGTTCATCGATCAATCCGAACTGACGGCGTTGGAGAAGGGGCGCGCCCAGTTCTTCGCCTCTCTGGTGACCGATGCACTGGCCCCGAGCAACTGGGTGCTGGGCAACCCGGCGGCGGTGCGCAAGATCGTGGACACCGGTGGCGACAATCTGGTCAAGGGGCTGAAGAACCTGATTCACGACATCCGGCACAACCACATGCTGCCGTCCATGGTCGACACCGCCCCGTTCCAGTTGGGCAAAAACATCGCCACTTCGGCGGGTCAGGTTGTGTATCGCCACGACATGTTCGAGCTGCTGCAATACACGCCTACCACGCCCGAGGTGCATGCCCGGCCGTTGGTCATGTCGCCGCCGCAGGTGAACAAGTTCTACGCCATCGACCTCACGCCCGACAAGAGCCTGATCAAGTGGGCCACCGATTCGGGTATCCAGCTTTTCGTGCTGAGCTGGCGCAACCCCACGATCGAACACCGCCATTGGGGGCTGGACGACTATGTGCGCGCACTCGATGCCGCCGTCGACGTGGCCTGCAAGATCACCGGCAGCCCCGACGTGAACATGTGGGGCAGTTGCTCCGGGGGCATGTGTTTGGCGGCGTACCTCTCCTGGCTGGCGGCCACCGGTCAAACCAAGGTGGCCAATACCACGTGGGCAGTGTGCGTGCTGAACACTGAGGCGGCGGTGGAGGACTCGACACTGGGCCTGTTCAATACGCCCGAAACCATTCATGCCGCCAAGGCGCGTTCGCGCCGCAAGGGCTTTGTGGACGGCGCGGAAATGGCGTCCATGTTTGCGTGGCTGCGCCCGAACGATCTGATCTGGAACTACTGGGTCAACAACTACCTGCTGGGCAACAGCCCGCCGGCCTACGACGTGCTGGCCTGGAACGTCGACACCACCCGGCTGCCGGGCCAGTACCACTGCGACCTGCTCACGCTGTTCGAGCGCAATCCATACGTCAACGCCGGAACAATGGAAGTCCTGGGCGAACCCATCGACATCAGTCAAGTCCACGTGGGCGCCTATGTGGTGGCGGGCATCACCGACCACATCACGCCCTGGCGCGCCTGCTATGGCACGGCGCGTCTGTTCGGGCCGGACACCCTGTTCGTGCTCGCCAACGCCGGCCACCTGCAAAGCATGATCAACCCCCCGGGTGCGCCCAAGTCGTTCTTCTTCTCTGGTCCGGCTGCTGTCGAAGACCCGATGACCTGGGCCGAGGCCGCCCAGCCCAGCCGCCAGGAAGGCAGCTGGTGGCCACACTGGCGGTTGTGGATCCAAAGCAAGTCCGGCGACTTGAAGCCCGCGCCCGCCAAACTCGGTTCCCGCAAGTACCGGCCGCTGGCCCCCGCGCCCGGCACCTACGTGCTGGAGCAATAGCACCCAGACCGGCCGCCGGCCACCGCACCCGGCACGGACGTGCCGGAGCGCTGAAACCCTTACCGCCCGTTGGCATTCCCGCCCGGTACCGCCGTGCCGGGTTGGCGGACGCCTGGGCATCGCTTTCCTTACCCCTAACCCTGACCCTCATGATTGCCTACACCGCGCCCCAGAAAGACATGCAGTTCGTGCTGAGCGAACTCGCCGACCTTCCCGCCATCACCCGTTTGCCCGGCTACGAGGAGGTCTCGGCCGAACTCGTTGACGCCGTGCTCGAAGGCGCCGCCACCTTCGCAGGCGAGATCTGGGGGCCGCTGAACCAGGTAGGTGACCAGCAAGGCCTCAAGCGCCATGACGATGGCCGCGTCACCACGCCAGCAGGCTTCGTCGATGCCTATCGGCAGTTCGTCGAGTCCGGCTGGAACGGCCTGCGCTTCGACCCGGCTTTCGGCGGCCAGGGGTTGCCCAAGCTGGTGGATACCGCCGTGATGGAAATGTGGAACGCCGCGAACATGGCGTTCTCGATGGCCCCGCTGCTCACGCAGGGCGCCATCGAGGCGCTGCTCCTGCGGGGCAGCGCCGATCAGAAGGAGCGCTATCTGCACAAGATGGTGTCAGGGGAGTGGACCGGCACCATGAACCTGACCGAACCGCAGGCCGGCTCCGACCTCGGCCTGATTCGCTCCAAGGCCACGCCCCAGGGCGATCACTACCTGATCCAGGGCCAGAAAATCTTCATCAGCTTTGGCGAGCACGACCTCACCGACAACATCGTGCACCTGGTGCTGGCGCGCACGCCCACGGCGCCCGAGGGTGTCAAGGGCATCTCGCTGTTCGTGGTGCCCAAGTTCCTGGTCAACGACGACGGCTCGCTGGGCGCGCGCAACGACGTGCGCTGCGTCTCGATCGAGCACAAGATGGGCATCCACGCCAGCCCGACCGCGGTGCTGGCCTTTGGCGACGGCGCGGGCGCCATCGGCTATCTGATCGGCGAGGAAAACCGCGGTCTCGAATACATGTTCATCATGATGAACGAGGCCCGCTTCGGCGTGGGCGTTCAGGGCCTGGGCGTGGCCGACCGTGCCTATCAGCTGGCACTGGCCAACGCCAAGGAACGCGTCCAGGGCAAGGATGCCACGGCGCCCAAGGGCCCGAGCGTACCCATCATCCGCCACCCCGACGTACGGCGCATGCTGATGAGCATGAAGTCTCGCGTCGAGGCGATGCGCGCGCTGGCCTATGTGGTCGCCGCGCAGTTCGATCGGGCGCATCGCGCCGGTGACGAAGCCGCGCGTGCTGCGGCGCACGCCGGCGTGGACCTGCTGATCCCGATCCTCAAGGGCTGGTGCACCGAGACCGGCATCGAGGTCGCCTCCACCGGCATGCAGATCCACGGCGGCATGGGCTTCATCGAGGAAACCGGCGCAGCGCAGTACCTGCGCGATGCACGCATCACCTCCATCTACGAGGGCACCACCGGCATCCAGGCCAACGACCTGATCGGCCGCAAGGTGCTGCGCGATGGCGGCCGCTCCATGCAGGCGCTGATCGCCCAGATCGACGCGGTATCCGCCGAGCTCGACGCCAGCGGCGATGCGCAACTGCTCGCCATCGGCGCGCGCCTGCGCGACGGCACGCGCAGCGTGAACGAATGCGTGCGCTGGATGCTGGCCACCGGTGCGAGCGATCTCAACGCCGTGCTGGCCGGCGCCGTGCCGTTCCTGCACCTGTGTGGCGTGGTCTGCGGCGGCTGGCAGATGGCCCGCGCGGCGCTGGTGGCGCAGCGCAAGCTGGCCGCGGGCGAAGGCGACCAGGACTTCTACCGAGCCAAGATCGCCACCGCGCGCTTCTTTGCCGACCAGGATCTTGCTCGTGCCCCTGGTCTTGCCGAGGCCACCTTGCACGCCGGCGCCAGCACCATGGCGCTGACCGAAGACCAGTTCTGATTCCGAGGGCCACCCATGAAGATTCTCGTCGCCGTCAAGCGGGTCGTGGACTACAACGTCAAGGTGCGCGTCAAGTCCGATGGCACCGGCATGGACATCGCCAACGTCAAGATGAGCATGAACCCCTTCGACGAAATCGCCGTCGAGGAGGCCGTTCGGCTCAAGGAAAAGGGCGCCGCCACCGAGGTGGTGGTTGTCACCTGCGGCGTCACCGCCTGCCAGGAGACGCTGCGCACCGCCATGGCCATCGGCGCCGACCGCGGCATCCTGATCGAGGCTGCCGAGGAGCTGCAGCCGCTGGCCGTGGCCAAGCTGCTCAAGGCGCTGGTCGATCAGGAACAGCCGGGCCTGGTGATCCTGGGCAAGCAGGCCATCGACGACGACTGCAACCAGACCGGCCAGATGCTGGCCGCGCTGCTCGGCCGCCCGCAGGGCACCTTCGCCAGCAAGCTGGAACTCCAGGGCGAGCGCATCGCCGTCACGCGCGAGATCGACGGCGGCCTCGAAACCCTGAGCCTGGCGCTGCCGGCCATCGTCACCACCGACCTGCGCCTGAACGAGCCGCGCTACGTCACGCTGCCCAACATCATGAAGGCCAAGAAAAAGCCGCTGGCCGTCATCCGGCCAGCCGACCTGGGCGTGGACGTGACGCCCCGTGTCGCCACGCTTTCGGTGCGCGAGCCCGCGGGCCGCAAGGCTGGCGTCAAGGTGGCCGACGTGGCCGCGCTGGTGGACAAACTCAAAAACGAAGCCAAGGCGATCTGAGCATGTCGCAGCCCGAAGCGAACAAGCCCCCGAGCATGGCCGAACTGGTGGCCATCCATGGGCCTCGCGAGTCCATGGACTATGACGTCGTCATCGTCGGCGCCGGACCCGCGGGCCTGGCCACGGCGATCCGGCTCAAGCAGCGCGCGCCGGACCTCGGCGTCGTCGTGCTCGAAAAAGGCTCCGAGCCGGGCGCACACATCCTCTCGGGCGCGGTGATGGACCCGCGCGCGATGGACGAGCTGTTCCCGGACTGGAAGACGCTGGGCGCGCCGCTGCTCCAGCCGGTGACGGGCGACGACGTGCTGTTCCTGTCCGAAACCGGCAGCCTGCGGACGCCCGGCTGGCTGGTGCCGCGCAATCTGCACAACGACGGCTGCTACGTCGTCAGCCTGTCCAACGTGGTCCGCTGGATGGCCCAGCAGGCCGAGAGCCTGGGCGTGGAAATCTTTCCCGGCTTCGCGGCCGCCGAGGTGCTGTACGACGAGCGCGGGCGCGTGGCCGGCGTCGCCACCGGCAACATGGGCGTCAACAAGGAGGGCGTGCCGGGCGATGCCTTCCAGCTCGGCATGGAGTTGCGCGGCCGCTACACCGTGTTCGCCGAGGGCGCGCGCGGCCACCTGGGCCGCCAGTTGCTGGAAAAGTTCGATCTGGCTCACGGCCGCGACACCCAGACCTTCGCCATCGGCCTCAAGGAACTGTGGGAGGTGCCCGCCGACAAGGCCCAGCCCGGCCGCGTGGTGCACACGGCAGGCTGGCCGATGGAGGGCGATACCTTCGGCGGCGGCTTCCTCTACCACCTGTCGGACCGCCAGGTCACGTTGGGCTTCGTGATCGGCCTGGACTATGCCAACCCCTATCTCAGCCCATTCGAGGAATTCCAGCGCTGGAAAACCCACCCGGCGATCCGCGCCCACATCGAGGGCGGGCGGCGCATCGGCTATGGCGCGCGGGCCATCAACAACGGCACGCCGCAGGCGCTGCCGCAAACCGTGTTTCCGGGCGGGGCACTGGTGGGCTGCGACGCGGGCTACCTGAACGCGGCGCGCATCAAGGGCAGCCATGCGGCCATCAAGTCGGGCATGCTGTGCGCCGATGCGCTGGCCCAGGCGCTCGGCGAAGGGCGCTTTCGCGACGTGCTGGCGGCCTATCCCGAGGCCTTCGAGCGCAGCTGGCTCAACGACGAATTGCAGCGCACGCGCAACTTCAAGCTGTGGTTCAAGAAGGGCAAGACGATCGGCCAGGTGATGACCGGTGTCGAGCAGTGGCTGCTGCCCAGGCTGGGCGTGGATCAGCCGCCATGGACGCTGCACAACCACCGCGCCGACCACGAAGGTCTGCGCGAGGCGCGCGGCTTCACGCCCATTGACTACCCCAAGCCCGATGGCGTGATCAGTTTCGACCGCCTGTCCTCGGTCTTCGTCAGCAACACCAACCATGAAGAGCATCAGCCGGCACACCTGACGCTCAAGGACGCCTCGGTTCCCGTGCGCGTCAACCTCGCGCGCTTCGACGGGCCCGAGGGCCGCTACTGTCCGGCCGGCGTCTACGAATACGTCGGCAACGCCGACGGTACGCAGCGCCTGCAGATCAACGCGCAGAACTGCGTGCACTGCAAGACCTGCGACATCAAGGACCCGACGCAGAACATCGTCTGGGTCACGCCCGAGGGCGGCGGCGGCCCCAACTACGTCGGCATGTGACCCGCGCCGAGTTCCATCCCTTACCTCAATCTCATCCGGGAGCACCCCTTTCCATGGCCACACTCGTCATTGCGGAACACGACAACCAGACCCTCAAGCCCGCGACGCTCAATACCGTCACCGCCGCCCTGGCCTTTGGCCGGCCGGTGGACATCCTGGTGGCGGGCCACCAGGCCGAGGCCGCGGCCCGCGCGGCGGCGGCCATCCCCGGCGTTGCCCATGTGCTGCACGCCGATGGCGCGGCGCTTGGGGCTCAATTGGCCGAAAACCTGGCCGCCCAGGTGGTGGCGGTGGCGCCAGAGTATTCCGGCATCGTCTTCGCCGCCACCGCGCACGGCAAGAACGTGGCGCCGCGCGTGGCGGCGCTGCTTGACGTTGCGCCGATCAGCGACGTGACGCGCGTGCTCGCGCCCGACACCTTCGAGCGGCCCATCTACGCCGGCAACGCCATCGCCACCGTGCGCGGCGCCGACCGCATCGCCCTCATCACGGCGCGCACCACCGCCTTTGACGCCGCGCCTGCCAGCGGCGGTGATGCCCCGGTGCTGCCGGTGGCGCCGGTGGCCGACGCCGGCACCTCGGCCTTCGTCGGCGCCGAGATCGCCAGGCTCGACCGCCCGGAACTGACGGCGGCCAAGATCGTCGTCAGCGGTGGCCGGGGCCTGGGCTCGGCCGAAAAATTTGGCGAAGTGCTCACCCCGCTGGCCGACGCGTTGGGCGCAGCGCTGGGGGCCAGCCGCGCCGCCGTCGATGCCGGGTATGCGCCCAACGACTGGCAGGTCGGCCAGACCGGCAAGATCGTCGCGCCGCAGCTCTACATGGCCTGCGGCATCTCCGGCGCCATCCAGCATCTGGCCGGCATGAAGGACTCGAAGGTGATCGTCGCCATCAACAAGGATCCCGAGGCGCCGATCTTCAGCGTGGCAGACTATGGGCTGGAGGCCGATCTGTTCGTCGCCGTGCCTGAGCTGACGGCAGCGCTCCGCTGAACCCAGGTCCACCATGCCCCGCAAAACCACCACTTCCAGCACCGCCCGGCGCCGCCCGGCCAAGGCGCCCGTCGCCGCACCCGAGCCGCCGCAGATATTTGCGCTGGCGCGCCAGTTGCGCACCTGGGCGGACACCTTGCTCAGCGTCACCGGCAGCGCCGCCGACATCGGCCTGAATCTGGCGCAGGCGCGCGTGAAGAACCCGCAGCGCAAGCAGGCGGTGGCCCAGGCCGGCACGCAGCTGCGGCGCTGGCGCGAGGCCGCGGGCATGACGGCGCACGAGTTGAGCGAAGCCGTGGGCCTGGGCGACGGCAAGCTGCTGGAAGACGCCGAAGGCGGCGTCGTGGCGCTGCCCTTCGACATCGTGCTGCGCCTGGCAGGCGTGCTGGGCCGCAACGACCCGGTGCCCATGATCATGGCGCTGACGCGCCAGTACAACCCGGATCTGTGGAAGACGCTGGAGTCGCTGGGCATTGGCAAACTGGCCGTGCAGGGCGCGCGCGAGCGCGAACTGGCCAACGTCTACCGCGCCAACGACGCCGCGCGCAAGCTCAGCGACGAGGAATTTGCCCAGGTGCTGGCCTTCACCCGCCAGGCGTTCAACATGGCGGTGGAGTTCCGCCACGCGCCCACGCCCGCGCCTGCACCCGCGCGCAAGAGCCGGAGCTGATCCCGGGGCTTGCGAGGGCCGAAACCGAGCTATAAAAAGAGTAGCTGCCCGTGGTCGTTTTCATTGGCCTGTAGGCCAAAAAGACTACCAAAAATGGTCCAAAACAGCCGTCCGAAAGGCATGGATTCGATAATTTTGTAGAGCTTACTACAAAATATGTAGATGCATCTACAAAATTTCTGGTTTGAGGCCTATTTTTGAGCATAAAACCAGCGATTTCATCAAGCAAAACAACCACGGGCAGCTACTGTTTTAGGAGTTCCCGACGGATGACTCCCGGGCTTGGGCGATGGCTTGCAGGCCGCCCAGCGCAAAGCGGTGCAGGTGCGCGACGACGGCATCGCGCGGCATCTGGAAGATTTCCCGCAACGGGCCCGGGACGTTGGGGCCGCCCACCAGCAGCATCAGGCAGGGCGCGGCCACGCTGACCGCGCAGCGGGTGATGGCGGGATCGTCCTCGGGCAGGCCGGCGATCTCGCCGAGCATGCGCCGGATGGCCTGGAACTTGGGGCGCAGCGCGTCCTCGAACACCGGCTTCAGGTGCGAGGAGGGTGCCAGGAACTCCCGCGCCAGCACCTGCAGCGGCCAGCCGCGCGGCTGTTCGCTGGCGCGCTCGACCAACTGGGTGATCAGCAGGCGCAGCTTGTCGGGCGCCGAGGCGCCGCTGTCAGAAAAGCGCTGCAAGTCGTCCACGCTCACGAGCCGATGGTGGGCCTCGGCCAGCACCGCCTGGTACAGGCCGCCGCGGCTGCCGAAGTGGTAATTGATCGACGCCAGATCGACCCCGGCGCGCGCCGCGATGGCCTTGCTGGTGGTTTCGGCAAAGCCGGTGGCGGCGAACAGTTCGCCCGCGGCACTGAGAATGCGCGCGCGGGTCGCCTCGCCGTCGGTGCGCGGGCCGCGCGGCGTTTTGCGGGGTACGGTGCTTCTGGCCGTCACGGGTGCTTGCATGGTGACGGAGTTTAATACTAAAATTAATTTAATTTAATTTAAAGAACCAGAACCTCCAGCCGCCTGGAACCAACACCATGAAGAAGTTCGCCGTTCTCGTTGTGCTCCTGGGAGCTCTGGCCGTGGCGGGGGCACTGGGATGGCGGCATTGGCATGGCAGTGGCGGCCAGCCGGCCGGGCTGGAGCTGTCCGGCAACGTGGACATCCGGCAGATTTCGCTGGCGTTCGACGGCAGCGGCCGGGTGGTCGAGCTGCGCGCGGAGGAGGGCGACAGCGTCAAGGCCGGGGCCGTGCTCGGCCGGCTGGACGTGCGCGCGCTGGCGCTGCAGGCTCAGCAGATCGAGGCGCAGATCGAGGTGCAGCAGCAGAACCTGCTGCGCCTGCGCGCCGGATCGCGCCCGCAGGAGATTGCCCAGGCGCGCAGCCGCCTGGTGGCCGCGCAGGCCGACGCCACGCGCGCCGGGCACGATCTGGACCGCCTGCAGGGCATCTCGGCCAGCACGCAGGGGCGGGGCGTGAGCGCGCAGGATCTGGACCGGGCGCACAGCGGCCTGGTGGTGGCCCGCGCCGCCGTGTCCGAGCGGCAGGAGGGGTTGCGCCTGGTGGAACTGGGGCCACGCAAGGAAGACGTGGCCGGCGCGCAGGCACAGCTCAAGGCCGCGCAGGCGCAACTGGCGGTGCTCCAGCACCAGATCGCCCAGGCCGAGCTCAGGGCGCCCACCGACGCGGTGGTGCGCTCGCGTCTGCTGGAGCCCGGCGACATGGCAACGCCGCAGCGCCCGGTGTTTGCGCTGGCGCTGACGCAGCCCAAGTGGATCCGGGTTTACGTCAGCGAGCCCGACCTGGGCCGCGTGCGGCCGGGCATGGCGGCGCGCGTGTTCACCGACAGCCAGCCCGGCCTGCCGCTGGCCGGCAAGGTGGGCTACATCGCTTCGGTGGCCGAGTTCACGCCCAAGTCGGTGCAAACCCCGGAACTGCGCACCAGCCTGGTCTATGAGGTGCGGGTGCTGGTCGAGGACCCGGGGAACGCGCTGCGCCTGGGCCAGCCGGCCACCGTTCGGTTGGCGCCGAACGGCGGCGTGGCGCCATGAGCGCGCCGGGCCGCTCCCAAGCGCGAATCCCGCAGCACGAGGTGCGGAGGGTAGTCCAGTGAGCGAGCCGTCCGACACGGTCAGCGCCGTCGGCTTGAGCAAGGGGTTCACGGCGCCCGGCGGCGCGCGGGTGCAGGCCGTCAACCAGGTGACGATGACGGCGCGCGCCGGGCAGCTGACGGCCCTGGTCGGCCCGGACGGCGCCGGCAAGACGAGCCTGATGCGCCTGGTGGCCGGCCTGCTCAAGCCCGACGCGGGCAGCCTGCGCGTGCTGGGCATCGACGTGGCGGCCGATCCGCAGGCGGTGCAGGACCGCATCAGCTACATGCCGCAGCGCTTTGGCCTGTACGAAGACCTGAGCGTGCAGGAGAACCTGGATCTGTACGCCGACCTGCACGGCGTGCCGGCGGCGCTGCGCCGCCAGCGCTTCGCGCGCCTGCTGGCCATGACCGACCTGCAGCGCTTTACCGCCCGGCCGGCCGGCCAGCTTTCCGGGGGGATGAAGCAAAAGCTCGGCCTGGCCTGCACGCTGGTGCGTTCACCCGAGCTGCTGCTGCTCGACGAGCCCAGCGTGGGCGTCGATCCGCTGTCGCGGCGCGATTTGTGGACGATCATCGAGCAGCTGATGGCCGCCGAAAAGCTGAGCGTGCTGGTCAGCACCTCGTACATGGACGAGGCCGAGCGCTGCGCGCGGGTGTTCGTGATGTACGAGGGGCGGCTGCTGGCCAAGGGTCCGCCCGACGCGTTGCGCCAGCGCGCCCGAGGCCTGACCTTTCAGGCGTCACCGCCGCCCGGCCTGCCCGAGCGCGACCTCCAGGCGCGCTTGATCGACGCGCAGGCCCTGATCATCGACGCCGTGCCCCGTGGCGGACAGGTCTGGTACACGCGCCAGCCGACGGCGGACGACGCGGCGCTGGCGACGCTGCTGGACGGCGTCGCCAGCCACCCCAGGCCGCAAACCTTCGAGGACGCCTTCATGATGCTGCTGCGCGAGCAGCATCCGCGGGGCGGGGCGCTGGTTGGCAGGCCGGCCCTGCCGCATCGGCCAGGCGGCGGCGCGGGCGCTCCAATGATCGTGGTGCGCGATCTGGTGCGCCGCTTTGGCGACTTCACGGCGGTCTCGCGCATGTCCTTCGAGGTGACGCGCGGCGAGATCTTTGGCCTGCTGGGGCCCAACGGCGCGGGCAAGACGACCACGTTTCGCATGCTGTGCGGCCTGCTGCCGGCCAGCAGCGGCCATCTGGAGGTGGCGGGCGTGAACCTGCGCACCGCGCCGGCCCAGGCGCGCGCGCGCATCGGCTACGTGTCGCAGAAATTCGCGCTCTACGGCAACCTGACGGTGCGTGAGAACCTGGAGTTCTTTGGCGGCGCCTACGGTTTGCGCGGACAGGCGCTGCGCGCGCGGGTGGCGGCGGTGATCGAGCAGTTCGACCTGGAGCCCCGGGCGCTGAGCGGACTGCTGCCCGGCGGCTACAAGCAGCGCCTGGCCATGGCCGCGGGTCTGCTGCACGAGCCCGAGATCCTGTTTCTGGATGAGCCCACCAGCGGCATCGATCCGCTGGCCAGGCGTGCGTTCTGGCGCACCATCACGGCGCTGGCGCAGGGCGGCGTGACCGTGGTCATCACCACCCACTTCATGGAAGAGGCGGAATACTGCGACCGCATCGCCATCCTGGACGCGGGCCAGCTGCTGGCGCTGGGCACGCCGCGCCAGGTACGCGAACAGGCCGGCCGTGAAGGCGGCGGGCCCGCCCGGGACATGAACGACGCCTTCATCGCCATCGTCGAGCAGGGCCGCGTGGCCCGCCAGCAGGCGGCGCGGGCGGCGGCATGAGCGCGCCGGGCCGCTCCCAAGCGCGAATCCCGCAGCACGAGGTGCGGAGGGTAGTCCAGTGAGCGCGCCGGGCCGCTCCCAAGCGCGAATCCCGCAGCACGAGGTGC
>DAIOSZ010000004.1:0-35768 GCA_036752305.1 Burkholderiaceae bacterium
CTCTCGACTGGCCTGAGCAACACCAACAGCTCGGTTGCTTCGCTATCCGCCGGGGCTAGTTCACTGTCGACTGGCCTGAGCACCACCAACAGCTCGGTCACCTCGTTGTCCACTGGTGTCAGTTCCCTCTCAACCGGCCTGAGCAACACCAACAGTTCAGTTGTCTCGTTGTCCACTGGCGTCAGCTCTCTCTCGACTGGCCTGAGCAACACCAGCAGCTCGGTTGCTTCGCTATCCGCCGGGGTTAGTTCTCTGTCCACTGGCCTGAGCAACACGAACAGTTCAGTTGCCTCGCTGTCCACTGGTGTCAGCTCGCTGTCGTCTGGCGTCAGCTCCCTCTCAACCGGCCTGAGCAACACCAACAGCTCAGTAGCCTCGCTGTCCACTGGTGTCAGCTCTCTCTCAACCGGCCTGAGCAACACCAACAGTTCAGTTGCCTCGTTGTCCACTGGCGTCAGCTCTCTCTCGACTGGCCTGAGCAACACGAACAGCTCAGTTGCCTCGTTGTCCACTGGCGTCAGCTCGCTCTCAACCGGCCTTAGCAACACCAACAGCTCAGTTGCCTCGCTGTCCGCCGGGGTTAGCTCACTTTCCATAGGCCTGAGCAGTACCAGCAGTTCTATCGGGTCGCTCTCGGCCGGCGTCTCGTCCCTCAGCACTGGTGCCTCTTCGCTGAGCACGGGTGTCGCGAACCTATCGAGTTCCACGTCCGCCGCGGTCGGTTCGCTCAGCAGCGGCGCGTCCTCGCTGAGTACTGGTGTCTCCAGCCTGTCTTCGGGCTTGAGCACAACCGTCTCCAGCGTTGGTAGCCTCTCCACCAATCTGTCCACCGTCAATCAATCGGTCGCATCGCTCTCCTCGGGCGCGCTGTCGCTGTCTTCGAGCTTCGCGCTTACCAGCTCAACCGTTGCCAGCCTGTCCAACAACGTGAGTACAGCGCTGAGCACCATCAGCACGGTCAGCGCCATCAGCGGCGCGGCGTCGCTGTCCACGGGCATCTCCTCGCTCGCCACGGGCTTGAGCAGCTTGGCAACCTCTCTGGCCGGCACAAACAATGCGTTGGCCGGCACCCAAAGCTCCACGGCTTCGCTGTCAACGCGCGCCGACCGGACAGACGCCTCGGTTTCGGCGCTGTCCACGGGATTGAGCGTCACCAACAACAGCGTGACCAGCCTTTCTTCAAGCGTTCTGGGCAATACGATTTCGATCGGGTCGCTGTCCACCGGGCTGAGCACCACCAACTTCAGCGTCGGCAGCCTTTCCACCGGACTGTCGATCACGAACGTGTCGGTCGCATCCCTGTCTTCCGGGCTCAGCGCAACCAGCAGTTCCGTCGCTTCGCTGTCATCGGGCCTCACCCAGGTTTCGAACACAGTCACTGTGCTCGGGAACACGGTGGTCACGCTGTCCACTGGCCTGAGCAGCACCCAAGTCACCGTCAACTCGCTATCGACCGGCCTGGCCCCATTGACGGACGCTCAGAATGTCGCGCTCCAGCGCGGGGCCTCGATCGGCGCAACGATTGCCGGTGGCGCGACGCAGACGCCTGGCGCGGTGCTCACGCAGGGACGTCCGACCGACAAGGAAACCATCGATCCTCCGATTCAGGCAGCAAACTGTCTGGTTGCCAACGGCGTGGACACCACGGCGACCGGCACCTGCGCCAGCGCCGGTACGATGATCGGCGTCAACGGAATGGCGCGCACCACCGTCGCCACAGGTGCGACCGCCTACGGAGCGCAGTCGCTGGCGCAAGACAAAAACACCACGGCGATCGGCTTCCGCGCCACGGCTACTTATGAAGGTTCCGTTGCAGTGGGCTATCAGGCGCGTGCCATTGCCGACCCCGCCACAGCCATCGGCTGGAACTCGCTGGCCTCGGGCAACAACTCCGTTGCGCTCGGTGCGCAGGCGCAGGCCACGGCGGATCGCTCCGTTGCCCTCGGCGCCAATTCGGTTGCCGATCAGCCCAACACCGTGTCGGTCGGCGCGCCGGGCCAGGAACGGCGCATCACCAACGTCGCACCAGGCATAGCACCCACCGATGCGGTCAACCTGGGCCAGCTCAATCAGGTCGCTCGGATCGCGTATTCGGGCGTGGCCATGAGCATGGCCATGTCCGGCACCTACATGCCCACCCTGTCGCCTGGCGAAAAGGCGCTCGGCGTCGGTCTGGGGGTCTTCCGCGGCCAGAGCGCCGTTGGCATCAGCTTCAAGGCGCTCGGAGAATCCGGTCGTACCAGTTGGGGAGCGGGACTCTCCACCACGGGCAAGGAATGGGGGCTGAACGCCGGCTTCGGATGGAAGTGGAAGTAATTTACAGTCAGCGCTTGTCCGTTTTCCGACCCCGCAAGCCTGATCCATGCGCGTAGGCATCTCCGCATCCACCGTCAAGGATTTCAGCGTCTGGTCCAACGGCATCACGCAAAACCTGGTCTTCCTGGCCCTTTTGTTGCGCAAAATTCCGTGGATCACCAAGGTCCTGCTGCTTGACGCGGGTGCCGAACGCACGCTGGGCCCGCAAATTCATCTGGACCAGCTGGGCCTGTCCCTCATCCCGCTGGCTGAATCCGGCGATCATGTGGACGTGATCATCGAGTTGTCGGGCGCGCTGCCCGTCACCTGGGCAGACCTGCAACGCGCGCGCGGAAAAAAAATCATTGGCTTCAACGTCGCGCAACCCTATTCGCATTTGCTCGACATCACGCTGTTCGATCGCCCGGGCCATGTGCAGCGCCCCGATCACTACGACCAAATCTGGCTGCTGCCCAAGGACGAGGCCGATCTGCCGCTGGCGCGCCCCCTATACCGCTGCCCCGCCACCATCGCGCCCTTCATCTGGAGCCCGATGTTTCTGGATCAGCGCCTGGGGGAAGTCCGCGCCGCCGGGCTCCAGTTCGGCTTCAAGGCCAACGCCCCGAAGCGCGGCGAGGGCTGGCGCATCGCCGTTTTCGAGCCCAATCTTGCGCCCATCAAAACCTCGCTGGTGCCCATGCTGGTGGCCGACGTGGCCGAGCGCCAACGCCCGGGGGCCATAGACCACCTCGTCGTGCTCAACGCCGAGCACATGGTCAAGCACGGCACCCTCTTGTACTTTGGCAACGCGCTGGATCTCGTGCGCAAGCATCGCGCCACCTTCGTCGGCCGGCATGACGTGGCGGGCTTCATGGCACAACACCGCATCCAAGCCGTCGTCGCGCACCAATGGGGCAATGCGCAGAACTACCTGTATCTCGATGTCCTGTATGGCGGCTACCCGCTGGTCCACAACTCGCCCTGGATCGAGCGCCAAGGGTACTTCTATCCCCACAACGAAGCCGCCGAAGGCGCCCGGCAACTGCTCCATGCGATGGACCGCCACGCTGCCGAGCAAGGCCAACGTCAACGCGACGCCGCCGCGCTGTTTCGCCAGGTCGCCATCGATGCGGCGCACAACATCGAGGCCTACGCCAGCCTGTTGGCTCCGTTTCGCGCCGTTCGCCCAGCATGAGCCTTCCCTCCAAACTCCGAGCCGGCGTCACGCTGTACGTCCGCAAAGGCACGCAATCGTTGTGGGAAAACGGCATCTACCAAAACTGCCTGTTCCTGGTGCAGCTCCTGCAGGCGTCGCCCGTGATCGAGCAGGTCTATCTGATCTGCGGCGGTGACGGTGATGCTGAAGACCGCAGGCGCTTCGTGGCCAGTGCGCCTTGCCCGCTGCTCGACATGGCCGAAGCCGCCGAGATCGTGGACCTGGCCTTTGAGATGAGCGCCGGCCTGAACAAGGAGTGGGTGGACCGGTTGCATGAGCGTGGCGGCAAGGTGATCTCATACTACGTCGGCAATGACTTCGTGCTGGATGCCGAACGCATGGTGTTCGATCTGCCCAACGCCTGGCTGGTACCCGACTCCCCCCGCGATGCCGTATGGACGCTGGAGGAATACCGCCGCACCTGCGCGCCGTATTACCAAGCGGCGGTTCGCTCGCCCGTGGCCATCATGCCTCACCTGTGGTCACCCGAGCTGTTCGATCGGGCGGCGAAGGAAGCCGGCCTGATCGACCAAGTCCACTACCGCCCAGGCGAGCGCCGGTGGCGGATTGGCGTTGCCGAACCGAACCTCTCCTACGTCAAGACCTACCTCATTCCCCTGCTCGCCTGTGAATGCGCGCACCGGGCCGACCCGAACATGCTCGAGCATGTGTGGATGTTCAATACCCTGCCGCACCTGAACAAAGCGCCCTTTTCCGCGCTGGCCAACAGCCTGGACCTGGTCCAGCACGGCGTGGCCAGTTTCGAAGGCCGGGTACCCGCCTACGAGGTGTTCGCCAAACTCATTGACGCGCTGGTCTGCCACCAGTGGGAAAACGCGCAGAACTACATCTACTACGAGGCGCTGCACTGCGGCTTTCCGCTGATCCACAATTCCCCTTTGCTGGGCGACTGCGGCTATCGCTATCATGATTTCGATTGCGAGGAAGCCGCGCGCGCCTTGCGCCAGGCCTACGATCGCCACGACCTTGAACTCAGCCACTACCGGGACAACGCCCGTGCCTACATCGCCCGCCTCGCGCCCCATTACGCCGGCAACGTGGCCCTGTACACCGAGGAAATCCGCCGCATCGTGGCTTGAATCGGCGCAAGGCGTGGCATGCGCGGCCCTGTCCGCCACGGCCATCGCGCTCGCCAGCCCCGCCGCGCTCGCGCAAAACGTGCTCAAGAGCGGCCCGGCCGCACAGGTGCAGAACGCGCTGCTGGCGGCGCTGGACAACGTGGGGCTCAGGCAATGCCGCCCGGCCATGGCGCGCCTGGCCACGCTGGCGCTCGACGGCACCATCGGCAACGACGTGCTGCTCGACTGGGACCGGCGCCGCAAGGATCAGTCGGCGGTTTTCTCGCTCATTGGCCTGGAATACGTCAACGGCGGCGCCGCCATGTCCATTGCCGTCATCCCCAGCGCCAATGGCGAATGCGCGGTTCACGCTGAGCGCATCTCCTCGGCCCCGTTCCCCTGCAGCGTCCTCGCCCAGCAGGAGTTGAACGGGTTTCGCGCCACGCGCCTGTTGCAGAACATGACGGTCTACCTCGACCCCAAGGATCCCAATTCCACCGTCTCGCTCGTCGAGACGCCCCCGGGCTGCCTGGTCATCCGCCGTTATGTGGACTTCAACTGGCTTCCTCCGAATCCAGGACCAGCCCAGGGCCAGCGCTGATGGAGCCGGCTGTCGCACGCGCTCTTGCCGTGTCGGGCGCGTTTGACATTGAATCCCTGCCCTAGGCGCTTTTCCTCACCGCTCCATGCAGCCCTACTCCAGCCTCATCTCCACCACCAGCGAAAGCTTCGACCAACGGCGCCAGGGCATGCTCGAACGCGTGCGCGAACTGCGCGCGCTTGAGCAGCGCGCGGCCGACCAATCCGCCCGCGCCAAGCCGATCTTCGACAAACGCGGCGCCCTGCTGCCCCGCGAGCGCGTGGCCCGCTTGCTCGACCCTGGCCAGACGTTCCTGCCGATCGCCACGCTGGCCGGCTACGCCATGGACGAGCCCGATCCCGCCAAGGTGGTGCCCGGCGGAGCGCTGGTCGCCGGCATCGGCTTCGTGCGCGGCGTGCGCTGCATGGTCGTCGCCAACGACTCCGGCATTGACGCCGGCGCCATCACCGAAAGCGGCAATCTCAAGTTCCAGCGCTGCCAGGACCTCGCGCTGGAAAACAAGCTGCCGTTCATCCAGTTGGTTGAGTCCGCCGGCGCCAACCTGCTGAAGTACCGCGTGGACAAATTCGTGCGCGGCGGCGCCATCTTCTACAAGCTCGCGCGCCTGTCGGCGGCGGGCATCCCGGTCATCACGGTGGTGCACGGCTCGTCCACCGCGGGTGGCGCCTACATGCCCGGGCTGTCGGACGTGGTGGTCATGGTGCGCAACCAAGCCAAGGCCTTTCTGGCCGGCCCGCCGCTGCTCAAGGCCGCCACCGGAGAAATCGCCACCGACGAGGAGCTTGGCGGCACCGACATGCACGCCAGCGTCAGCGGGCTGGCCGACTACGTGGCCGAGGACGACGCGCACGCCATCGAACTGGCGCGCGACATCGTCGCCGGCCTGGACTGGAACCGCGCCGCCGCCGCCAGGCCCGCCCCGGGCACCGAGCCCGAGCCTCCGCTGCTGCCGCCCGACGAGATCGCCGGGGTGATGCCGCTCGAACACCGCCAGCCCGTGGACATGCGCGAGGTGATCGCCCGCCTCGTGGACGGCTCGCGCTGGCTCGACTTCAAGCCCGACTACGGTCTGTCCACCGTCTGCGGCCATGGCCGCATCGAAGGCCACTTGTGCGCCTTCATCAGCAACAACGGCCCCATCGACCCGCCCGGCGCCGCCAAGGCCGCGCAGTTCATCCAGTTGTGCAATCAGTCGGGCACGCCCATCGTGTTTCTGCAAAACACCACCGGCTACATCGTCGGCCGCGCCTCCGAGGAGGCCGGGATGATCAAGCACGGCAGCAAAATGATCCAGGCGCTGTCCAACTCGCGCGTGCCGCAGTTCACCGTGCACTGCGGCGCCTCGTTCGGCGCGGGCAACTACGGCATGTGCGGCTACGCCTTCAAGCCGCGCTTTGCCTTCACCTGGCCCAACGCACGCACCGCCGGGATGGGCGGCGAACAAGCCGCCACGACGATGGAAATCGTCGCCCGCGCGCAGGCCGCGCGCAAGGGCGCGACGGTGGACGAGGCCAAGCTCCTAGCGCAAAAGCAGGCCATCATCGACAACTTCGAGCGCCAGGCCGGCGCGTTCTACACCAGCGGCCACGTGCTGGACGACGGCGTGATCGACCCGCGCGACACGCGCGCGGTGCTCGCCTTCGCGCTGGCCACCGCGCGCGAGGCCGATGCGCGCACCGTGCGGCCGGTACAGTTCGGCGTCGCGCGCTTCTGACGGCCGCGCCATGCTCTACACGCCAGACCACCACGCGCTCATGGCCAGCCTGCGCCGCTTCGTGGCCAGCGAAATCGACCCCTTTGCCGACGAGTGGGAAGCCGCCGAATGCTTTCCTGCGCACGAACTGTTCGCCAAGATGGGTCGTCTGGGCTTTCTCGGCATCACCAAGCCCGAGGCCTACGGCGGCCAAGGCCTGGATTTCTCGTACGCGCTGGCCGCCGCCGAAGCCATCGGCCACGCCCGCACCCAGGGAGTGGCCATGGGGATTGGCGTGCAGACCAACATGGCCACCCCCGCGCTGGCACGCCACGGCGGCGACGCGCTGTGCCGGGAATTCCTCGAGCCCGCCATCGCCGGCCAGCAGGTGGCGGCCATCGGCGTGTCGGAGCAAGGCGCGGGCTCCGACGTCGCCTCGCTCAAGACCCGGGCGCGCCGCGACGGCGACGACTATGTGATCTCGGGCGCCAAGATGTGGATCACCAACGGCACGCAGGCCGATTGGATCTGCCTGCTGTGCAACACCTCCGAGGGCGCGCCGCACAAGAACAAGTCGCTCATCATCGTGCCGCTCAAGGACGAGCGGGGCCGGCGCGCGCGCGGCGTCGAGGTGCAGAAAATCAAGAAATTCGGCATGTGGTCGTCCGACACGGCGCAAATCTTCTTTGACGAAGTGCGCGTCCCGGTACGCCACCGCATCGGCGAAGAAGGGCTGGGCTTCATCTACCAGATGGAGCAATTCCAGGCCGAGCGCCTGGATGGCGCCGCGCGGCGCCTGGCCTGCGCCGACCTCATCACCCTGACCGCCGACTACCTGCGCCAGCGCCAGGCCTTCGGCAAGCCCTTGCTGGACAACCAGTTCATCCAATACAAGCTGGCCGAACTCAAGACCGAGATCGAAGCCCTGCGCGGCCTCGTCCACATGGCCGCGCACACCTACGTGCAAGGCGGCGACGTGACCGAGCTGGCCTCGATGGCCAAGCTCAAGGCTGGGCGACTGGGCCGCGAGGTGGCCGACTGGTGCATGCAATTCCAGGGCGGCATGGGCTACACCTGGGACAACCCGGTCTCGCGCGCCTACCGTGACATGCGGCTGACGTCGATTGGCGGCGGCGCCGATGAAGTCATGCTGATGGTCATCGCGCGCAAGATGGGCCTTATGGCCTGATGCGATGAACTCCTATTTTTATAGCTGTCCGTGGTTGTCAAATATGACAAAACTGCCAGTTTTGCATATGAAATATGCCTTTGAAACGCCCTTTGGAGCCCGTTTTTCAAAAGATTTGTAGATGCCTCTACATCTTTTGTAGATATATCTACAAATTCTTCAAAATCCACCGTCAAAATCGCCGAAAAGCCAAGATTTTCATCAAAAAAATGGCCTGTACCCCATATAAAACCACCACGGGCAGCTCCTATTTTTGAAGTGACCGATTTCCCCATGACCCTTCCCGCCTGCCGCCCCTTCCAGACCGTGCTCGTTGCCAACCGTGGCGAGATCGCGCTGCGCATCTTCCGCACGCTGCGGCGTCTGGGCCACGGCTGCGTGGCCGTCTACTCCGAGGCGGACGCCGCCAGCCCGCACGTGCGCGCGGCCGACCTGGCAGTGGACATCGGCGGCGCGGCGCCACGTGCCTCGTACCTCAACGCCGCCGCCATCGTGCAAGCCGCCCGGCGCGCGGGCGCAGACGCCATTCACCCCGGCTATGGTTTCCTGGCCGAAAACGCCGACTTTGCCGATGCCGTGGTCGCGGCCGGCCTGGTTTTCATCGGCCCGTCGGGCGCGGCCATCCGAGCCATGGGCGACAAGGCCGAGGCCAAGCGGCGCGTCATGGCCTCGGGCATGCCCTGCATCCCCGGCTACCAGGGCGAGGACCAGTCGGACGCCACGCTGGAGCGCGAGGCCGAGCGCGTGGGCTACCCGATCATGGTCAAGGCCACGGCCGGCGGCGGCGGGCGCGGCATGCGGCTGGTGCAGGCCAGCGCCGACCTTCCCGCCGCGCTGCAATCGGCGCGCGCCGAGGCATTGGCCGCCTTCGGCGACGGCACGCTGATGCTGGAGCGCGCCCTCGTCCAGCCCCGGCACGTTGAAATCCAGTTGCTGGCCGACGCGCACGGCAACACCATTCACCTGGGCGAGCGCGATTGCTCGGTGCAGCGGCGCCACCAGAAGCTGATCGAGGAGGCGCCCTCTCCCGCCGTCGATGCCGCGCTGCGCGCGCGCATGGGGCAGGCCGCAGCGCAGGCCGCCCGGGCCATCGGCTACGTGGGCGCCGGGACGATGGAGTTCCTGCTCGACCGCTCGGGCGAATTCTTTTTCATGGAGATGAACACCCGCCTGCAGGTCGAACACGCGGTCACCGAAGCCGTCACCGGCCTGGATCTGGTGGAATGGCAGTTGCGCGTGGCGGCGGGCGAGCCGCTCACGCTGGCGCAGGATGAGCCGCATCTGCACGGCCACGCCATCGAGGCACGCCTGACCGCCGAGGACGCCGCCAGTGGATTCCTGCCGCAAACCGGCCCGGTCCTGCGCTGGCGCGCGCCGCCCGAGGCCTTTGACGTGCGCATCGACCACGCCCTGGAAGAAGGCGCCGTCATCTCGCCGTACTACGACTCGATGGTTGCCAAGCTCATCGCCCACGGCCGCACGCGCGACGAAGCGCGGCGCAAGCTGGCTGCCGCGCTGCGGCACACCGTGCTGCTGGGCACGCAAACCAACGCCGCCTTTCTGGCCGATTGCCTGGAACACCCGGCGTTTGCCACGGGCAGCGCGGTGCACACCGGCTTCATCGCCGAACACCCCGCCCTGTGCGCCCCGCCCGCCCCCGGCCCCCGCACGCTGGCCTTCGCCGCGCTGGCCTGCGCGATCGCCGACAACGGCGCCCGCGCCTTTGCCCTGCCGACGCCGGGCGCCACCGAGTTGGCCGTCCGCGACCTGATCCTGGCCTGTGCGGACAAGCGCCACGCCTGCGCCCTGCGCCGCACCGAAGGCCGCTGGCAAGTGGAGGTGGACGGCGCGGCGCTCGCGCTTGGCACGGTGTGGGCCGATGCGAATGGCGCGGCGGAATTTTCAGCGGTGCTCGACGGCGTGCGCGAGTCCGTGCTGTTCGCTCCGGAGCCCGGTGGTCTGCACCTGTTCCATGCGGGCCGAGCCTGGCACCTGCAACGCATCGTCCACAGGCGCGGCCAGGTGGATGCGAGCCAGGCGGGCGGCACCGTCACCGCGCCGCTCACCGCGCGCGTGGTGCAGGTGCTGGTGGCCGTGGGCGACGACCTGCGAGCGGGCCAGCGCATCGCGGTGCTGGAGGCCATGAAGATGGAACACGCGGTCACCGCCCCGGTCGCTGGGCGGGTGCTGGAAATCACCGTTCAGGCCGGGGGCCAGGTCGCCAAGGGCGCGCGCATCGCCACCGTCGAACCCCCACCGGTCACGCCGTCCGCAGCAGGTTGAGCAAGGGCTTGCCCCGGGCGTTGCGGTAGACGTCGAAATCGGCATCGATACTCAGCACGCCCTCGATACCCAGGCGCTCGGCGGCTTCGGCCACCGACGCATCGGCCAAGTCAAAGGGCAGGCTCGAAAAGCGCTGGCTCAGGCGGCGCACCTCCGCCACGGTGGCGGCAACCGGGGCATCGACCCGTACCGCGCCGCGCTCGACCCAGGTCAGGAAATCCAGCGCCGCCGCGTTGTTCAGGCGCCGCGCCAGCAGCGCGCAGACCTCGGTCAGCACCGGCCAGGTGCTCACCAGGTGGACCGACGGGTGGGCTTCCAACCACGCCAGCACGGGCGCGTGCCAGCGGTCGGCCGCGTTGAACAGCGCAATCAGCGGGCCGCTGTCCACCATCGCACGGCCGTGCGCAACCAGGCGGTAGCCCGCGGGTGCCTCGGCAACGCCCGGGTCACCCATGGACGGCGCCCCGCGCATCGTGTTTGGCGGCCCACTCGTCGGCCAGCGCCGACTTGCGGCTGGCCGCCAGGTCAGCCGGGCCCGCGTACCGCCCGAACAGGCCGGCTCCGAGCGCAAAAGCCGATGTGGGTGGAGCGGGCTTGGCCGCCAGATAGGCCACCAGCGCATCGCGCATGACTTCGCTGAGCGAGCGTCCCTCGGCCGCGCAGCGCCGGCGCAGCGACAGCTCCAGATCGGCGGGAAGTTTCACGGTGGTGGTCATGGTGGCCTGCCATATTCATGGTAATAACAATAATATTACCCATTTCTTCTGATCCCGCAAGCCCCATTCCCGGCGGCTCAGCCACGGCAAGGCCTGCGGGTCAGTCCACCAGCGCCCGTGCCAGTTCAGCGTCAAAGCGCTCCGGCGCCTCGAACTGCACCCAGTGGCCCGCGCCTTCAATGAGCGCAAAGCCGCGCAGATCGGGCGTCACGCGACGATAGGCGGCCTCCAGATCGGTGATCCAGCTCTTGTAGAGCGCATCGCGCTCACCGTAGATCGCATGCACCGGGCACGCGATGGCCGGCAAGGCACGCGCCAGCGCATCGGTATGGGCCAGGCGCCGGCGCGGCATGCGGTCACGTGCGACGTTCTCCTCGTGCAGGCGCAGGGCAAGTCCTTCAATGAGCGCCGGATCGTGCAGCATCAGCGCGGCCAGGTTGTGGCGGTGGATGTCGCGCCGCGCCTCGCCTTCGGGCAGGTGGCGCCAGCCCTTGAGTTCGAACTGCCGCTGCGGCACCACGCCCATCGCGGGCGCGCCCACCAGGACCAGCCGAGTGGCACGCGCCGGATGCTGGGCCAGCCACAGCCCGGCCGTGAGCCCACCAAACGAAAAGCCGACCATCTGGCACGGCGCGTCTCCCAGCAGTTGGGCCAGACCAGCTTCGAGCGGCACGACGATGGCGTCGGCATCGCTGCTGCCCGGCAGTGCTTGCGAATCGCCAAATCCGGGCAGGTCGGGAACGATCAGATGGTGACCCAACGCCACCAGCGGCTCGATGTTGCGGATCCAGTGCGTCCAACTGCCGCTGCCGCCGTGCAACAACACCACGGGCACGCGGCCCGGACTGGGTTCGCCCCAGGTGTGCCAGACGAGATCGCCCCCCCCGCACGGCGTGGCCAGGCGCCGCGCCTTGGCGAGCAATCGGCCGGGCAGGTCCAGGTCTTCCAAGGCCGAACGTCTCAGGCGGTTACTGCTTTTCGATCTTCGCCTGATCGATCACCGCGCCCCAGCGCTTGATCTCGGCATCCAGGTGCTTGCTCAGTTCGGCTGGCGTCGAGGCACGCGCTTCCACGCCGAGTTCGGCCAGGCGTTTCTTCACATCGGGTTTGGCCAGGGCGCGCGCCACCTCGGCTTGCAACTTGTCGATGACGGGCTTGGGCGTCTTGGCGGGCGCCGCGAGCGCGTTCCACGACGCGGCGGTCACGTTCGTCAGCTTGGCCGACTCCTTCACGGTGGGCACCGAGGCCAATTGCGCGTTGCGCTTGTCGCCCATCACGGCGAGTGCACGGACCGCGCCCGATTGGATCTGCCCGACCATCGGCGCCAGGATTTCCACCGCCGCGTCGATCTGGCCGCCGCGCAACGCCGTCACCACTGCAGGCGTGCCGTTGAAGGGCACGATCTGCGCGTCCACGCCCGCACCGTTCTTGAGCAGCTCGGCGGCCAGGTTCTGCGTGCTGCCGATCGCCACCGTGCCGATGTTGATCGGCGCCGTCTTGGCCTTGGCCAGCAAGTCCGGCAGCGTCTTGTACGGCGAATTGCCGGGCACCAGTACCGCCATATCGAACATGCCCAGCAGGCTGATGGGCGCGAAATCGGTGCGCGAATCGAACGGCAGCTTTTTGAACAGCCCCTCGCTCACCGCCGTGCCGTTGCTCATCAGCAGCAGCGTGTAGCCGTCCGGCGTGGCGCGCGCCACGGTTTCGCTGGCGACGATGCCGCCAGCGCCCGGCTTGTTCTCGATGATCACGCCTTGCTTGAGCTGCTCGGCCATGGCTTGCGCGACGGTGCGCGCGGTGAGGTCCGCCACCCCGCCAGCGCCGAACGGCACCACGATGCGAATGGGCTTGCTCGGGAACTTGTCCGCGGCCAGCGCGGCATGGCTGCCCGACCACGCCACGGCGGCGGTGAACAGGCTGGCAAGAAGGCGGCGGCGTGAGGGCATCGGGGTCTCCTGAATGAATGTTGATGAATGTCGATTTGGCGGTCATTGTGCCGTTTTGGCCTCTGGCGCGCGTGCGGCGAGCCGCCGATGGCGGCGCGGATCGGCGTCTCACACAAGGGTTTTCCCTAGATAACAAGTTGTCGAATAGGCTTGAAATAGATATTTTTTATAACCATAATTTGACCACCGATTGAAACCACACGACAAGGAATCGCGCCATGGCTACACGGCTGAAGAAGAATCCCGACCTTTCCGTCAAGCTCCAGGGCGAGACAAAGGAAATTGCCATCGTCCGCCTCACCCGCGCGGCCAAGCGCAACGCGCTGTCGGACGGCTTGATCTACGCCATCCGCGACGTGTTCCAAAACATGCCGGAGAGCGTGCGCGCCGCGGTGCTCTGTGGCGAGGGCGAGCATTTCTGCGCCGGCCTGGATCTATCGGAACTCAAGGAGCGCGACGCCGCGCAAGGGATGCACCACTCGCGCACCTGGCACGACGCGTTGAACGTGCTGCAGTTCGGTCCGGTGCCGGTGATCGCCGCGCTCCATGGCGCGGTGGTCGGCGGCGGTCTGGAGCTGGCCAGCGCCTGCCACATTCGCGTGGCGGACGACAGCACGTTCTACGCGCTGCCCGAGGGTTCGCGAGGGATCTTCGTCGGCGGCGGCGGATCGGTGCGCATTCCCCGTCTGATCGGCGTGGCGCGCATGACGGACATGATGCTCACGGGCCGCGTCTACGACGCCAAGGACGGCGAGCGCCTGGGTTTTGCGCAATACCTCGTGCCGCAGGGAGCGTCGTTCGACAAGGCGCTGGAGCTGGCCAAGCGCATAGCCACCAACGCGCCGCTGACCAATTACTCGCTCATGCACGCGCTGCCGCGCATTGCCGAGCAGCCGGCCGATCAGGGCTTTTTCACCGAAGCGCTCATTTCGGCCATCGCGCAGAGCGCGCCCGAGGCCAAGGCGCGCGTGCGCGCCTTCCTTGAAGGCAAGGCCGGCACCAAGGTCCGCCGCGCCTGAGCCGGCGCGCATCGCGCGGCGCCTACCTGAATCATCGATAACCACGGAGACAAGGCATGGGTGAGACCACCAGATTTCGGCCACTGGCGTTCGGCGTGACCGAGGGCACGCTCACGTCCGGCAAGGACGGCGTGCAGTTTCTGCGCGCCAGCAAGGCGCTGCCGGACTACCCGCTGCGCATGGCGGACCGCCTGGCGCATTGGGCGCGCGAAGCGCCCGAGCGCCGCTTCATCGCGCAACGCGAGCGCCTGGCCGACGGCACGCGCGGAGACTGGCGGGCCGTCACCTACGGCGAGGCCTGGCGCGTGGCGCGCAACATCGCGCAGGCGCTGCTCGACCGCAAGCTGTCCGCCGACCGTCCCGTGCTCATCCTGTCGGAAAACGACATCGAGCACGCGCTGCTGGCGCTGGGCTGCCTGGTGGCGGGCGTGCCCTGGTGTCCGGCCTCGGCGCCATATTCGCTGATCAGCACCGACTATTCCAAGCTGCGCCATGTCTACGACACGCTCACGCCCGGCCTGGTGTTCGCGGCGGACACGCGGTACGCCAAGGCAATTGTCAAGGTGGTCGCGCCCGACGTGGAAGTGGTGCTGGCGCATGGCCAGCTGGAAGACCGCCCGTTCACGCCGTTCCAGGCGCTGGTCGATACGCCCGCCACGGCTGCGGTAGACGAGGCGATGGCCGCCACCGGGCCTGACACCATCGTCAAGTTCCTGTTCACCAGCGGCTCGACCAAGCTGCCCAAGGCGGTCATCAACACCAACCGGATGTGGTGCGCCAACCAGCAGCAGATGCGCCAATCCATGCCGGTGCTGCAGGACGAGCCGCCGGTGCTGATCGACTGGCTGCCCTGGAACCACACCTTTGGCGGCAACCACAACTTCGGCATGATCGTCAACAACGGCGGCACGCTCTACATCGACGAAGGCAAGCCCACGCCCGCGCTGATCCACGAGACGCTGCGCAACCTGCGCGAGATCGCGCCCACGTTGTATTTCAACGTGCCCACGGGCTTCGAGGCCATCGCCAACGCGATGAAGACGGACGCGGCGTTGCGCAAGACCTTCCTGTCGCGCGTGCGCATGTTCTTCTACGCGGGTGCCGCGCTGGCCCAGCCGGTGTGGGACAGTCTCTACGCCAGCGAGGAAGCGGAAATCGGCGAGCGCGTCGTCATGACCAGCGGCCTGGGGATGACGGAGTCCGGCCCCTTCGGGCTGTTCGTGACCAATCCCACGGTACGCGCCGGTGATCTGGGCCTGCCCACGCCGGGAATGGAACTCAAGCTCGTGCCCAGCGACGGCAAGGTCGAGGTGCGCTACCGCGGCCCCAACATCACCCCGGGCTACTGGCGCGCGCCGCAGGACACGGCGGATCATTTCGACGAGGACGGCTACTTTTGCACGGGCGATGCGGTCACCTGGATCGATCCGGCCAACATCCACCTGGGCCTGCGCTTCGACGGCCGCATCGCCGAGGATTTCAAGCTCGCCACCGGCACCTTCGTCTCGGTCGGCCCGCTGCGCGGCAAGATCATCCAGATGGGCGCACCCTATGTGCAGGATGTGGTGATCACCGGGCTGAACCGGCACGAGGTGGGCGCGCTGATCTTCCCCAACATGGCCGCCTGCCGCGCTTTCGCGGGTCTGCCAGACAACACCCCGGCCAAGGACGTGGTCGCCAACCGCGCGGTGCGCGAGCATTTCCAGGGCCTGGTGCACGATCTGGCCGCCAGTGCCACCGGCAGCGCCAACCGCATCGCGCTGCTGGCGCTGCTGGCCGATCCGCCTTCGCTGGACCTCGGCGAGGTAACCGACAAGGGCTCGATCAACCAGCGCGCCGTGCTCAAGAACCGCGCGGCGCTGGTGGACGCGCTGCACGACGGAACCCTGGCCGAGGCCATTGCGCCACACAACGCGTAACCCTACACAATCAGGAGCATCTCATGGCTGCCAGCAAAGGCTTTGCACAAACGTTTGACGACATCTGGATGACCGGCGGCGTGCGCACGCCGATGGTGGATTACTGCGGCATCCTGGGCGACATCTCGCCCACCGACCTGGGCATCAAGGTTGGGCGCGAGGCCCTGGCACGCGCGGGCGTGCCGGCGCAGGCCATCGGCTCGGTGGTCACCGGCAACATGGCGCCGGGCGACTTCGACCAGTTCTTCCTGCCGCGCCACGTGAGTCTGTACAGCGGCGTGCCGGTGGAAGTGCCCGCGATCATGGTGCAGCGCATTTGCGGCACCGGGTTCGAGCTGTTCCGCCAAGCCGGCGAGCAGATCCAGGCTGGCCTGGCCGATGCGGCGCTGATCGTCGGCACCGAGAGCATGACGCGCAACCCGATCGCGGCCTTCAATCACCGCACCGGCTTCAAGCTCGGCGCTCCGGTGGGCTTCAAGGATTACATGTGGGAGGCGCTCAAGGACCCGGCAGCCGGTATCAACATGATCCAGACGGCCGAGAACCTGGCCAAGAAGTACGGCATCACGCGCGAAGAGGTCGATGCGTTTGCCGCCAGCTCCTTTGCGCGCGCCATCGCGGCGCAGCAGGCGGGCTTCCTGGCCGGTGAAATCGTGCCGGTGGTGAGCGAGAAGTTCGAGTTGGCAGGCTACAAGACGCGCGGCATCAAGCTGCCCGCCAAGGTCGAGAAGGCCGACATCGACACCCACGCGCGGCCTTCGCCCGTGGAGGTGCTGGCCAAGCTGCGCCCGGTGTTCGAAGGCGGCGTGCAGACCGGCGGCAACAGCTCGGCCCTGGTGGATGCCGCCGCCGCTGCCGTGGTGGTCAGCGGCGCGTTTGCCAAGGCGCAAGGCCTCAAGCCGATCGCGCGCCTGGTGGCCGCCGCCGCCGTGGGCGTGCCGCCGGAGATCATGGGCATCGGCCCGGCGCCGGCCATCCGCCTGGTGCTGGAGCGCGCCGGACTGAAGCTCTCCGACGTGGGCCGCTTCGAGATCAACGAAGCGCAAGGCGCCCAGACCCTGGCCGTGGGCAAGGAACTGGGGCTGGATCTGGACAAGCTCAACGTCAATGGCGGCGCCATTGCGCTGGGTCATCCGCTGGCGGTCACGGGCGTGCGCCTGACCAATACGCTGGCGCGCGAGTTGCAGCGCTCGGGCCTGCGCTACGGCATTTCCAGCGCTTGCGTGGGCGGCGGCCAGGGCATCGCGCTGCTGCTGGAGAACCCGGCGGCGCGGTAGTGCCATCGGCACCTGCCGCAGACCGTGAAAACCCGGATTTTTCATTTTTTCGATGTTTTTCAAGGGTGATTTTGGCCAGAAAGCCAATAAAACCCACCACGAGCAGCTATCATTTTTTACTACAGTTTGAGGAGCAATCATGCAAATCAGGGGTCAATCGGCACTCGTCACGGGCGGTGGCTCGGGCCTGGGTGAAGCAACCGCCCGCGCGCTGGCGGCGGCTGGCGCGAAGGTGGCGGTGCTGGACGTCAACCTGGGCAATGCCCAAAAGCTGGCCGACGAGTTGAACGCCGCGCACGGCGCCGGCACCGCGCTGGCCCTGTCCTGCGACGTGAGCGACGCGGCCAGCGCCGAGGCGGCCGTCGCGTTGGCGGCGGTGTCTCACGGACCGGCGCGCATCCTGATGCAGATTGCGGGCATCGGCTCGGCCAAGCGGGTGGTCGGCAAGGACGGCTCGCCCGCGCCGTTGGCGGACTTCATCAAGGTGGTCAACGTCAACCTGATCGGCACTTACAACATGGCGCGCGTGTTTGCCGCCGCCTGCGCCAAACTCGATCCGCTGGGCGGCGCCGACGGTGCGGAGCGTGGCGCCATGGTGTTCACCGCCTCGGTGGCGGCGTTTGACGGCCAGGTCGGCCAGCAGGCCTACAGCGCCAGCAAGGCCGGCGTCGTGGGCATGACGCTGCCCATGGCGCGCGATCTCGCGCAGCACGGCATCCGCGTCAACACGATCGCCCCGGGGCTGTTTGCCACGCCGCTGATGCGCACGCTGCCCGAGGCGATCCAGCAATCCCTGGCCGCCAGCATTCCGTTTCCGCAGCGCCTGGGCGAGCCGGCGGAGTTCGCGCGGCTGGCCTGCCACATGGTGGAGAACGGTCACCTGAACGGTGAAACCATTCGCCTGGATGGCGCGTTGAGGATGGCACCACGATGAGCAAGACCACTGTCTACGACGTGAAAGTGATGTTCGGCGATTGCGATCCCGCCGGCATCGTGTTCTTTCCCAATTTCTCCAAGTGGATGGACGCCGCTTCGCTGCACTTCTTCGTCGAATGCGGCGTGCCGCCCTGGCGCGAGCTGAAAAAAACCACCGGAATCATCGGCACGCCGCTGCTGGAGATCCACACCAGGTTCATGCGCCCGGCCACCTATGGCGACACGATCCATATCCACACCACGGTAGAAGAGTGGCGCGAGAAGGTCATCATTCAGAAACACGTGGTGAAGAAGGGCGACGAAGTGCTGTGCGAGGGCCGCGAGACGCGAGCGTTCGTCGTCCACCCGGAGGGCAACCCGGACAAGCTCAAGGCCATACCGGTACCCGCCTTCATCAAAGAACTTTGTACCTGATTCCCTAGGAGCACCGCCATGACCAACCGCCGCCAGACCCTCGCCGGCATTGCCGCCGCTTGCGCCGCGCCCGCCTTGCTCGCGCAGCAGGGTAGCGCGATGCGTCTGATCGTGGGCTTTGCGCCCGGCGGATCGATTGACCAGACGGCGCGCCAGGTGGCCGAGCAATTTCGCGCGGCGCTGGGGCGCGCGGTGGTGGTGGAAAACCGCGCTGGCGCGGCGGGCCGTCTGGCGCTGGAGGCGGTCAAGGCCGCGCGGCCGGATGGCGACACGCTGATGCTGGTTCCCCATGGGCCGATGACGCTGTTTCCGCACATCTACCGCAACCTGAAGTACCACCCGGTGCGCGATTTCGCGCCGGTCGGCCGGGTCGCCACACTCGATTACGCGCTGGCCACGGGACCGCAGACGCAGGCGCAAAGCTGGGCCGAGTTCGCGCGCTGGGCCAAGGAGCCCGCCAACAAACCCGCGTTTGGCTCGCCGGGCGCGGGCACGGTTCCACATTTCATCGGCACGACCGTCGCGCAGCGCACCGGCCTGCCGCTGGCGCATGTGCCCTACCGCGGCTCGGCGCTGTCGGCGGTCGATCTGATGGGCGGCGCCATCGCGCTGACCAGTTCACCGCTGGCCGACGTGGTCGAACAGCACCGCGCGGGCAAGCTGCGAGTGCTCGCCACGACCGGCAGCGAGCGCACGGCCTTTCTCACCGGTGTCCCCACCCTCCGGGAACTGGGCATCGATTTCACGCTCGACGGCTGGTACGGCATCTACGCTCCAGCCGCCACGCCGCCGGAGCGCGTGCAGGCTCTGACGGCGGCGCTGAAAGCCGGCGCATCGGCATTGCGCGAACCGCTGGCCAAGATCGGCCTGCGCGAAGCGGTCAGCGATGGCAGCGCGCTCGCGCAGGTTCAAAAGGCGGAACTCGCTTTTTGGGAGCCCCTCGTCAAAGCCTCGGGCTTCACGCCCGAGGATTGAGGGACTCACCTCTCCCCGTTTCATCACCCCGGCAAAACCATAGGAGACGCCGCATGACCTCTAGACGCCATTTCACTCAACAATTTGCCGCGCTCGGCGGCCTCGCGGCGCTCGGCCTGCCGCTGGGCGCGCGCGCGCAGTCCCAATTGGCCACCGCCAAGATTCTCTGCGGCTTTCCCGCTGGCGGCACGTCCGACGCGTTCTCGCGCCGCGTCGGCCAGAAGCTCACCGGTTATGCCAACACCGTGATCGTCGAAAACAAGCCCGGCGCGGGCGGCCAGATCGCCGTCACCACGCCCAAGGATTCGCCCGCCGACGGCAGCGTGATGCTGCTCACCCCGGCATCCATGCTGACCATCTATTCGTCCACCTACAGCAAGCTGCCCTACAAGCTGGACGACGTGGCGCCGGTGTCGATGGGCTGCTATTTCGCCCACGCGCTGTGCGTGGGCCCGGCGGTGCCGGAGAGCGTGAAGAACGTCAAGGACTTCCTGGCTTGGTGCAAGGCCAATCCGGACAAGGCCAACTACGGCTCGCCCGCCGCGGGCTCCATGCCGCACCTGCTGGCGGCGCTGCTGGCCAAGCAGACCGGAACGGACCTCAAGCACGTGCCGTACCGCGGCTCGGCGCCCGGCATGCAGGATCTGATCGGCGGCCAGATTTCCTCGATGTCGTCCCCGGTGGGCGACGCGCTGCAACACCTCAAGGGCGGCAAGGCGCGCGCAATCGCCGTCTCGGGCACGCAACGCAACCCGTTCATCCCCGATGTGCCCACCTACCGCGAGCAGGGCTACCCGTCGCTCACGAT
The DNA here is from genome assembly GCA_036752305.1 of Burkholderiaceae bacterium. Classification (GTDB taxonomy): domain Bacteria; phylum Pseudomonadota; class Gammaproteobacteria; order Burkholderiales; family Burkholderiaceae_C; genus DAIOSZ01. The sequence goes on from DAIOSZ010000004.1 coordinate 20,367, forward strand.
GCGCGAGTGGTACGCCTTCTTCATGCCCGCCAAGACCGACCCGGCCATCATCCGCCGCGCCAATGCCGCCTTCCAGCCCGCCTTGGCCGACAAGGAGGTGATCAACAGCATGAACCTGCTGGGCATGGAGCCGCAGCACTCGACGCCCGAACAACTGGCCGCCACGCTGAAGGCGGACGCCGACGAGTGGCGCAAGGTGGTCAAGGAAATCGGGTTCTCGGCGGATACCTGATCCCCCGAAGCGCCTGCGGCGCCTCCCCCTCAGGGGGCCCGCGCAGTGTCCCGGCGGAGCCGGGGCACGCGCGGGCTTGCTGTTGGTCGGCGCGCCTGCTGTGTCTCGTTCTGGTGCCTGTTTTAGGTTTTGACCTTGGGTACCGACCACGATAAGCTATCTATTTCGTAGCGAAAATCATGCCTTACCGTCCCAATCTCGATGATGTTTCGCATCTGCTCTTCAACGTGCTGGGAGCGCCCGCGCGGGTGGCGGAGATACCGCGGCATGCCGAGGTGGATGAAACGCTGATGCGCGACGTGCTGCTTGGCGCGGCGGTGTTCGTGCAGGAGCGGATCGCGCCCTTGTCGCGGCAGGGCGACGAAGTGGGCGCGCGCTGGAAGGATGGGCAGGTCACCATGCCGCCGGGCTTCGTGCAGGCTTACCAGGAGTTCTGGCAAGGAGGCTGGCCCGCGCTGGCCTGCGCGCCAGACGACGGAGGTCAAGGGCTACCCGCCGTTCTGGACAACGTGCTCTACGAATGGCTGGCGGCCGCCAATCACGGCTTCACGATGGCACCGGGCCTGCTGCACGGCGCATATGAATGCCTCAAGCACCATGGCAGCGAGGCGCTGAAGGCGCGCTATCTGGACAAGATCGCCAGTGGCGAATGGCTGGCGACGATGGCACTCACCGAGCCGCAAGCGGGCAGCGACCTGGGACTCGTGCGCACGCGAGCCAGCCTGCAGGCCGATGGCTCGGCCCGCTTGTCGGGCACCAAGATATTCATCTCGGGCGGGGAGCATGATCTCACCGAGAACATCGTCCACCTGGTGCTCGCGCGCGAGGGGGGCGCCCCCCCGGGGCCCAAGGGTCTGTCGCTGTTCCTGGCGCCCAAGATTCTTCCCGACGGCAGCCGCAACGCCATCTGCTGCGAGCGCATCGAAGAAAAGATGGGCCTGCACGGAAGCCCGACCTGCGTGCTGCGCTTTGATGAGGCAATCGGCTGGCCCGTGGGCGCCAGCGGCAAAGGCCTGAACGCGATGTTCGTGATGATGAACGCCGCGCGCCTGCACGTGGCCTTGCAAGGCATCGGCCTGCTTGACGCAGCCCACCAACTGGCCGACGCGTATGCCACCGAGCGCCTGCAGATGCGCGCCCCCGGCTCGACCACGGCGTCAGGCGGCGCCGACCCGATTGCCCGGCACCCGGCGGTGCAACGCCTCCTGCTCACGCAACGCGCCTGGGTGGACGGCATGCGCGTGGCCGCGTATCGCACCGGCATCGCGCTCGACGAGGCGCGAGACCATCCGGACGGCTCGCGCCGAGACAGCGCGGGGCGCTGGTGCTCGCTCATTACCCCCGTGCTCAAGGCCGCATGCACACACCAGGCCTTCGTTGGCGCGAGCGATTGCCTGCAGGTGTTTGGCGGCCACGGCTACGTGCGCGAATGGGGCATCGAGCAGATCGTGCGCGACAGCCGCGTGGCCATGATCTACGAGGGCACCAACGAAATCCAGGCGATTGACCTGCTGGTGCGCAAATGCCTGCCCGACGGCGGTGCGGCGTTTTCCGCGCTATGGGAAGAGCTCGACGGCGCCCTGAGCGGTTCCACGCCGGAACACGCAATTTGGCGCGAAGCGGCGCGTTCGTTCGGGCTTGACCTGGCGGCCATTGCCGCCGCCTCGCAACGCGACACGCGCTTGCCCTACGAGTTGGCCGACGACGTGCTGCGCGCCTCGGCCGTGCTGCTGTGCGGCTGGGGTTGGTTGTGCATCGCTCAGGCCCCATTGGCGCGGGAGCCCCGCTGGGCCGAGCCCCGGCGGGCCTTCTGGCGCTGGGTGTGGCCCGAGTTCGCGCTGCGCATGGGCATCATCAACGAGCGGATGTCCGCCGACGACGAGCAGGAGGCACTCTCATAACATGAGCACCGAGGACACGGGCGCCGCTCTGGAAGGCGAGCTCGCATTGACCGCCGTCGAGACGGTCGATACCACTTTTCTGGAAACGTTGATCGGCTATAACGCACGCCGAACGGCGCTGGTGGCGATCGAGAGCTTTTTGCGTGTGCTGGAGCCGCTGCGGCTCAAGCCGGTGGAATTTTCGGTGCTGTCTCTCATTGAGCACAACCCGGGCATCACGCAACGCCAACTGTGCGCGGCGCTGAACATTCTGCCGCCCAATCTGGTGGGCCTGATCCAGCGCCAGGAAAGGCGCGGCTTCATCGAAAAAAGGCCCCATCCTCGCGACGGCCGGGCCAGCGGCCTGTACACCACCGATGAGGGACGCAGCTTTGTCGCTCGCGCCGAGGAATTGGTGGCCGCACTGGAGGCTCGCCTGGTGGCGCGCCTGTCTCCGTCCGAGCAACGCACGCTGCTGCAATTGTTGCAGCGCGTCTACCGCTCACCGTCGGTCTGAACCGCCGTTTGCGGGTGTTTTCCTAGCGAAAACCCTGATTTGGAAGTCTCACTGTTGCGCGGACTACACACTGAGCTACAACAATTGTAGCGACCGAGGATTTTTGCGGTATATTCATCGCTATGTTTTGTGTAGCAGGCAGTGGAAAAGCGGCATAGGCCGCCGCAAGAGCCGTTTGCCTAGAGGAGAACACGTACATGAGTTCGCGAGAGAACACCGCCATCCATCAGGTTCTGGCCATGCTCGAAGCCCGCTACGCCATGCGTGTGCTGTGGGCCTTGCGCGACGGCCATCCGCAAACCTTTCGTTTGCTACAAGACAGCGTGGGAGGCATCACGCCCAATACGCTGAATACGCGCCTGAAAGAGTTGCGCGAGGCCGGCTGGATCGACCACGGCAAGGAAGGCTACGGACTCACGGCGACCGGAGCCGATCTGATCAAGCGCGTGTCGGACCTGCAGGCCTTTGCCACCAAGTGGACGGCTGCGCGCGCCCGCAAAGCCGCGGCTGCCTGACGGTTCAGCAAGAGCGGCCAGCCACAAACACGCGGCCACCGCCTAAACAAAAACGCCCGGGAAGCCGGGCGTTTTTGTTGGACGCTTGCGAATTTATCAGTTAAGCGGAGATTTCTTGCCGTCTTTGTAGACGTACAGGGTGATCGCGGGGTTCTTCAATTCGCCGTTGGGCTCAAAGGCGATTTTCGCCGTCACACCTTGATAGTTGGTTTCGGCCAACTTGGGCGTGTAGACCTTGGGATCGACCGAGTTAGCGCGCTTCATGGCATCGACCAGCACGAAAGTCGCGTCATAGGTGTAGGGGCTGTAGACCTGGAATTGGCCCGGGTATTTGGCGTCGTACTTGGCCTTCCAGGCATTGCCACCCGGCATCTTGGCCAGCGAGGCACCGCCTTCGGCACAAACCACGCCGCCCAGTGTCTTGGCGCCACCCGAGAGCTTGACGATTTCGCTCGTACAGATGCCGTCGCCGCCGAAGTACTTGACGTTGCCCAACCCGAGTTGCTCCATCTGGCGCAACATGGGGCCGGCTTGCGGGTCCATTCCACCGAAAAAGATCGCGTCGGGGTTCTTGCCCTTGATGCTGGTGAGAATCGCGTTGAAGTCGGTCGCTTTGTCGGTGGTGAACTCCTCGGCAACGACCGTCATTCCCTTGGTCTTGGCGGTGTTCTTGAACACCTCCGCCACACCTTGGCCATAGGCCGTGCGGTCGTCGATCACGGCGACCTTCTTGAGCTTGAGCGCATCCGACGCGTAGAACGCAAGGCCCGCGCCCAACGCCAAGTCATTGGCGATGATGCGATAGGTGGTCTTGTAGCCGGGCTTGGTGAGGTTGGGATTGGTCGCCGCGCCAGTCACGTGGGGGATGCCACAGTCGTTGTAGACCTTGGAGGCTGGGATGGTGGTGCCGGAGTTCAGGTGGCCCACCACGCCCGCGACCTTGGCATCGCACAGCTTCTGCGCGGCGGCCGCGCCTTGCTTGGGATCGGCCGCATCGTCCTCGGCCTGGATTTCGAAGCGGATGCGCTTGCCGCCGATGCTGATGTTCTGCGCATTGAGCTCCTCGATGGCCATGCGCACGCCGTTCTCATTGTCCTTTCCATAGTGCGCCTGAGCACCGGAAATGGGTGCCACGTGGCCGATCTTGACGACCTGAACATCCTGGGCCAACACAAGCCCGCTGGTGGCGGCGATCGCCGCCAGAACCGTCAATTTGATCTGCATGTGCATAGGAAAAACTCCAGTTCGGAACATAAACAACATGACATTGACCGCAACACCTGCCGCGATCAATAGCCGCGCACCATAGCGCATTTCCCGCCGGTTTTCGATAGGGAACACGCTAAGGCAAGGCGTGCCCAAGCTTCAATGCCCGGCGGATGACGAGGCTGTCAGGGTTTGCCCGGGGGCTCGCGATGCAGTTGCTCCAGCATTTCCTGCAGGGTGCGCTGGGCAATCTGCTGCACCTCGTTTTGCGCATGCAGGTTCAGGCGCTGCTGCTCGATGGCCAAATGATGCAGCAAATCCTTGACGCGCTGCTGCATGGCTTGCGCGGCACGCTGTACGGCAAGCTCCACGGCGTGCGCATCCAGCGGGGCTGCCGTCCCCGGTTGCACATCACGCAAGGGGATGTCCGCGGGTGGCGGAGGAACCGGCGCGCTGATGGGCGCAGGCGTCGGAGCTGGCACAGCCTCCATTGGCGCCGGGTTGACCCATTCGGGAAGCGGAACGACTTGTGTCAGGGTAGGCACCAGGCCGGGTGGGGGGCGGGCAGGAATGTTCATGTCAGGTTCGGCCTTCGCGCAGGGCCTTCAGGTCGTGTTGCTGAATGTCATGGCCATCGGCGGCGTAGCGGCGCCAGCGAAGGCGCGCCGCGGCACGTTCCGCGGGTGCGTCTCCAACGATCTCGACCACGCCACCAAAGCGGGCATAGTCTTCCGGAACGGCATCTCCCAGGTTGACCAGCCAACGACCGGACACATCCTCTGCACGCACCGCCCCCATGGCGCTCTCATCGTGCAGCAGCACCGGCGTGGCCTCGCACCAATCGCCCGGCAAAGCGGCCCCCGTATCCACGCGCAAATGCGCAATGAAGTCCAGCGCCGAGAAGGTCCACAGCAGCGGGTCGAGTGCGTCGAGTATTTCCCGGGGCCCCACCATCAGCAGCCGGTCGCCGCGCGCGACCGCCTTGCGCGCCAGACGGCAGGCATAAGGCAGCCGCTCACCCACGTTGAAGTGAAAAGCGACCGGAAAACCATTCCCTGCGGCTGGCACGGCTTCAACCATGGGAGCCGGTTTTCACGACAGATTCCGCGCGTTCCTCGGCCAGCGCAAGCAGATACTGCACCAACAATGAAACGGGGCGGCCCGTCGCGCCCTTGGCTTGCCCCCCCTTCCATGCCGTGCCTGCGATATCCAGGTGAGCCCAGGCCGCGCCAGCCGGCACGAACCGCTCGAGAAACTTGGCGGCGGTGACAGCCCCGCCCGGCCGACCGGCCACATTGGCAACGTCTGCGAAATGAGAACGCAAGCCTTCGGCATAAACCGCGTCCAGCGGCATACGCCAGCAGAGGTCTTGCGATGACTCTCCCGCAGCGAACAGCGCGGTGGCCAGTGCGTCGTCATTGCTGAACAAGCCGCTGCGACACGCCCCGAGCGCGATGACGCAGGCGCCGGTGAGTGTGGCGATATCCACAATGGCGCGCGGCTTGTAGCGCGCCGCATAGTGCAGCGCATCGCAGAGGATGAGACGGCCTTCGGCGTCGGTATTGAGAATTTCGATGGTCTGACCGCTCATGCTCTTGACCACGTCGCCGGGCTTGACCGCACGGCCATCGGGCATGTTCTCGCATGCTGGAATGAGCCCGACCACGTTGAGCGCTGGCTTCAGCCTAGCGATCGCCTCGAACGCCCCGAGCACCGAGGCCGCGCCCGACATATCGAACTTCATCTCGTCCATCTCGGGTGCCGGTTTGATCGAGATGCCACCGGTATCGAAGGTAATGCCTTTGCCAACCAGCACCACCGGCGCCTCGCGCTTCTTGCTCCCTTCATACCGCAGCACGATAAAGCGTGGCGGTTCGTGCGAGCCACGCGCCACAGCGAGAAAGGCCCCCATGCCCAGGTCTTCTATCTCGCGCTCGCGCAGCACCTGGCATTTGACCGACGAGCCAGCGCGCCGGGCCAGATCGCGCGCGGCATCGGCCAGCAGGCGCGGCGTGGCGTGGTTGGCGGGGCGATTCGCCCATTCCTTGGCCAGTTCCACGCCGGCAATGAGCGCCCGGGCTCGCCGTATGGCGGCATCCAGCCCGTCGCTCCCCTCGGGGGTGGCCAGCGCCAGCGATGTAAGGGTACGCGGCCTGGGCTTGCCAACCGTGGTGGTGTAGCAGTAGCTGGCGTCGGCCGCGGCCGTCAGCGCGGCGCAGGCGCTCTCGGGCTTCAACGCCGAGGTAGACGCGATGAGCAGCGTCGCTGGCTTGGCGGCCTTCACTTGTCCCCAGCCCGCTTGCACGGCTTTGCGGACCTCATCCGCACTGCCTCCGCCTGCCGCCGCCAACACCAGCCGCCGCGCGGCCAAGCCGCTGGGTCGGTAAATGGACAGCGTGGCGCCGGATTCCGACGCATCGAGGTCACCCGCCTTGAGCACCTCGTCGCACAAGCATTGCAGTGCTGATGAGGAACTGGCGCCGGATGTCGTTCCGACCAGCACCAACAGCGCATCACATGTGAAGGTATCAAGTCCTTCAGGTCCAAGCGGGACTCTTTGAACATCCATAATCGTCTTTTCTCCTTCGAACGATGTTATTCCATTCGTCCTTGCGCAGAGAGCTAGCGCGCAGCTTCCTTGCCATGCTGGTGGTTTTGGTCACCATCGTCATGACGATGATCCTGATCCGCACGCTGGGCCAGGCCTCCCGCGGCAGGGTCGATCCGTCGGAAGTCACGCTGGTCATGGGCTACACCGTGCTCGGGCACCTGCCGACGATTCTCACCCTCTCCCTCTTTGTTTCGGTGGTCGGGACGATGTCGCGCCTCTACCGCGACAGCGAAATGGCGGTGTGGTTTGCCTCGGGCCGTGGCATCGGGCATTTCCTGCGGCCAATTCTGAGCTTCGCCTGGCCAATATTGTTGGCCGTGACGCTGCTGGCGCTTTTCGCCTGGCCATGGTCAAACGCGCGCATTGAAGACTTGAAGGACCGCTTCGAGAATCGTGGCGACCTGGAGCGCATTGCGCCGGGCAAGTTCCAGGAGTCGGCCGGTGGACGGCGCGTGTTCTTCATCGACAAGGATTCGCCCGACGCGCACACGGGTAGCAGCGTGTTCATTTACGCATCCGAGCGTGGCCGCGATGTCGTCACTTCGGCACGCACTGGTCATATCGAGGTTCGTCCGCAAGGGCGCTTCCTGCTGCTTGAACATGGGCAGCAGGTGGAGTACCAGAAGAACAGCGGGCAAGTGAAGATCAGCGATTTCAGTGGCTACGAGATCCAGGTCGGCGAAGATCAGGCCCAAGCGACGCAAGCCGCACCGCCCAAGTCATTGAGCACCCGGGAGTTGCTGCGCGATGGCAGCACCGCGGCGCAAGGTGAGCTGGCTTGGCGTTTTGGTCTGGCGCTTGCCGCCGTGAACCTGTCGCTGCTGGCCGTGCTCGTCTCCAGCAGCAGCCCACGTGCGGGGCGTGGGGCGCACTTGTTGCTGGCACTGATGACGTTCGTGGTGTACTACAACCTCATTACCCTGGGGCAAAGCTGGATCGTGACCGGACGCTACGGACTCGGGCAGGTGTTGCTGCTGGTCCACGGCGGACTGTTTCTGGCGGCATGCGCCGGACTGTGGTGGCGACACGTGGGCGCCTCGCTGTGGCTGCCTCATTGGCGCATCTGGCCTCTTGGGCGCGCATGAAGACGATTCGCAAACTCATTTACCGAGAGCTGATCGTCACGATCGCCTTCGTTACCTTGGCGTTCGTCGCGTTGTTTACGTTCTTCGATCTGGTGGACGAAATGCGCTACGTGCGGGCGGGCAGCAGCTACACGCTGACGCATGCCCTGGTCTATGTCGCCTGCCTTCTGCCGGGACGCCTGTACGAACTGCTGCCCATCACGGTGCTGATTGGCAGCGTGACCGTGATGGCACGGTTGGCGCAAAGCTCGGAATTCACCATTCTGCGCACCAGCGGGCTGGGGCCTTGGAGGGCGTTGTCGCTCATGCTCGGCGCTGGCGCCGTGTGCGCGCTGTTGACTTTCGTGGTTGGCGACTATCTGGCACCGACAATGGACCGTCAGGCCGAGCGCATACGCTCCGGCATTCCCGGCCGCCCCAGCACGGGCTTGACGGGTGGCTGGCTGCGCGAGCGCCAAGGCGATCGCAACGCGATCGTCAATGTTGCCAGGCTGCGCGCCAGCGACGGCATCCTTGAGGGCGTGCGGGTCTTCGCCTTCGGCGCCGATGGATTTCTGTCGGAAGTCATCCTTGCTGAAGGAGCGCGCGTCGAGAAAGACGACCGCTGGACCTTGCTGAACGCGGTGCGAGCGGTGATTCCCGGCCGTTCCTCCCTTTCGGGCGCCCCGCCTCGGCTGACTGTCACGCCCCTGGCCGAACTGCCCTGGTCCAACGGCATTTCGCGCGAGATGGCATCCGTCGCGTTGCTGCAACCTGACCGCATGCACACGCTTGATCTGTTTCAGTACATCCGCCATCTGTCGGCCAACGGCCAGACCTCGCAGCGCTACGAGATCGAATTCTGGCGCAAGGTGTTCTATCCGCTGAGTTGCATCGTCATGGTGGTGCTTGCGTTGCCCTTTGCCTATCTGCACTTCCGCTCGGGCGGCATCTCGGCCTATGTGTTCATGGGCGTGATGATCGGCATCAGTTTTTTCCTGCTCAACAATGTGTTCGGTTACATCGGCGATTTGCGCCAATGGCAACCTTGGCTTGCGGCGGCTGCTCCAGGACTTTTGTACTCGCTGCTCTCGCTGTCGGCCTTTGGCTGGCTGGTTCTGAGGCATTGACCGTGGTCACCCAGGCGCTTGTCCTGCTGGCCCATGGCTCGCGCGATGCACGCTGGCGCGAGCCCATTGAGGCGGTGGCCGCGCGCGTGGCCGCTCTGCGACCACAGGTAACGGTGCGCTGCGCCTACCTGGAGGCTTGTGAACCCAGCCTGCCCACCGCGGTTGACCAGATCGTCTCGCTGGGCATCAGTGCCATCACCGTGCAACCATTGTTCCTCGGCATGGGTCGGCATGCCCGCGAGGACATTCCACGCCTGGTAGAGGCGCTCATCATGCGCCACCCCGGCCGGCGCATCTGGCTGGCCAGGCCAGCGAGCGAGGACCCTGCGTTGGCCGACTGCTTGGCCCGGATCGCGCTGGGCAGCCTGGGAAATCCGACATGAATCTGCATCAGTTGCGCTTTGTCCAGGAAGCCGTGCGACGCAAGCTCAACCTCACCGAGGCGGCCAAGGCATTGCACACCTCGCAGCCCGGTGTCTCCAAAGGCATCATCGAGCTGGAAGAAGAGTTGGGCGTTGACATCTTCGAGCGCCACGGCAAGCGGCTCAAGCGCGTGACCGAGCCCGGCCAGCAGGTGCTCAAGAGTGTTGAAATCATCCTGCGCGAAGTCAACAACCTCCGGCGCATCGGTGAGCAATACAGCGCACAAGACAGTGGGCAACTGTCGATCGCCACCACGCACACCCAGGCACGCTACGTGCTGCCACAACCGGTGGCGCGCTTGCGCGAGGCTTATCCCAAGGTGCTGATCACCCTGCACCAGGGCACACCCGACCAGGTGGCACGCATGGTCATAGACGAAGTGGCCGACGTCGGCATCGCCACCGAGTCCCTGGCCGAATACGAGGAGCTCGTCACCCTGCCCTGCTATGAATGGCAGCATATGGTCGTGCTGCCGGGGACGCACCCGCTGGCGCGCAAGGAGCGCCTGACGCTCGACGATCTGGCAACCCAACCCATCGTCACCTACCACCCCACGTTCACCGGACGTGCACGCATCGACGCGGCCTTCGCCCAGCGCGGCAAGACCCCGCAGATTGCGCTTGAAGCCATCGACTCCGATGTGATCAAGACTTACGTGCGTCTGGGCCTTGGCGTGGGCATTGTTGCCGAGATGGCCGTGCAAAACGAACCGGGCGGCGACCTGCTGACTCGCCCCGCGGGACACCTGTTCGGCCAGAATGTGGCCCGCGTGGCTTTCAAGCGTGGCGCCTACCTGCGCCAATACGTCTACCGATTCGCCGAGCTGCTCAGTGATCGCCTAAGTGCCAAACGCATCCAACTGGCCCAGGAAGGCCGCTTCGAGGACTATGAGCTCTAACACCCCTGCTCTCACCAGCCGCCTGCCCAGCGTCGGCACCACCATCTTCACCGTCATGTCGGCGCTGGCTGCCGAAAAAGGCGCGGTCAATCTCGGCCAGGGCTTCCCGGACTTCGAGGGCGACCCTCGCCTCGTGCAGGCTGTGACCGATGCCATGAATCGCGGCCTCAACCAGTACCCCCCCATGCCCGGCGTGCTCGCGCTTCGGGAAGCCATCGCCAGCAAGATCAAGACACTCTATGGGCACGTCTATTCGGCCGACAGCGAGATCACCATCACCGCAGGCGCCACGCAAGCGATCCTGACAGCCGTTTTGGCCATCGTCCACCCGGGAGACGAGGTCATCGTGCTTGATCCGTGCTACGACAGCTATGTGCCCAATATCGAATTGGCGGGTGGCAAAGCCGTGCGCGTACCACTGGACCCTGGCACCTTTCGGCCCAATTTCGACAAGATCGCCGCGGCAATCGGTCCTCGGACGCGCGCGATCATCGTCAACAGCCCGCACAACCCCAGTGGTACCGTATGGAGCGAGAGCGACATGCATCGCCTGTCGGAACTGCTGGCGCCCACCAACATCCTGCTCATCAGCGACGAGGTGTACGAGCACATGGTCTACGATGGCCAAGTGCATCAGAGCGCAGCGCGCTTTTCTGGCTTGGCGGACCGTGCGTTCATCGTCAGTAGCTTCGGCAAGACCTATCACGTCACCGGCTGGAAGGTAGGGTATGTTGCCGCACCCGCGCCGCTGAACGCCGAGTTTCGCAAGGTGCACCAGTTCAACGTGTTCACCGTCAACACGCCAGTTCAATACGGTCTCGCGGCCTACATGGATGACCCCACGCCATATCTGGAGCTACCAGCCTTCTATCAGAGAAAGCGCGATCTGTTTCGCGAAGGCTTGGCCAAAACGCGCTTTCAACTCTTGCCCAGCGAAGGCACCTATTTCCAATGCGTGAGCACCTCCGGTCTCGCAGTGCCCGAACGCACCCTGCCCGAGGCCGAATTCTGCCAATGGCTGACACGCGAGATTGGCGTAGCCGCCATCCCGCTGTCGGCCTTCTATGGTGACGGGTTTGACCAGCAGGTCATCCGCTTTTGCTTCGCCAAGAAGGATGAGACACTGGCGTTGGCACTGGAACGTCTGGCACGGCTGTAGCGCTGAATTCAACCGAAGAATGCGCCCGCAACGCAACAGAAACGCCCACGGTACGCTATTGTTTTTATACTGACCGGCGCCAGCGGTCAGTTGCCCCTCACCCCTGGTGAGCGCGCTTGCCAGGGTTCTTCTTGCTGCGCGTGTGCGATCCGCGTTCAAGGCTGGATCTCTGGCCCTCGCCCTGCCGCACGCGAGGCGCCCCTGGCAGCGGCTTGGTGGCTTTGCGGTCGGCTTCGGTAACGATTTTGTTGCCCATGGTGGCGTCCTCGTGAATCGTGAATGATGAAATGAACAGAACCCGCGATTAGAACCCAAAACGGCAACCCGACAAAACCTCAGGCATGCGCGACCTCGGCGTGCGAACCTGTTGCATCAGATTTGCGCGCACCCGGCGCATGACGGCGCGCGAGCAGCGTGTACATCGTGGGCACCACGAACACCGTCAGCAAGGTGCCCAGCGACATGCCCCCGACGATCACCCATCCAATCTGTCGGCGGCTCTCGGCACCCGCGCCGCTGGCAAGCGCGAGGGGAATCGCCCCCAGCACCATGGCACCCGTGGTCATGAGAATCGGCCTCAGGCGCTGCGCCGCCGATTGCTTGGCCGCCTCCAGCATGGGCATGCCGTTCTCACGCAGTTGATTGGCGAATTCCACGATCAGAATGCCGTGTTTGGTGATCAGGCCCACAAGCGTGATCAGGCCAATCTGGCTGAACACATTGAGCGTGCCGCCGCTCCACTGGAGCGCCAGCAGGGCACCTGCCATGGACAGCGGGACCGAGAACATGATGATGAACGGGTCGACAAAACTTTCGAACTGCGCCGCCAACACCAGATAGATGAACAGCAAAGCCAGGATGAACACCACCGTCAGCGATCCCGAGGAATTGCGGAACTCGCGGCTCTGGCCGTTCAGGTCGGTGGCGTAGCCGGGCTTGAGGACTTTTTTAGCGGTGGTATCGAGGAAGGCCAGCGCCTCACCCAGCGAATAGTTCGGCGCCAAATTGGCCGTGAGACTGGCACTGCGGCGCTGACCGAAGTGGTTCAGTTCACGCGGCACCACCACCTCGCGCAGCTTGACCAACGCCGACAAGGGAATGATGGACTCCACGCCGTTCTTTGTGCCTCGCACGAAGATGCGTTCAATATCGTCGGGCGTGTCGCGCCCGGAAGGCGAAGTCTGCACAACCACGTCGTACTGCTCACCCTCACGCTTGTAACGCGTGACCAGACGCCCACCGAGCATCGTTTCCACGGCCCGAGCCACCGTCTCCACGCTCACACCGAGATCCGCGGCGCGCTCGCGGTCCACTTCCATCTTGACTTCGGGCTTGTTCAGGCGCAAATCGGTGTCCACCTGGACGAATCCGGGGTTCTTGGCCAGTTCTTCCTGAAAGGCGCGCACCGTCTGCGCCAGATTGGAATACGAGTCGCTGGTCATGATGACGAAGTTGACCGGGCGCTCGCGAAAGCCCTGACCAAGAGACGGGGGCGTGATGGGAAAGGCCTGCACGCCTGCCAGGCCGCCGATGCGCGGCGACACCTCGCGCGCAATCTCCAGCGTGGTGCGCTTGCGGTCTTCCCAGGGAACGGCGCGGAAAAACACATTGCCCTGCGCCACCGATGGGTTGCCGTTGACAGTGAAGATGCGGTCGAACTCCTTGTAGCCACTGCCCACGCGCTCGATCTGCTCCGCGTAGCGGTTGGTGTAGTCCAGTGTCGCGCCGTCGGGGCCGTTGATGACGGTGAGAACCACGCCGCGGTCTTCCAGTGGCGCCAGTTCGCTTTTCATGTTCGCCAGCAGCCACCAGGTCAAGACCCCGCTGGCCACCATCACCAGCACCACCAGCCAGCGCGCCTTGAGCGCCAGGTTGAGCGTCCAGGCATACAGACCGGTGATGCCGTCGAGCACGCGCTCCATGTTGCGGTCAAACCACCCGCGCTGGTCGGTGTGCTTGAGCAGCACCGAACACATCATGGGTGAGAGCGTGAGCGCCACAAACCCCGACACAATGACCGACCCCGCCAAAGCCAGCGCGAACTCGGTGAACAAGCGCCCGGTTCGTCCCGGCGTGAATGCAAGCGGCGCGTAGACCGCCGCCAGCGTGAGCGTCATCGCCACCACGGCAAAACCGATCTCCTTGGAGCCCACGATGGCTGCTTGAAATGGCGGCATGCCGTCTTCGATGTGGCGGTAGATGTTCTCCAGCACCACGATGGCAACGTCAACGACCAGCCCGATGGCCAGCACCAGCGCCAGCAGCGTGAGCGTATTGATCGTGAAGCCCGCCAACGCCATCAACGCGAAGGTACCGATCAAACTCACTGGAATGGTGACCAGCGGAATGATCGATGCGCGGAACGTACGCAGGAACACGAAGATCACCAGCGCCACCAGCACCACGGCCTCCAGGATCGTCTGGTAGACAGCCTTGATCGAACGGTCGATGAACACCGAGTTGTCATTGGCCACATCCACTTCCACCCCCGGCGGCAGATTGGCCTTGATGTTCGGAATCATCGCGCGTACCGCCGCCGAGAGCTCCAGCGGATTGGCCACCGCCTGACGCATGACGCCCAGTGATATCGAATCCCGGCCGTTCAGGCGCACATTGGTTCGCTCGTTGAGTGGCCCCTGTTCCACGCGGGCTACGTCGGCAATGCGGATGGGCTGGCCGGCGACCGTGCGGATGATCACTTGACCGAACTCTCGCGGCGTTTGCAGATCGGTCGCCGCCGTCACGTTGAACTCGCGGTTCTTGCTTTCGATACGGCCGGAGGGCACCTCCAGGTTGGAGCGGCGCAACGCATCCTCCACGTCTTGCGTGGTCAGGCGATAGGAGGCCAGCCGGTCGGGGTCCAGCCAGATGCGCATCGAATATTTGCGCTCGCCGAAAACGCGCACATCGGCCGCGCCCGGAGCAGTCTGCAACAAGGGCTTGACGATGCGATTGGCCATGTCACTCAGTTGCAGCGCATTGTGCGTGTCCGAGGTGAGCGCCAGCCAGATCACGGGAAAGGCGTCTGCCTCCACTTTGGCGATCACGGGTTCGTCGATCCCTTGCGGGAGGCGTTGGCGCACGCGGCTGACCTTGTCGCGCACGTCGGCGGCGGCGGAGTCGGCGTCGCGCTTGAGCACGAAACGCACCGAGATCTGGCTTTGCTCCTGGCGACTGATCGAGGTGATCACGTCCACGCCCTCGATGCCCGCCAGCGAATCCTCCAGCACCTTGGTCACCTGGGACTCCATCACCTCGCTGGACGCGCCGCCATAGCGCGTCTCCACGGTCACCACCGGCTCGTCGATCTTGGGATATTCGCGCACCGCCAGGCGGCTGAACGACACGTAGCCAATCAACAGGATCAGCAGCGACAGCACGGAAGCAAACACCGGCCGACGGATCGATACCTCAGGCAGTTGCATGGTTGCACTCCTGACGGGCTATCCGGCGGCTGCCGGCTTGGATGCACCGGGGACGGGTGCGGAACCAGCAGCCCCGGGAGCGGGTTGCGCACCCGATGCCCCGCCGCCAGCTCCACGTTCGGGACGCGATGTCTCGACCACACGCACCGGTGTGCCGTCGCGTTGCAAGCGCTGCTGCCCCGCCACCACGACCGTATCACCAGCCCCCACCCCATCGACGATCTCGACGCGGCCACCGCGGCGAATGCCCAGCTTAACCTCCTGGCGTTGTGATACGAGCTGGGCCTCGGGCGGCAACTTCGCCCGCGCCTCCGGGGGCAATTGCGTGGGCGAAACGAGCCG
>DAIOSZ010000004.1:35778-44898 GCA_036752305.1 Burkholderiaceae bacterium
GGGGCAACTCCCCCCCGCCCCCCGGGGGGAATTGGGGGGGGAAAACGGAGCCGATACACGTATTGACGCCCCGCCTGCGGCATGACGGCCTCCTCGGGGACCATCAGCGCATTGTCCTTGGCGCCAAAAACCGCCGTCACGCGGGCAAACATTCCCGGACGCAAGGGCCCTCCCCCTTCGGCCGCTTCGCGCGGCGCACGGGTTTGCATCATTTGCACGCTGCGCGTTGCTGCGGGCGCGGCGCCGCGCGCCACCGGTTCGCCACCGCTGTTGGGCAGCACGGCACGCACGTTGACGGACCGGCCATTCGCGTCGATCAGCGGGTCGAGCGCTTGAACCCGGGCGCGGTGCAAGCGGCCCGGAAACGCATCGAGCATCAACTCCACGTCCTGCCCCACCCGCAACTTGCCCAAAAAGCGCTCGGGCAACCGGAAATCGACGAACAAGCTGGAAATGTCTTCCACGTTCACCAGGTCGGCACCGTCCTTGACATAGTCGCCCAGGTTCACGCTGCGGATGCCCACCTTGCCGTCAAAGGGCGCAAGCACCGCCATGCGCGCCAGGCGCGCCTTGGCCAGCGAAACCTGCGCCTCGGCAACCTGCAAGGCCGCCAGGCTCTCGTCGAGCACGCGCTGGGCGACGAAATTCTGCGCCACCAGATCCTGGTTGCGCTTGTAGTTGGCACGCGCGATGGAGGCCTGCGCCTCGGCCTGCTGGAGTTCGGCGCGCTGCAAGCTGTCATCCAGCTTGACGAGCACCTGACCGCGCCGCACCGCGCCACCGTCGTTGAAATTGATCTGCACCACACGGCCCGCAACCTCGGGCCGCAGCATGACGTTCTGGCGCGAACGCAACGTGCCCACAGCCTGCGCATCGTCCTGCACGGCGCTGGTCTCCACCTTGGCCACCTCCACCCCCACCGGGCGTGCAGGCCCTCCCGCCGAGCCAGCGGCACCCGCGGGGGCGCCACCCGCCGACGGCGCGCCAGGACCGGGCGCGGCAGCCGCGCCGCCCGCGACGCCGATTTCACGGGGCGCCGTGGGCTTGGACATCAACCACCAAGCTCCCGCCGAAGCCGCGGCAATCCCCACCACCGCGATTGCCGAATAAAGCGCTTTGCTCACCTGGGCGTTCCTGTCGCAAATTAGTTACGAAATGAACCAATGTACCAGCCGCCGCGCGCTCGCGCGTGGGTACTTTCGTCTCCCGCACTTGGCTTTACCTGCGCTTTACACGTGCGAACCCGTCAGCGCGGGCGGGCTTTCCCCAGCACTTGGTTCACACCCTGATTGGCGAGCGCGTCCGCGCGCTCATTGCCCGGATCGCCCGCGTGACCCTTGACCCACTGCCAGCCGATGCGATGCCCCGAATTGGCGACCAGCGCATCGAGCCTCTGCCACAACTCCTGGTTTTTCACCGGCTGCCCACTGGCCGTGCGCCAGCCCTTGGCCTTCCAGCCACGCAGCCATTCGGTGATGCCCTTGCGCACGTATTCGCTGTCGAGATAGACCGTCAAGCGGCAAGGCCGCTTGAGCGCCTCCAGGGCCTGGATCACGGCCATCAGCTCCATTCGATTGTTGGTGGTCGACGCTTCACCCCCAAAGAGCTCCTTTTCCGCCGCGCCCGCGCGCAGCAGCACGCCCCATCCTCCAGGGCCGGGGTTACCCTTGCAGGCGCCGTCGGTGTAGGCCACCACGGACAGTTCTTCGGTCATGACGGGACTTTCTTGGTGGCATCGGCCGGGACGTCGAGTTTGCCCGCAATCGAAACCGGCGCGCCCGCCAGTTCGCGGCGACGCTCTTTCCAGCCGCGCGGCATCATCAACGCGCCGTGCACGCGTTTGACGGCGACCAGGAAGTACGCGCCCCCGCCGCGCGGGGCCACCCGGGGGCCGAGGCGATCCATCCAGGCGCTGCGCTCCAGGCGGCGCGCGCTCGGCGTGGCCGGCCGCCAGCAACCGTAGCGGGCGGACTCGACTTCAAAACCCAACAACCTCAGCCAGTCGCGCAGTCGGCGCGGCGCGATCAGCTCGCCCGTGACCGGTGGCACGCCGGTGCGCCAATGGCGCAGTCCCCACAGGCTCCACGGATTGATGCCCGAAATCGCCACGCGCCCTTCCGGCACCAGCACACGTTCGACCTCGCGCAGAACGGTATGTGGATCGACATGCTGTTCCAGCGTCCGCGGCAGCGTAACCAGATCGACGCTGGCCGCATCCAGCGGCAGCGCGGCGGGATTCAAGCGCAGATCGGGACGCCAGACGGCCTGCTCCTCGGCTGCTGCCAGATCGGCGTGCCACAGATGCTGGATGCGGCTCATCGCCAGCGTGTCCAGGCCCGGATTGCCCAGCTGCACGGCGTAATAGCCGAAGATGTCGGCCAAGGCTTCGTCGAAGCGCTGCTGTTCCCAGGCTCGCAGGTAAAGCCCCGGCGGGGAAGCGTCCCACGCTAGCAAATTTATAATCCTCCGGCCCATGAATCTGATCGCCCTGCCCGCCTTCTCGGACAACTACATCTGGCTGCTGCATGACTCAGGCCAAGCCGTGGTGGTCGATCCGGGAGACAGCGCGCCCGTGCTCGCGGCGCTCGACTCGCTCAGCCTGACGCTCGCGGCGATTCTAGTCACGCATCATCATGCCGATCACACCGGCGGACTTGCCGACCTGGTGGCCCAGACCGCCTGCACGGTACACGCACCGGCGTTCGAGGCCATGCCGGTACCCTGCGAACGGCAGGCCGGCGGTGATCGGTTTGAACTGCTCGGACAGGACATCCAGGTACTGGACGTGCCAGGCCATACGGCCGGGCACGTCGCCTACTTCCTGCCGCACGCCAAGCCCTCGCCCATTCTGTTCTGCGGCGACACGCTGTTTTCAGGCGGCTGCGGGCGACTGTTTGAAGGCACGCCCGCCCAGATGCTCGCCTCGCTGGACGCGCTGTCCGCGCTGCCGGGCGACACCCGGGTGTGCTGCGCGCATGAGTACACACTGTCCAACCTCGCCTTTGCCGGCGCGGTGGAGCCGGGCAATGCCCAGTTGACCGCGTATGTCGAGGCCTGCCAGGCGTTGCGTCAAGCCGGCCAGCCCACGCTGCCGTCGAGCATCGCGCTCGAACGGCAGATCAACCCTTTTCTGCGCTCGCGCGAGCGCACCGTGACCGCCGCCGTCCAGGGACAAGAGCCTTCGGCGCGGGACGAGGTTGCGGTGTTTGCCGCGCTGCGCGAATGGAAGAACCGATTCCGATGAACCGTCTGCTCGCCCTCGCGCTCGCGCCGCTGCTGATCTTGGCCGGCTGCGCCACCCCTCCCGCGCCGTCCTCGTCCGCCGGCGCCTCTTCCGACCCCGCCGTCGCCAGCAGGCCGCGCGTGGCGCCGGCCGTGCCGGGCCCGTCCACCAGCGGGCCACCCGGAGCCGCCACGCCGGTCCTGCCCATCGCCACGGCCACCATCGGCGGCCAGCCGGTGCAGGCGCTGGCAGCACCCAAGGATTTGTGGGAGCGCATCCGTCGCGGCTTCGCGATGCCCGACCTGCAAGGCGAACTGGTGCGCGACCGCGTGGCCTGGTATGTCTCGCGTCCCGACTACATCATCCGCATGACGGAGCGCTCGAGCAAATACCTGTTCCACATCGTCGAGGAACTCGAATTGCGGGGCATGCCCACTGAGCTGGCCCTGCTACCTTTTGTCGAAAGCGCGTTCAACCCTCAGGCGGTCTCCAGCGCCAAAGCCGCCGGCATGTGGCAGTTCATGCCCGCGACGGGCAAGGACTTCTCGCTCAAGCAAAGCGTGTTCCGCGACGACCGCCGCGACGTGCTGGCCTCCACGCGCGCCGCGCTGGACTATCTGCAAAAGCTCCACCGCATGTTCGGCGACTGGCACCTCGCGCTGGCGGCCTACAACTGGGGCGAAGGCAGCGTCTCGCGGGCCATTGCCAAAAATCAGCGCGCCGGGCTGCCCACGGGCTACCAGGACCTGACGATGCCCAATGAGACGCGCTACTACGTGCCCAAGCTGCAGGCCATCAAGAACATCGTCATGGATTCCGCACGCTACCAGGGTGCGCTACCGGAC
The DNA here is from genome assembly GCA_036752305.1 of Burkholderiaceae bacterium. Classification (GTDB taxonomy): domain Bacteria; phylum Pseudomonadota; class Gammaproteobacteria; order Burkholderiales; family Burkholderiaceae_C; genus DAIOSZ01. Next base: position 39,847 of record DAIOSZ010000004.1, read on the forward strand.
ATCCCCAATCACCCCTATTTCGACTCGATTCCCATCCAGCGCGACATCGACGTCGCCGTCGCCGCCCGGCTGGCGGAGGTGAGCGCGGCCGACTTCCGCTCGCTCAACCCCTCGGCGCATCGTCCGGTCATCCTCGCGGAAGGCACGCCGCAGATTCTGCTGCCCTGGGACAACGCGGTGCTGTTTCAGCGCAACCTGCAAAGCTACAACGGCAAACTGGCCTCCTGGACGGCCTGGGTCGCGCCCGCCACGATGCGCGTGTCCGATGCCGCGCAGCGCAACGGCATGAGCGAGAGCGAATTCCGCTCGGTCAATCACATTCCACCGGGCATGCTGGTCAAGGCCGGCTCCTCGCTGCTGGTGCCGCGTAGCGAGAGCGAATCCGCGCAGCAGACCAACGTGGCCTCGCATGTCGCGGACAACGGACAAGTCTCGCTCGCCCCGGAGATCGTCTACAAATCGGTGCACGTCAAGGCGCGCAAGCGCGACACGCCCGCCAGCGTGGCCGCGCGCTACAAGCTCTCCGCGGCCAACGTCGCGCGCTGGAACGGCGTGGGCGTGGGCCACCGCTTCAAGCCCGGCCAGGGCGTGACGGTCATGCTGCCGTTTTCCAACCTGCCCGGCGCCCAGCGCCCGCTGGTGACCGTGGCGCACGAACCCGACGAAACCGGCAACCCCAAGGCCGGAAAATCCGCCAAGGCCCCGGCCAAAAAGGGCGCCAAGGCCAGCGCCACCCGTGGCAAACCGACGCCCGCCCGCGCGGCGGCCAAGACGGCCCCGCGCAAGCGCAAATGATCTTCAGGTGAGCTGGCTCAGATAGGCGCGGAACTCGGCGCCCACCTGGGGGTGGTCGCGCCCATAGTCCACGCAGGCCTCCAGGTAGCCGATTTTGGAGCCGCAGTCGTAGCGCTTGCCCTCGTAGCGGTGGGCAATCACCATGCGGCGCTTGAGCAGCGCGGCAATCGCGTCGGTGAGCTGGATTTCGCCGCCCTTGCCTTTGGGCGTATGGCGCAGCTCATAAAAAATCAGCGGATCGAGAATGTAGCGGCCCACCACGGCAAGCGTGGACGGTGCGTCGGCCGGCGCCGGCTTCTCCACGATGCCATGCACCCGCTCGTTGCGCTCATCCAGCGGCGAAGCGCTGACGATGCCATAGCTGCTGGTCTGCTCGCGTGGCACGTTCTCCACGCCCAGCACCGAGGCGCGGAAATGCTCATGCGCATGCACCATCTGCTTGAGCGCACCCGGCTCGGCGCGGATCAGGTCGTCGGCCAGCACCACGGCGAAGGCCTCGTCTCCCACCACGCTGGCGGCGCACAGCACCGCGTGGCCCAGGCCCAGCGGCTCGGCCTGGCGCACATACACGCAGTTCACGCCCTTGGGCAGCACCGAGCGGGCGATTTCCAGCAAATCGTTCTTGCCCTTGAGCTCCAGTTCCATCTCCAGCTCGTAGGCTTTGTCGAAATGGTCTTCAATCGAGCGCTTGGAGCGGCCGGTGACGAACACCAGTTCGGTGATGCCGGCTTCCACCGCCTCTTCCACCGCGTACTGGATGAGGGGCTTATCGACGATCGGCAGCATTTCCTTGGCGATGGCCTTGGTAGCCGGCAAAAAGCGCGTGCCCAGACCGGCGACGGGAAAGACGGCCTTGCGGACGGAATGGTTGGGGTCGTTGTGTCTCATGATGATGGGTATAAGGCGGGGGAATGCTAGCAGGCACGGTCCGTGCCGTGCGGGGAAAATTCACAGGCGGTAACGCAGCCGGGCCTTGTGCGCGAAGTCGTTGGTCACGGTGCGCGCCAGGTCGATGCGATCCATGCGCACCAGCGGATCGGTCTGCGCAAGCACGCGCAGCGCCGTGCGAGCGCCATCCTCCGGCATCAGGCCGTCGGGCGAAAACGCTTCGCGCAGTTTGAAAAAAGATTCCAGATACAGCGAACGGTCGCCCAGCAGGTAGCGTTCGGGCACCGCCTTGAGCAGATCGCCTGGTCCCGCCGTCTGCAGCCACTTGAGCGCGCGCACCACCGCGTTGGTCAGCGCCTGGCAGGTTTCGGGGTAGCGTTGCACAAACTCCAACGGCGCATAAAAGCACGCGGCGGGCATCGGACCGCCAAAAGCCTCGTAGGTACCGCGCAGCGTGCGCGTATCGGCCAGCAGGCGCAGCTCGCTGCGCTGCTCCAGCAACGAAATCAAGGGCTCGAGATAGCTGATCGCGTCGATCTGCCCGGCGCGAAAGTATCCCAACGCCTCCGACGGGCTCCCGACATCGACGAACTGCACGTCGCCGGGGAGCATTCCGGCGCGCGCCAGCACGCGCTGCACCAGTACCTGACTCGGGGGGCCCAGCGTGGCAACGCCGATGCGCCGGCCTATCAAATCCGTCGGCTCCCGGTAGTTGGGCACCGCGCGGTGCGAGACGCCAAACACCGTCTGCGGCACGCGCCCCATCTGCACGAAGGCCTGAAGCCCCTGGCCGCGCGCCTGCTGCGCAATGGCGTGTTCGTAGGCTCCCGCCGCCAGATCGACGTTGCCGCTTTGCACCGCCTGCAGCGCTCGCCCACTGCTCGGCAGGTCCTGGATGCTCAAGTCCAGGCCTTCCTCGCGGAAGTAGCCCAATTGCTCGGCCAGCGTGAGCGGCAGGAAATAAAACCCGCCCTTTCCGCCTACCGCAGCCGTCAGGCGGGGGCGCTCGACGCGGGCACGGGCCGGTCCGGCCCAGATACCCACACCCGTCGCCAGCGCGCCGAGCAGCAAGGCGCGACGGCGTCGATGGGGCACGGAAGGCCTGAGGGGTGGCATGGCAAGAAAGGGAGCGGCGTGCGGAGCCAAGACGCCCGCGCGCGCCATCAGGATAGGCTTTGGCGCCCGCAACCGAATCGGTGACTTCCCTTTCGGAGAAGTACCAATAGGGTCAACACCGAGTCATCGCCGGCAGCAGGCCAGGCTTACAAAGACGCCTACTCGGGCTTGATGCCCAACTTGTCGAGCTTTTCCGCCCAAAAGCGGATTTCGGCCTGGGTGAAGGCGTCCAGCGCGGCCGGGCTGCCAGGGCGCGGGTAGGTGCCCAGATCGCGCAGCCGGGTCACCACGTCCGGCGCGGCCAGCGCAGCGTTCAGGTCGGCGTTGACCCTCTGCACCACGACGGGATCGGTGCCGGTCTTCGCATACACGCCGAACCAGCCCATCGCCGCCGTGTCCGGCAGTGTCCTGGTGCTCAGGGGGTAGTTCTCCAGCCCCGGGTAGACCTGATCGGCCAGGATCGCCAGGATGCGCAGCCGTCCCGAAGCCGCCTGCGGCTGCAGCACGCTGTAGCCATCCACGATGGCGCGGATGCTGCCGCCGATCAGCGCCGCCACCGCCGCGGGCGTGCCCTGGAACGGCACCGGCAGGATGCGCGCGTCCGCTTGCAGCGCCAACACCTCGGCCGCCAGGTGCGGAATGGTCGCGCGGCCCGGGTTGCCCACCTCCAGCCGGCCAGGGTTCGCCCGGGCTTCGCGGATGAAGTCGTCCAGCGACCGGATGCCCGGATCGTCCGAGCGCACCGCCAGGGCCATGGGCGCAACGGCCACCGCGCCCACCGGCACCAGATCGCGGCGCGGGTCGAACGTGACGTTGCGCACCGTGCGCGGCACGATGGCAATCGCCGAGCCTTGCGCAAACAGCAGCGTATGCTGATCGGCCGGCGCGTTCAGCAGGTTCTGGATGCCCACCAGGCCGCTCGCGCCGGGTCGGTTGTCCACCACCACGCCCTGGCCCCACGCGGCGGCCAGCTTGTCGCTGATCAGCCGCACCGCCACGTCCGGCCCCGAGCCCGGCGGAAACGGCACGATGAAGCGCACCGGGCGGCTCGGCCAGACGGGCGGCGGCGTCTGCGCCCAGGCAGCGGGCGGTCCCGCCAGACCCAGCGATCCCAGGGCAAGGGCACAGCGGTGGAATTGACGGCGTTTCATGGGTTTCCTCCCGAGGGGGTTGCAAAGGCGCTCACGGCCACGCGCATCGTGCCGATGCCGGCGATGCCGCACTCCATCACGTCACCCGGCACCACGGGGCCCACACCCTCGGGCGTGCCAGTCATGATCACGTCGCCCGGCTCCAGCGTGTACTGCGCCGAGGCCCAGGCAATCAACCGGGCCACGCCATAGACCAGATGGCGGGTGTTGGAGCGCTGACGCGGCTGGCCGTTCACGTCGAGCCACAGGTCCAGCGCGCCGGGGTCGGCCACCTCGTCGGCCGTCACCAGCCAGGGACCGAGAACCGCGTAGCTGTCGATCGATTTGCGCCAGGAATGGACCTCCTTGCCGCGCAGCGTCATGTCCAGCCCGATGGCATAGCCCGCTACATGGTCCAGCGCCTGCGACGGCGCCACGCAGACCGCGCGGCGCCCGATCACCACCGCCAGCTCCATTTCATGGTCGCTGCGGCGCTCCGCAAAGCGCAGCCGCACGCCCTCGCCGGCGCCCGCCAGCGCCGTGCCCGCCTTGAGAAACAGCCCCCAGTCGCCAATGCCAGTGATGCTGCGGCCATGGGCAATGCCCGGATCGGCCTTGCTCTCGGCCACATGCGCCTCGTAGTTGATGGGAGCGCCGATGATCTTGCCGGGGTTGGCCACCGGCGCCAGCAGCGTGAGCGTCTCCAGCGGCAGGCGCTCGGCGGATGCCGCAGCCAGCGCGCGAATGCGCGGGGCGAGCCGCGGCAGCGCCTCGACCAGCAGATCGTGGCGGGGCAACGGATAGCGCTGCGCGGGCAGTTCGTCGAGCACGGCGCTGACGTCGGCCACGGCGCCGGACTCGACGAGTCCGAGCCCGCTGCTCCCATCGGCGCGGCGAAAACGGCAGATCTTCATGGGCGGTAAATCCTTCGATGACTAAGCATTGACGAAAACAGTGTAGCGGCGCGCTTTCCTCGCGCCCCGGGCGCCACCTGTCATCGAGACCGGTTTTGCGTGAAAAACGCCAGCCCTCAGCGCCGGTCGGCCAGCGCGTGCGCGATCGTGCCCAGATCGACGTATTCGATCTCGCTGCCCACGGGCACGCCGCGCGCCAGGCGGGTCAC
>DAIOSZ010000004.1:44959-48922 GCA_036752305.1 Burkholderiaceae bacterium
GCATGCGCCGTCGCCTCGCCTTCGGCGGTGAAGCTGGTCGCCACGATCACCTCCTCCACCACCGCATCCTGCGCGCGCGCCAGCAGTTCGGCCAGACCGATGTCGCGCGGGCCCACGCCGTCCAGCGGCGACAGCCGCCCCATCAGCACGAAGTAGCGGCCCTGGTAGGCCTGCGTGCGCTCGATGGCCGCCTGATCGGCCGGCGACTCGACGACGCACAGGCGCGAGGCATCGCGCGCCGGGTCCAGACAGGTGGCGCAAATCTCGGCCTCGGTGAAGGTGTGGCATTCGGCGCAGTGGCGCACACGCTCGACCGCCTCCCCCAGCGCGCGCGACAACGCCAGCGCGCCCGCGCGGTCGTGCTCCAGCAGGTGGTAAGCCATGCGCGAGGCCGATTTCACGCCCACGCCGGGCAACCGGCGCAGCGCCTCGACGAGCGCGGGCAAGGCGGCTTGGGCCACGCCTGGCCTCGTCGGGACTTAGAACGGGAACTTCATGCCGCCGGGCAGGCCGGGCATCCCCGCCGTCAGCTTGCCCATCTTTTCCTGCGACAAATCCTCGGCCTTGCGCACCGCGGCGTTGAAGGCGGCGGCCACCAGGTCCTCCAGCATCTCCTTGTCGTCGGCCAGCAGGCCGGGGTCGATGGTCACGCGCTTGACGTCGTGCTTGGCGGTCATGGTCACCTTGACCAGCCCCGCGCCGGATTCACCGGTCACCTCCATCAGCGCCAGCTCGTCCTGCGCGCGCTTGAGGTTTTCCTGCATGGCCTGGGCCTGCTTCATGAGGCCGGCGAGTTGTCCTTTGTTGAACATGGTGTCCTTTGAAAGTAAGGGAATGGCCTCAGAGGCTCTCAATCGAGCGCCTTGATGCTGCCCGGCACGATTTTCGCGCCGAAGTCGCGCACCATCTGCTGCACGAAGGGGTCGGATTCAATGGTCGCCTGAGCGGCGGCCAGGCGCCGCTCGGCCACCGCCGCGTCGCGCCGGGCCACGCTGTGCCTGACCGGGCCGATCTCCACGCCCAGGCGCACCGGATGCCCGGCCTGCACCAGCGCCGCCTCCAGCCGCTGGCGCAGCCCCGGCTGGGTGAGCGTCTCGCGCTCGACGCGCAGCAGCCAGTGCTCGCCGTCCTGCGCGATCAGCTCGGATTGCACGGCCAGCTCGCGCACCAGCGCCGCGATGGCCTCGGCGGCGATCAGGCCGCGCACCAGGCGCTCCCAGAGGTCGGCGGGCGCCGCCTCGTCGTCCGGGGCGACGGATGCGGGAACGGATGCGGAAGGCGTGCCCGCAAGCGCCGCCTCGGGCGCCGCGCGGGCCGGTTCGGCCTCGCTCGCCTCGCGCACCGGAATAGCTATGATTTCAGTAGCTGCTCGTGGACGTTCTGCGGTCTCCAGAACCGCATTTGGCGCTGAAACCTTGGCGACCGGCGCCAAAACGGTGGTGATTGGCACTGAACCCTCGGCCGCTGGGGGCGCGGGCGCAGGCGGCTCCGGTGGGGCAGGTTGCGGTTGTAACGGCTGCGGCAGCCGTGGCGGCGGCGGATTTTCAGGTGTTTTTTTTTCAGCCCCGGCCGCCAGCGGCTGCTTGAAGGCCAGCAGGCGCAGCAACACCATGGTCAGCGCGGCGTATTCGTCGGGCGCCAGGCCCAGCTCGGCCTTGCCGTGCAGGCACAGGCTGTAGAGCAGCTGCGTCTCGTCGGGCGCAAGCAGGCCGGCCAGACGCGCCACGGCCTCGGCGTCGGGCGCGCTGCGGTCGGGCGGCAGGCGGCTGGCCGGGGCGATTTGCCGCACGGCCATGCGCTGCAGCAGGTCGATCATCTCGTCCAGCGTGGAGGCCGCCGACAGGCCTTGCTGGCGCAACTGCTCGACACCCTCGACGACGGCCCGGCCGTCGCCTTGCGCCAACGCCTCGGTCAACGCAATGACGCGCGAGCCGTCCACCGCGCCGAGCATGCCGCGCACGGCGGCTTCTTCCACGCGGCCGCCGCCGTAGGCGATCGACTGGTCGGCCAGGCTGAGCGCATCGCGCATCGAGCCGCGCGCGCCGCGCGCGATCAGCGCCAGCGCCCCAGCCTCGTAGGCAATGCTCTCGGCCGCCAGCACGCGCTCCAGGTGTTCCATCACGGTGTCCGGCGCCATGGGCCGAAGGTTGAACTGCAGGCAGCGTGAGAGCACGGTCACCGGCACCTTCTGCGGATCGGTGGTGGCGAGCACGAACTTGAGGTACTCCGGCGGCTCCTCCAGCGTCTTGAGCATGGCGTTGAAGGCCGTCGTCGAGAGCATGTGCACCTCGTCGATCATGAACACCTTGAAGCGCCCCTGCACCGGCTTGTAGACCGCCTGTTCCAGCAGCGTCTGCACCTCGTCCACGCCGCGGTTGGAGGCGGCGTCCAGTTCCACGTAGTCGGCAAAGCGCCCGGCGTCGATGGCCGTGCACGACGCACAGACGCCGCAAGGCGTGGCCGTGATGCCGCCCGTGCCGTCGGGCCCCACGCAGTTGAGCGACTTGGCCAGGATGCGCGAAACCGTCGTCTTGCCCACGCCGCGCGTGCCGGTGAACAGATAGGCATGGTGCAGGCGCTGCTGCGTCAGCGCGTTCGCCAGGGCCTGCACCACATGCTCCTGGCCAACCATTTCCGCGAAGTTGCGCGGGCGGTATTTGCGGGCCAGAACCAAGTAGGACATGACCGGAATTCTACGGGTGCGCACAGGACTTCAAAAACCATAGCTGCCCGTGGCTGTTTTTAATAGGTTTCAGGCCAATTTTGATCTGAAAAACAGGCTCCAACAAGGGAAATTTTGTAGATTGTTCAACATTTTTGTTACAACATCAACAAAATCTATTACCAGAGGCCGTCCTGACATCGTTTTAGGGTCATTTTCAAGCATGCTTTCGGCATATAACCTAATAAAATCGACCACGGGCAGCTATGGTTTTTGAAGTCCATCGCGGCACGCTCCGATCGCCCTCACAGCCCGCGCGGAGCGCCTCGCACGTCCTGAGGCGCCGCAACGTAAAATCCGGGTTTCCACGCGCCCCGCCGCGCGCGCCTTGTTTCTCCCCCGCTCCAGCCATGACCCACGTCGTCACCGAATCCTGCATCCGCTGCAAATACACCGATTGCGTGGACGTTTGTCCCGTCGATTGCTTCCGCGAGGGGCCGAACTTCCTCACCATCGACCCGGACGAGTGCATCGACTGCGCCGTGTGCATCCCCGAATGCCCGGTCAACGCGATCTACGCCGAGGAAGACCTGCCCAAGGACCAGATCCACATGACCGCGATCAACGCCGAGCTGGCCGTGCTGCCCAACTGGAAGAGCATCACCAAGCGCAAGGCCGCGCTGCCCGACGCCGAGGAATGGAAGGACAAGACCGGCAAGCTCAAGGAACTGGTGCGCTGAGCCTGCGCCCGCGCCCGGCGTGACCGCGCCCCCGCCCCTGGCCACCGACGCGCTCATCATCGGCGCCGGCCCCGGCGCGCTGTTTCTCGTGTTCGAACTCGGCCTGCAAGGCCTGCGCGCCCAGGTACTGGACGTGCTGCCGCAGGCCGGTGGCCAGGCCCGGCAGCTGTACGCCGACACCCCCATCTACGACATCCCCGGCCTGCCCCGCTGTACCGGCCGCGAACTGACCGAGCGCCTGCTGGCCCAGGCGGCGCCGTTCGCCCCCGCCTTCCACTTTGACCAGCTCGTCAGCGACCTGGCCTGGGACGAAGGCCAGGCGCGCTGGCGCGTCGGCACGCACCGCGGCCTGCGGTTTGCCGCCCGCGCCGTGTTCATCGCCACCGGCGTCGGCGCCTTTTTGCCGCGCCTGCCCAAGGTCGAGGGGCTGGAAGCCCTGCTCGGCACCCAGGTGCTGGCCGAAACGCCGCCAGCGCCCGCGCTGGGCGGGCAGCGGGTCGTCGTCCTGGGCGACGGCGACGAGGCGCTGGACGGCGCCACCGCGCTGGCGATCGCCGCGGC
>DAIOSZ010000005.1:0-11299 GCA_036752305.1 Burkholderiaceae bacterium
CCGAAGAAGTTCGAGGCCGCCGTGATCTGGGGGTTACGGCCAGGTTACCGATCGACGCGCTCGCCCCGATCCATCGCCTGCCACAGATCACAATCCACCCAGGCCGGGTTCAGTCGCACCCACCCGTCGCGCACCAGCACCACAGCCGGCCCCAGCCACTGGCGCAGTCGGTGGATGCTCACCTTGAGCGCGGTCGCGGCCTTGTCGCCCTCGGTCTCGGGCCACAGCGCATCGGCCAGCGCCGCCGAGGACAGGCCCTCGCGTTCGACGATCAGAAGCATCAGCAACTCGCGCAAACGGCGGCCTCCCTGGGCCAGCGGCGGCAGCCCCGATGCGGCGCGCACCTCCAGCACGCCCCGGGCACGCAGCCAGATGGGGACCGGCCAGTCGCTGCCGGCGTAACTCGCCGGCCGGGCAATGCGTTTTTCGACGATCCATTGACGAGCCACCTCGGGCAGGATGCCGCGCTCCAGCGCCACGGCCAACAGGCGCGCCATCATCGGCGTGCGCCACCCGCAGGTGCTGTGGAACCCTCCCAGTTGCTTGACGGTAAGCATGCGCTGCATCTGCTGCACCAGGCGCGGCTCGTCGCCCTGCGCGAGCGCAATCTCGGCGCCGGCGCAAAAGGCGATGAAGGCGAAGGTGGGGTTGCGGCTCCTCTTGGCCAGCTCCATCTGCTCGCGGTAGGCCGCAAGCGCGCCCGCCACGTCGCCGGCATGTAACCGGGCCGGAGCCAGCGCCGACAGCACGATGACCGTGTGAAACGTGGAGCCCAGCTCGCGCGCCAGCGGCAGCGCGGTCTCGGCATGCGCGCGCGCCAGCGCCGCGTCACCCGACGACAGCGCGTGCCAGCTGCGAAAGAAATAGTGGACCATCACGTCCAGCCGAGGGTGGCTGTGCTCGGTGCGGGCCAGCCGCTCCAGCCACGAGTTGGCGCGCTCCATGTCCTCGCCCGACAGTGCGCAAAACATGCCTTGCGTGAGCAGAAAGAAATCGCGCACGTGCACGCCCGACGACTCCGCCAGCGCAAGACCGCGCTCCACCTTGTCGTAGCAATCCTGCGCGCGGCCACACTGCCAATCGACGATGGCGGCGCAAGACCACCAGACCAGGCGTGGTAGCGGTGCCAGATGCTCGCTGCGTGCCACCTCGGCGTCAAAAGCCGCGTAGATGGCGCGGCCACCCGCGAAGTCACCCGCCCACCAGAGCTTGTAGATGAGCAATTGCGCCGCGGCCGTGATGCGGGCACCGGGGTCTGGCGCATGCGGCAGCGCTTCCTCGGCGGCCCGGGCGTACGAGGCCATCCGTTCATCCTCCGGCCGGCCGTACATCAGCGCGGTCAGCGCATCGGCGGCGACGCGAAAGCGCCACGCGCCCACAGGCGGGCCCAATTGGGCGTGCAACGCTTCCAGCTCGTCCACTCGCCGGGCCAACCCCGCCACCGCGCCCCACTGAACCACGTAGCTGGCCACCTCGCCGCACCAGGCTCGGTAGGCGCCCACCGGATCGCCACGCGCCGCCAGGCGCTGCCGAGCCTGTTCGTACAGCGGGCGCGCGGCTTCCGGCGCCGTCGGAAGCCAGGCCTCGGCGCGCCACAGCGCCAGCCAGGCCTGATCGCAGTCGTCTTCGGTATGACCCGCCTCGGCCAACTGATTGAGCCAGCCTTCCAATGGGGCATGCCGTCCGGTTGCGAGCCAGGCATCGCCATGCCGCGCAAGCAGGGCCAGCAATCCTGGCGTGTCTCCTGCGCGGGCCAGCAGCGCAGCGGCGGCTTCGGGCTCCCGATCGCGCAGCGCCAGCCCCAAAGCCCGGCGGGCGGCACCGAGCAGCGGTGGGCGGTCGTCGCGCTGATTGCAGCGCAAAAGCGCGTCGCGCAGCAAGTCGTGCAGGCGCCAGGCGCCCCGGGCCGTGACGTCAACGAAATAGCGCTGCGCGGCCAGCTCACTGAGCAATCGCGTGACGCGGGTTCCGGCGCCGAGGGCGCGCAGCACCTCGGCCGTCACCTCGGGCGCCTCGGCGGCGCGGCGCAGAGCCGCGCGCTCGGCCGGCGGCAGCATGTCGAGCCACTGCGCGGCCAGGTAGTCGCCCACCCGGGCGTCGGGTGACGCCCCCGCCACCACCGCTCCGCCGCGCACGGGATCAGGCGCGCGCACCAGCATCAGCAGATGGGCGATCCAGCCGCCCGCGGCGGACAGCCGTTCGCGCTCGGCGGTGGTCAGCGCGCGGCCCAGACGCAGCCGCGCGATGGCGGCCGCCTCCGCCGCATCGACGAGCAGGTCGTCCACCTGCCCGAGCCAGCCGCCCGCCACGCCCAGCTCGAACGGATCAGGGGGCGCTCCCCGGCTGATGAACACCGCCTGCACACGCCGTCGCCCCAATTCGCGCAGGGCTTCGAGCGCTGCAAACAGCGCGGCGTCCGGCGCCAGCCGATGGCAGTCATCGAGCACCAGCCGCAGCGGCCCGGCCTGCCCGAGCGCATGGAAAAACCGCCTCGCGAAGCTGCCCAGATCGAGCTGATGCGCCGGAGACCAGGCCGGCAGCACCTGCGCCAGCTCAGGGCCCGCCTCGCGGCGGATCGCATCGAACAGCGCGGCGCCGTCACCATCGGTTTCGTCCAGCCGGTACCAGAAGGCGACGCCGGGCGCGCGGCGAGCCCGCGTGAACCATTGGGCCACGGCGGTCGTCTTGCCCGACCCGGGCAGGCCGCGCACCCACACCAGGGGAAAGTCCCGCAAGGCCCGATCCAGCTCGCGATGCACGCGCCGGCGCGGCACCTGGCCGTCGGTGATCGGAACCAGCGACTTGTAGCCATGCGCGGGCGCGGATTCAGCGGCGGATCGCGGCATGGCTCAGCCCGATCTCCATCCCTTTGATGGAAAAGATCGCTCTTGTTTTTATAGCTGCCAGTGGGCAGGAGACGGTCACGGACAGCATAATGGAGGACCAACAAGCTGACCGGCCGCCCCCTGCGGGCGGCCGCGAAGCCTAGTGCAGTGTTCGACGCTTTGCGGTACTTATGGGCCAGCGGATTTGCCTTCGTGGCTAGGCGCAAACCACAGCGATGCTCAGTGGCATCGCGAGGATTTGCAACGACGCCACGGAGGCAAAGGCGCGGCGCCATAAGTGCTGCATAGCATCGAACACTGCACTAGTGTAGTGTCCGCCGCTGGCGATTCGTCACGACGGGCAAAACACGCGCACGCGGTGACCGTCGGGATCGGCCACGGTGCTGGTGCGACCGAACTCGCGGTCTTCCGGCGCCTGCAGGACGGTCAGGCCCTGACCGATCCAGGCGGCGTGCAAGGCATCGACCTGGGCGCCGTCCGTCACTGGAAAGGCCAGCTCGCTCGCACCCGGCGTGCCGTCCGGGACCGGCAGCACGCCCGCGCGCTTCCACAGGCCCAGGCGGGCGCCGCCGCCCAGCGCGAGCATGGCGAAACCAGGGCTCTGCTCCAGTGGGGCGGCGCCGAGCATCTGACCGTAGAAGGCGGCGCTGCGCGCAACGTCCTCGACATGGAGCAGCACGAAAGGCGCAACCTGGGACAGGGTGGTGTGGGAGTTCATGTTGGCGTTCCTCAAAAAGCGGTGAATGAGGACGCCAGTGTGTGAGGCTCGACTGTCAGGAACCGTCAGCAGTCATCGGCGCGTTGCCGCCGGGGCCTGGGCCTCGGCCTGCGGGGATCGATCCCGCTCCAGTTGACGCCAGCGCGCCAGCAAGGTCTTGCGCCGCTCGGGCGTGCGCTGCGCGCTCACCTGCAGGTCGTCGATGCGATCGGTGCGGAAATGGCGGAAATCCGCGCGCAACTCGCACCAGGCCACGAGCACCCGGACGCGGTCGAAAAACCCCAGCGCCACCGGCCACACATGGCGCTCGCTCGCGGCGCCGCGCTCGTCGCGATAGCGCAGCAGCACGCGGAATTCACCGCGCAGCGCCCGACGCAGTTGCGGCAGATGGACGCCCTCGTCATCGTCAGGCGCGGGGGACGGGCCGACCAGCAGGGTTTCGGCGTCCATGATCGGGCGCAGGCCTTCGGGCAACACGGCGCCAATCTTGGCCAGGGCCTCGCGGGCAGCCTCGGCCAGTTGCGCATCGGCTCGCTGGCCCACCCAGTCCAGACCCAGCACCAGCGCCTCGATCTCGGCGTCATGCAGCATCAACGGCGGCAGCACGAAGCCCGGGCGCAACCGATAGCCCACGCCCGGCTCGCCGTCGATGCGCGCGCCCTGCCCCTTGAGCGAGGCGATGTCGCGGTACAGCGTGCGCAGGCTGACCTGCAACTCGTCCGCCAGGGCCTCGCCGCTCACCGGTTGGCGATGGCGGCGCAGGCGCTGCATGAGCGCCAGCAGGCGTTCGGCGCGGGACATCTCGGGGAGCGGCTCTCAGTCGCGCAGACTGCGCAGAATGTTGGAGTGGAACTCGCGGTTGTAGAGAATGAAGACCACCGCCGCCGTGGCCACCACCAGCGCCACCGGCGAGAAAAACCAGGCCATCAGCGCAAAGGAAAAGTAATACGCGCGCAGGCCGTCGTTGAACGACTCCGCCGCCCCCGAGACCACGCCGGAGGCGCGCTGCGCGTAGGAATGCGCGTCCTCCTCCTTGCGCTCGAACGCCTCGGGCGGCGGCATCGAGCCAATCAGCAGCGCGACGAAGGTGTATTGCCGCATCGACCACGAGAAGCGAAAGAACGCATAGACGAACACGGCAATGAGCATCAGGATCTTGAACTCGAACACCAGCATGGCCGTGGGCTGCGCGAACGGAATCTCGCGCACCAGTTCCGCCGCCTTGTCCGTGGTGCCCAGCAGCGCGCACAGGCCACCGATGATCAGGATGGTGGTCGAGCAGAAGAACGACGGCGTGTTCGACAGCGACTGCGTGATCAGCCCGTCGAGCATGCGCGGATCGCGCGCCGTGGCGCGCATCAGCCAGTCGGCGCGCAGCTGATTGGTGGTCGCCAGCAGCGAGCCGCGCCGCGCGCTCCAGTGCCTGGCAAAAAAGGCGTAGGCCATCCAGAGCCCGAAAAACAGGCCGACCGCCGTCCAGTCGGCGCCTGGCAGCATCCCGATGAGTTTCATGGCGCGATGTTAAGGCGCCATGCCAAGGTTTATCAATGCGCATTCCAGCGGGGCGGCACCCGCCCCGCGCGGCGGTCAGCCCTTGGCGGGTGCCAGCCGCGCCGCCGTCGCCGCCACGCGGGCGCCGAACCGCTTGGCCGTCTCCAGATCACCCGGCAGCATTTCGGCGGGGCTGGCATCGGACGGGCTGGTCGCCATGGCGCCGGCGAACGAGCCCACGTAGTTCGGATCGTTGCGCGTGGCGGCCTTGGAATTGGACGGCATCATGCCGGTGCCCACCCACAGGCCACTGTGCTGCTGCGCAAGCGTGAACAGATAGTGCAGCGTGGAATGTTTGTCGCCGTTCATCGTGGCGCTGTTGGTGAAACCAGCGAACAGCTTGTCCTTCCACTTCTGCACGAACCAAGCCTTGCTGGAATCGTCGGCAAATTTCTTGAACTGCCAGCTCACCGAGCCCATGTAGGTAGGGCTGCCCATGATGATGGCATCCGCCGCGTCGAGCGCGGCCCAGTCCTCGGCGCTCAGGCTGCCATCGGCGCCAATGGGCGCCAGACGCGCGCCGGCGCCCTCGGCCACTGCCTGCGCCATGCGCTGGGTGTGACCATAGCCGGAATGAAAAACGACGACGATGTTGGGCATTCGAATCTCCTGAAATAAGGTGTTGAGACAATGGGCGGGCCTTGCGCTCGCCCGGTGCGTGAAATGTACGGCCGCTTCCGCCACTTCCCACGGCCCGGGCTTGATGACATCATTCAAGCTTTCTGAATCATGCCCACTCCCCTGAGCAACCCCCGCGACGTGCTCACTCCCGATGCGCTGGCCATGGTGCAGCGCATCGCGGCCTCGGGCAGCTTTGCCGCGGCGGCGCGCGCCCTGGGCATGGTCCCCAGCGCCCTGACGTACCGCGTGCGCCAGATCGAGGAAGCGCTGGACGTGCTGCTGTTCGACCGCTCCACGCGCCAGGCGCGCCTGACGGAGGCCGGCCACGAACTGGTGCGCGAGGCCGGCCGCCTGCTGACCGAGCTGGACGGCGTGACGCACCGCGTGCGCCGCGTCGCCACCGGCTGGGAGCCGCAGCTGACGCTGTCGGTGGACACCGTCATCGACCGCAAGGTCATCATGGAGCTGTGCGAGGCCTTCTACGCCGAAAGCCCGCCCACGCGCATCCGCCTGCGCCAGGAGGTGCTCACCGGCACGTTGGAACGCCTGCTGGTGGGCCAGGCCGACGTCGCCATCGGCGTGGGCGTGGAGACCAGCACCGTGCCGGGCATCCAGGTGGCGCCGCTGGGCAGCCTGCGCTTCGCCTTCGTGGCGGCGCCCGGGCACCCGCTGGCGCAGGCGCGCGAGCCGCTGGCCACCGAGCTCATCCGCCAGTACCGCTCGGTGGCCATTGCCGACAGCGTCTCCAGCGGCGGCGGCGTGACGATCGGCGTCTTGCCCGCGCAGGACGTGTTCACCGTGCCCGACATGCCCGCCAAGATCGAGGCCCAGTTGCGCGGCCTGGGCGTGGGCTTCCTGCCCGCCTGCGTGGCCGCGCCCTACCTGGCCGACGGCCGCCTGGTCGAAAAGCGCGTCGAGCACAGCGAGCGGCGCATCCACCTGCACTACGCCTGGCGCAAAACATCCGCGGCGGCGCGCGGCAAGGCCTTGCAATGGTGGCTCGCGCGGCTGGAAAGTCCGGCCACCCGGCGCGCGCTGCTGCACGGCGAATAGCGCCCGCGCATGTGCATGGATCACGGAAAACCCGCGCCCGTGGTCCGACACTGAGCACCACAACCCCAACCACCGAGGAGCACCATGCCACCGCTGTCCCCCCATTTGCGCGCCTGGATGGCGCTGGCCACCGTGTGGGCGTTCGCGCTGCAGGCCGGCGCGGCCGACGTCACGCTCTCCGTGGGCTCCACCCCCAGCACGCTCAAGCCCCTGCTTTCGGTGAACGCCGGCCCCACGCCGCCCAACAACACCGGCGGGCCCGACTACACCCTGCCCTACCAGCGCATGGGCGTGCAGATGGTGCGCACGCACGACTTCTTCGGCCCGCTGGACATGCCGACGATGTACCCCGACCGGAGCAAGGACCCCGCGCTGCAAAGCTCGTACAACTTCACCACGCCCGCGCCGAGCCCGGGCTCCCCGTCGGGCAACCCGACGATCTCCAGCGACGCGGCCTTCCGCGCCATCCAGGCGGGCAATTTCGGCGTGTACTTTCGCCTGGGCGATTCAGCCGGCAACATCAAGAGCCCAAGTGATGCCGAGCGCGCCAACTGGGTGAAAGCCGCCGTCAACGTGCTCAAGCACTACAGCCAGGGCCAGTGGAACGGCTTCACCACCACGATCAATTACGTGGAAATCGGCAACGAGCCCGACAGCACGGGCTTCTGGACCGGCACCCCCACGCAGTTCTACCAACTCTACGTGGATACCGCCAAGGCGATCCGCGCCGAGTTCCCCACCATCAAGATTGGCGGCCCCGGCGTCACGCAGACCGGGTTTCTCCAGCCCGCCGGGCAGACCTGGGTGAGCAACTTCCTGGCCACCGTCAAGGCCCAGGGCGCGCCGCTGGACTTCTTCTCCTGGCACTTGTATTCCAACGACCCGGCCGCGTTCACGCAAGGCGCGGCCTACTACCGCGACCTGCTCAACCGCAACGGCTTCACCGCCACCGAAAGCCACATCACCGAGTGGAACAACGAGGGCAGCGGCACCAGCGCCGCCACCAACGCCGAATACCGCTCCAAGGCCAAGGGCGCGGCCATCACCACGGCGGCATGGGTCGGGCTGAACGAATCCGCGGTCGATCGGGCCTTCTTCTACGACAGCGCCGACATGCGGCCCGACGACAGCAAGCAGTACGGCATGTTCACCTCGGCCGGCGACCCCAAGCCCGCCGCGCTCGCCTTCTCGCTCTGGGGCGACATGAGCCGCTACGGCAGCCGCCTGCCGGTCACGCTCTCGGGCAGCGGCGCCAGCGCCATCAAGGCCATGGCGGCCAAGCGCGCCGACGGCGCGCTGGCGATCCTGATCGCCAACACCGGCACCACCACGCTCAAATGGGCAGCCAGCCTGGCCGACGGCAGCACCTTGCAGAGCTATCAGAAAACCCTCAAAACCCTGAGCGACGCCAGCCCCATGCTCAGCTACAACACCGCCCCGGCCACCGAGATCGACCTCGCGCCCGGCACCGTACAGATGCTGCTGCTGCACACCGGCGGCCAGAGCTTCGACGTGGCCGCCAAGGCCTTCGGCAAGCTCTCGCACCACTACGCCAGCCTGGAGGTGCCCATCGCCGCCGCCGACCGCGGGCTCACGCGCAACTTCTACACCGCCGCCAACGTCGGCGGCCTGTGGTTCTTCTACTCCGGCGGCAACTGGGTGCCGTGGACCGGCGGCGCCATGCCCGCCACCAGCACCGGCCCGCTGCCGGGGCTGATGCCGCTGCCGGTGGTCTCGGGACTGAACCTCTCGGCCGCGCCCGGCGCCTCGATCTACGTGGGCTACGGCAGTTCGGAGACCGAAATGCTGAGCGCGGGACGCTACAAGCTGGCCTACACCCTGCCCGCGCAATAGCCGGCGGAGCGGGTAGCATGCCGCCATCGCTTCATCTGATCGCCCCCATGCCGCCCCGCTCCACCTCCTCATCTCCGCAACAGATCGCCATCGTCGGCGCCGGCATGGCCGGCGTCGCGTGCGCGCGCACGCTGGAACGCGCGGGCCTGCGCGTCACGCTGTTCGAGCAAGACGCCGCGCCTGGCGGGCGCATGGCGGCCCATGGTTCGCCCTGGGGCAGCTTTGACGTCGGCGCGCAGTACTTCACGGTGCGCGACGAGCGCTTCGCGCAAGCGCTGGCCACCGCGCCCGAGGCCGCCAAGCGCTGGAGCGCCAGCCGTGCGCGCGTGCTGGGCGAAGACGGCCGCCCGTTGGCCGAAACCAGCCCGCCCGGCGGCAGCCCCGAGCCGCACTGGGTCGGCGTGCCCGACATGGGCGCGCTGGTGCAGGCCTTCGCGCGGCCGCTGGCGCAGCGCGCCACGCCGCGCCTGGGTCACGCCGTCGAGTCGGTGGAGCACAGCCCGCAAGGCGGCGGCCGCTGGCGCTTGCAGGGCCGCCTGACCGATGGAGCCCGCTTCAGCGACGACGGCTTCGACGCCGTGCTGCTCGCGCTGCCACCCGCGGCGGCCCGCGCGCTGCTCAAGCCGATTGCGCAAGCCAAACCCATGCGCCGCGCCGTCAAGCGCGTCCACATGGCGCCCTGCCTCACGCTCACGCTCGCCTTCCCGCAGGCGCAGGCCACGCTGGGCCCCGAATGGAACGTGGCCTACAGCCGGCACCACCGCGTGGCCTGGATCGCGCGCGAATCGTCCAAACCCCAGCGCGCGCTCACCGAGCGCTGGACCGTGCAGGCCAGCCCCGCCTGGTCGGCCCAGCACCTGGACGACGACGACGAGCGCGTGGCGGCCAAGCTGGGCAAGGCGTTTGCCGAACTCACCGGCATACGCGCCGAGCCCGGCGAGGCGCGCATCTGGCGCTGCGCCGAGGCCCGCACGCTGCGCCCGCTGGGCCGCAGCCACCTGTGGGACGCCCACACCGGCCTGGGCCTGGCCGGCGACTGGTGCATCGGGCACCGCGTGGAGGATGCGTTCCTGTCCGGGCTGGAACTCGCGCTGGGCCTGCTCGCCGCCGCCCCGCGGGGCTAGCGCGTGGCCGGGCTGCGTTACGTCGGCCGCTTCGCGCCCTCGCCCACCGGGCCTCTGCACGCCGGTTCGCTGGTGGCGGCGCTGGCCAGCTGGCTCGACGCCCGGGCCTGGGGCAATGGCCGCGGCGCCACCTGGCTGGTGCGCATCGAGGACATCGACCCGCCGCGCTGCCAGAGCGGCGCCGACCAGCACATCCTGCGCCAATTGGCCGACTGCGGCCTCAGCCCCGACGAGCCGCCCACCTGGCAGTCCGACCACGGCTTCCAGCACGACATGGCGCTGCGCCAGTTGCAGCTCACGCAGCTGTGCTACCCCTGCGGCTGCTCGCGCGCCGACGTGGCGCGCTCGCTGCGCGAGCGGGGGCGGGTGCACCAGCGCGACCGTGAAGACCTCTACCCCGGCACCTGCCGCGACGGCCTGCGCGGCAAACCGGCCCGCGCCTGGCGCCTGGACGCCCAGAAAGCCCTGCTTCTAACGCAGGAACAGCAAAAAAATGCCGTGGAACCAACACCGGCAGCTATATTTTCAATAGCGAACGCGCGCCTCACCTGGCACGACCGCCGGCTCGGCCCGCAAACCCAGGACCTGCTGGCCGAGGCGGGCGACTTCGTGCTGCGGCGCACCGACGGCCTGTGGAGCTACCAGCTCGCCGTCGTCGAGGACGACGCGCGCCAGGGCGTCACCCACGTGGTGCGTGGCGAAGACCTGGCCGACAACACGCCGCGCCAGATCCTGCTTCAGGCCGCGCTGGGCTACGCGCACCCCAGCTACCTGCACCTGCCGCTGGTGCGCGCGGCCGACGGCGCCAAGCTCTCCAAGCAGCATGGCTCCCCGGCGATTGAAACCGACCGGCCCGAGCAGGCGCTGCAAGCGCTGGACCGCGCCGCCGCGCACCTGGCGCTGCCGCTGGCCTTTGGCAGCCGCGCCGAACGCCTGGCCGTCTGGGTGCGCGCCTGGCGCGGTCTCTACAATCCCGGCCCGTGGCCGACCCTCGCCACGCCAGCCGCCCCGCGCAGGCTGACGTTGAACACCCCCGCACCATCCGCAGCTTCGTGCGCCGCGCCGGCCGCTCCACCAGCGGCCAGGAACGCGCGCTGCGCGAGCTGGCGCCGCGCTTCGTGCTGCCCTACCAGGCCCGCGCGCTGGATGTCGCCGCCGCCTTTGGCGACCCGCCCGCAAGCCGCCTGCCGCTGATCCTGGAAATCGGCTCCGGCATGGGCGATGCCACCGCCCACATCGCCGCGCGCATGCCCGACAAGCGCTTTCTGGCCTGCGAGGTGCACGAGCCGGGCGTCGGCGCGCTGCTGATGAAGATCGAGGCGGCGCAACTGGGCAACCTGCGCATCGTCGCGCACGACGCCGTGGAAGTCATCGCCCACATGCTGCCCGAGCAGAGCCTGGCCGGCATCCACGTCTTCTTCCCCGACCCTTGGCACAAGCTGCGCCACCACAAGCGCCGCCTGATCCAGCCGCCCTTCGTCCACACGCTCGCGCGCCACCTGCAACCGGGCGGCTACCTGCACTGCGCCACC
>DAIOSZ010000005.1:11309-30581 GCA_036752305.1 Burkholderiaceae bacterium
CCTACGCCGAACAAATGCTGACCGTGCTCTCGGCCGAGCCGCTGCTGGCCAACCGCGCGGGCGACGGCTACGCCCAGCGCCCGGACTACCGGCCCGAGACCAAGTTTGAACGCCGGGGCGTGCGGCTGGGGCACGGGGTGTGGGACCTGGTGTTCACGCGCCGCGAATCCGCCACCGCGACCGACTGACCCGCCCCGGCGCAACCGGCGTGCTGGCAGGCTGGCGGGCTGGCGGGCCAATCCGCAACTTCAAAATTCATAGCGTCCCGTGGTTGTTTTTACTGGCCTGTCTGCCAAATTTATGCTCAAAAATCGGCCCATCCAGGGTTGAATGCACAGGATTTTCGAAGACTTTGTAGAATAATCTACATTTTTGTAGATTATTCTACAAATTTCCGGAAAGAACATCTGCCACGGTCGAAAACGGGCTGTTTTTATTGATGAAATCGGCCATACGACCAACGGAATAGACCACGAGCAGCTATCATTTTTACGATGCCGCCGCCAAGGCTCCTGGCCTTTTCATGTTGGGCAAAAACAAGCCATCGCGGATCCAGGCCGGAAAAGTCCTCGCGATGCGCGGCTGAATGCGCGCATCTGGTACCGTATCGAGACAAAGTACTGGTAGCGCGGCGCGGCCCGCATGGGTCGCACAGCCGGTTACTTTTGCAGTTGATCAGGGAGAACAAACATGATGGCCATCCTCAAGCGCCTGTTCGGCAGCGCACGTCCACAGTCCACAGTCCACAGTCCACAGTCCACAGTCCACAGAGCGAGATGGCCGATGGCAGCGGCCTGCAGGTACTCGACATCGCGCATGTCTTCTGGAGTCCGCTGCAACCCATGGTGTTCGCCGCCATCGAGAAGTTTGGCGCGGGCATGGTCACGCAATGGGTGGAAAATCTGCTGCGTCTGATGCAGACCGATTTTCGCGCCGAGGCTGCTCACAACCGCTTCGAGGCGCTGGGCATCAAAATGCTGTGTTCGAAGCCACTGTGACCGGCGCCGACCACCGCGGCCAGGCTCCGCGCCTTGTCACCGGCGCGGCATTCGTGCCCGGCAGCGCTTGACTCATGCGCTGGATGGAAACGTCGCACCGTCTGAAACACCGCACCCGAGGATTGGCCATTCCCCCCATGCTCTCCCGCCGCCTTTTCACCGCCTCACTGGTCGCCTGTCTTCCCGCGCTCGCCACCGCGCGGGCGGGTGCCGTGCCCGAGGGCTTCGTGCTGCCGGACGATCTGGCGGTCACGCCGCGCCGCGCAGGCGCGGGCCTGGCCTCGGCGCTGGCTGGCGCGTGGCGCGGTGGCTCGCCGCTGCTGCCGGAACTGATGCTGGTGTTTGAACGGTTTCCGTCACCCGGCGAAGTGGTCACGGTGCTGGCCACGCGCGCCCGGGGCGAGCGGCCGGGCCGCTGGAAGCGGGTCACCGCGCGGCTCGCGGATGGCCAGGTGAACCTGGACGTCGAAAACGAATTGCAGGCGAGCTTCCACATCGACGCCGCGGGCCGCCTGGTCGGCAGCGCGCGGGCGCACGGCATCCGGCTGCCGCTGTCGTTCGAGCGCGTCACGCTGCCCTGACCTTCGCGCCGTACTCGGCATGACCGTTGGGCGTGCTGGGCGGACATGGGGAAACACCTCTCAGCCGCCCAGCCCCCCGAACCGGGGATAGACCTCGAGTGCTGGACCTGCACTTGATAAACACAACAGAAGTGTTTATTATTGAGTCCACGAACTCCAAGCAGATGAAGAAGTGGCTGGAGCAGCAAGGCGCCACTTTTCAGCCTGGCAAGGGTTCGCACTTGAAGGTTTTCTTGAACGGCAGGCAATCCACGCTGCCCATGCATGGCGCCGCCGAGCTGGGCAAGGGGCTTGAGGCCGCCATCAAGCGTCAACTCGGATTGAAGTGAGGCTGACCCATGTTCGACTATCCCGTGACCCTGACCCCCGACGGCGACACCGTGCTCGCAACCTTCGCCGATGTACCGGAAGCCCTGACCTTCGGGGTCGACGAAGAAGAGGCGCTGCTCCACGCCGTCGATGCCCTGGAGACGGCGCTGTCGTTCTATGTCGAAGCCCGCAAACCGCTGCCAGTGGCGAGCAAGCCCAGGCGCGGACAACGCACCGTGCGCCCGTCGGCACTGGAAGGCGCGAAGCTGGGCGTGTACCAGGCCATGACCGAACAAGGCATCAAGAAGGCCGAACTGGCGCGGCGCCTGGGCTGGCACATGCCGCAGGTGGATCGGCTGTTTGACTTGCGCCACGCCTCGCGTCTGGATCAGATTGAAGCCGCCGCGCGCGTGCTCGGTCGGCACCTGGAAGTGCGGGTCGCCTGATTGCCGCGACAAGCGCACCAGAGCCGACAGAAGTCGCAACTCACGCAGATGCACTGCCCCAGGCGCATTTGACGCACTCGCCGCCCTTGCATGCCCCCCTGCCGCCTGTACACCCTTTCGCTCGCCACCTGCCGGTGCGCCTTGGGCAGCGCCGCCCTGCCCTGACCCCCGGGTGACCCGTCCTCCGCGCCCCACGTGCATCCCGCTCAAGGACGGCGTGGCCGCCAGTTGTCTGGCGTTGCCGCACTGGCCCCGGCAGCGCGCCCGCCCCGCGCGCTTGCTGGACTACCTCGCCGAGCGCCTGCCGGTGCTGAGCCAGCAGGAGTGGGCCGAGCGCATGGCGCAAGGCGAGGTGCTGGACGAGCGCGGCCAGCCGCTGGCCGCCACGGCGCCCTTCGTGGACGGCGCGCGAATCTACTACTGGCGTTGGCTGGCGGATGAGCCGGAGATTCCCTTCGAGGCTTGCGTGATCCACCGCGACGAGCATCTGCTGATCGTGGACAAGCCGCATTTCCTGCCGGTCACCCCGGGCGGCCGCTACGCGCGCCAGACGCTGATGGCGCGCCTGCGCCACGCGGCGGGCAGCGACGAGCCGGTGCCGCTGCACCGCCTGGACCGCGAGACCGCCGGTCTGGTGGCGTTTTCGGTCAACCCGCGCACGCGCGGCGCCTACCACCAGTTGTTTCACCAGCAGGCGGTGCGCAAGGTCTACGAGGCGCTGGCGCCGTGGCGCGACGAACTGGCCAGTGGCGGCTGGCTGCGGCGGCGCAGCCGCATCGTGCCCGATCCGGCGGCCTTTTTCCGGCAGATCGAGGTGGCGGGCGAGCCCAACAGCGAGACCGGGTTGCGCCTGGTGGAGCCGCGCCCGCAGGGCCTGGCACTGTACCGCCTGGAGCCGCTCACCGGCCGCACGCACCAGCTGCGCGTGCACCTGGCGGCGCTGGGCGCGCCCATCGTCGGCGACCAGTTCTACCCCGTGGTGCGGCACGGGCCGCTGCACCGCGAGGATTTCAGCCAGCCGCTGCAACTGCTGGCGCGCGGCCTGGCGTTTGTCGATCCGCTGAGCGGCCAGGAGCGCCAGTTTGAGAGCGCGCGGACGCTGGGGACCGACTGACATCGATTTTCAAAATGGCTTGATGCACTGATGCATTGATCCTAGAAACCGCAGTTGACCGCTACCAGCGATCAGAAAATCCCATATGAATCTGTGCCGCGCGGGCTTCAACTGCGGTTTCCAGGTTGATGCGCTCGCTGCTCGACGTGAACGAGCTGATCGCGTTGCTCGACGGCGCGCACATCCACCACCGCATCTGCCATGAGCCTGGAACAGCGCGTGGTAGAAAAAACCCCCAGGGCGCGTCGCCGCGCCGCCTGGGGGTTTTTGACGGGAGCAGGAACGGGTCAGCGGATCAGCGTCACCCCGGTCTTGGACTGCGCCTCGTCAAAGCTCACGTCTGGCGCCAGTTCGGCCACCTTCAGGCCCTGCTCGGTCACGTCGAACACGCCCAGGTCGGTGATGATGCGGTCCACCACGCCCACGCCGGTGAGCGGCAGGTTGCAGTTGGGCAGGATCTTCAGGTCGGTGGTGCCGTCCTTCTTCTTGGCCACATGCTCCATCAGCACGATGACGCGCGGCACGCCGGCCACCAGGTCCATGGCGCCGCCCATGCCCTTGACCATCTTGCCGGGGATCATCCAGTTGGCCAGGTCGCCCTTCTCGCTGACCTGCATCGCGCCGAGGATCGACAGGTTGATCTTGCCGCCACGAATCATCGCGAAGCTGTCGTGGCTGCCGAAGATGGAGCTGCCCTTGATGGTGGTCACGGTCTGCTTGCCGGCGTTGATGAGATCGGCGTCCACCTCGTTTTCATAAGGGAAAGGGCCGATGCCGAGCATGCCGTTCTCGCTTTGCAGCCACACCTCGATGTGCTCGGGCACGTGGTTGGCCACCAGCGTGGGGATGCCGATCCCCAGGTTCACGTAAAAGCCGTCTTGCAGTTCCCGCGCGGCGCGCGCGGCCATTTGGTCTTGGGTCCAGGGCATTAGGAATTCCTCATTCAACGGTCGCGCGTGGTGCGCTTTTCGATCCGCTTCTCCGGCGTCGGGTTGTGCACGATGCGGTGCACGTAGATGCCCGGCAGGTGCACGTCATCGGGCGCGATCTCGCCGGTGGCCACCACCCGCTCGACCTCGACGATGCACAGCTTGCCCGCCATGGCGGCGGCGGGGTTGAAGTTGCGCGCGGTCAGGTTGAAGCGCAGGTTGCCGCTGCGGTCGGCCACATCGGCCTTGACCAGCGCCACGTCGGGCACCAGCGAGCGTTCCATCACGTAGGTTTCGCCGCCAAAGTCGCGCAGCTCCTTGCCGTCGGCCACGATGGTGCCGACGCCCGTCTTGGTGAAGAACGCCGGAATGCCCGCGCCGCCGGCGCGCAGCTTCTCGGCCAGCGTGCCCTGGGGCGTGAATTCAAGCTCAAGCTCGCCCGCCAGATACTGGCGCTCGAACTCCTTGTTCTCGCCCACGTAGCTGGAAATCATCTTCTTGATCTGCCGCGTGTCCAGCAGCTTGCCCAGGCCGAAGCCGTCGACGCCCGCGTTGTTGGAAATCACGGTCAGGTCCTTCACGCCGCTGTCGCGCAACGCGTCGATCAGCGCCTCCGGAATGCCGCACAGGCCAAAACCGCCCACGGCGAGAAGCTGACCGTCCTTGACCACGCCCTTGAGGGCTTCGGCCGCGGAGGGGTAAATCTTGTTCACGTACGCTGACTCCTATCAGATATGCGTCGCCTGCGCGACGATGGCGCCGATTCTACCGAGCGCAGGGCCACGCCAGCCCGTGCCTGCGCCACCCGTACCCCACCGCGCGGCACGCCGCCGGTTGCGGCATTGGTAATCGTGACAAGCCATCTTTACGGAGCCGACACACAAAACCGACACGACTTGACGGCGCCCGCAACAAAATGCGCCCAAGGGTTTGTTGACCCGGGAGATTGCCGATGAACCACCTGCAGGACCACGCGCCTCACACCGAAAGGTCCGCCCCGCCGGACCCCGCGCCCGAGGCACCGTCACGGGCGCCGGCCTGGCTGGCCGCGGCGCGGACCGCCGCGCCGCGCTCCTGGGCCTGGCTGGCGGCGGCCGCGGGCGCCACGACCGCGCTGCCCGCGCTGGCGCGCACCGACGTGACGCCCACCGTGTTGATGGACTGGGCCGAAGGCGTGCTGCCGCAGCACTTTCCCGGCCACAAGGCCAACCAGAGCGCGCCGCCCTACACCTACCGCTACTACCCCGAGACCGGCACCTACATGGGCGTGTCGGGGACCGACGCCTACGTGCTGGGGCCGCTGACCGGCGGGGTGCTCACCCGCGTGGGCTCGCTGGCCGACTTTGCCTGCGGCATCGACGCCACCAACTGCACCGTGCAGCCCGCCAGCGCCAACGAGGCGGCGCGCTTTCTGGCGCAGGCCACGCTGGGCGCCAGCAAGGCGCAGATCGGCCAGGCCACCGGCATGACCTATGCCGCCTGGATCGACGAGCAGATCGCCATGCCGCGCGGGCAGAGCCGCTTCGACTGGCTGGCCGCCAAGGGCTACAACGCCGAGACTTACCGCAACAGCGCCGCCGGGCTGGACAACGCGCTGTGGGCCAAGCTGTTCACCGGCACCGACGCGCTGCGCCAGCGCATGACGCTGGCGCTGTCGGAGATCTTCGTCGTCTCGGTCATCGGCGTGGCCATCCCGTGGCGGCAGTTCGCCGTGGCGCGCTACGTAGACCTGCTGGAAGAAAACGCCTTTGGCAATTTCCGCGCGCTCATCGAGGCGATCTCGCGCAGCACCGCGATGTCGGTCTACCTCACGTTCAACAACAATGCCAAGGCCAGCGCATCGGGCAGCCAGCCCGACGAGAACTATGCGCGCGAGCTGATGCAGCTGTTCACCATCGGCCTGTACCGGCTCAACGCCGATGGCACGCTGGCGCTCTCCAGCGGTGCGCCGGTCGAAACCTACGCCCCGGCCGACGTGAGCGGCCTGGCGCGCGTGTTCACCGGCTGGGTGTTCAACGCCACCGGGCTGGCGGTGCCCGTGCCGCCCGACGTGCACCTGCGCAACCTGACGCAGCGCGCCTCAAACTACGAGACCGGCGCCAAGAGCTTTCTCGGCGTGACGATCCCCGCCGGCACCAGCGCCGACGACGCGCTGCGCATCGCGCTGGACACCGTGTTCAACCACGCCAACACGGCGCCGTTCTTCGCGCGCCAGCTCATCCAGCGCCTGGTCACCAGCAACCCCAGCCCGGCCTACGTAGGCCGCGTGGCCGCCGTGTTTGCCAACAACGGCGGTGGCACGCGCGGCGACCTGGCGGCCACGCTGCGCGCGGTGCTGCTCGACGTGGACGCGCGCGACCCCTACCGCCTGTCGGACCCGCTGTTCGGCAAGCTGCGCGAGCCCGTGCAGCGCCTGCTCAACTGGGGCCGCGGCTTCGGCGCGGCCTCGCCCTCGGGCAACTGGGCGGTGGGCGACCTGAGCGACGCGGCCACGCGCCTGGGCCAGAGCCCCATGCGCTCGTCGTCGGTGTTCAACTTCTTCCGACCCGGCTACGTGCCGCCCGGCACGGCCATCGCGCAGGCGGGCTACGTGGCGCCGGAAATGCAGATCACGCACGAAAGCTCGGTGGCCGGCTACGTCAACTACATGCAGGCCGTCGTGGCCGGCTCGCGCATCGACGACGTGCGCGCCGACTACGCGGGCCTGCTGACGCTGGTCAACGACCCAGCCGCGCTGCTGGCCGAGCTCAACCTGGTGCTGGCGGCGGGGCAGTTGTCGGCCGCCACGCTGGAGACCATCCGCGCCGCCATCGCCACCATCAACGCCAGCACGGCCGCCGGCGCCAGCAACCGCCTGTACGCGGCGCTGGTGCTGGTGCTGGCCACGCCCGAATACATCGTGCAGAAATGAAGCGGGTTCCACACACCATGCGCCCACTCGACACCCTCCCCGCCTACGCCGGACTCCAGCCCGGCAACGCCTCGCGCCGCGCCTTCCTCAAACGCGCCGGGCTGCTCTCGGCGCTGGGCCCCACGCTGCCCTGGGCCTTGAACCTGGCGGCCATCGGCGAGGCCGCCGCGCAGACCGCCAGCGACTACAAGGCCATGGTCTGCGTCTTCCTGCTCGGCGGCAACGACTACGCCAACACGCTGGTGCCCTACGACACGGATTCGTGGAACACCTACAACGGCTTTCGCTCCAACATCGCGCTGGCGCGCGACACGCTCACCGCCACCGCGCTCAGCCCGGCCGCCGCGCTGCCGGGCGGCGTGCAGTACGCGCTCAACCCCAATCTGGCGGCGCTGCTGCCGATCTTCAACGCCGGGCAGATGGCGCCGGTGCTCAACATCGGCACGCTGATGGCGCCCACCAGCAAGGCGCAGTACACCGCCAAATCGGTGCCGCTGCCGCCCAAGCTGTTCTCGCACAACGACCAGCAGTCGTATTGGCAGGCCTCGCTGCCGGAGGGCGCCACCTCGGGCTGGGGCGGGCGCGTGGGCGACCTGTTCGCCTCGGGCAACGGCAACGCCACGTTCACCAGCATCAGCGCCACCGGCAACGCCGTGTTCCTGGCCGGCCGCACCGCCATGCAGTACCAGGTGTCCACCACCGGCCCGGTGCCGGTCAACGGCATCCGCGCCAACCTGTTTGGCTCCAGCGCGGCGTCCACGGCGCTGCGCGCGCTGATGACGCAGCCGCGCGCGCACGCCTTCGAGGCCGCGCACACGGCCGTCAGCAAACGCTCGGTGGACGCCTACGACCAGCTCAACACCGCGCTCGGCGGCGTGAACCTCGCCACCCCCTACCCCACGGGCAACAACCTGGCCGATCAATTGAAGATCGTCGCGCGCATCATCGGCGCGCGCGGCGCGCTGGGCGCCAGGCGCCAGGTGTTCTTCGTCTCGCTGGGCGGCTTCGACCTGCACGACGGCATCCCCACCCAGCACCCCGGCCTGCTGACCAACGTGGCCGGGGCGCTGGCCGCCTTTCACGCCAGCATGCAGGAGCTGGGCGTGGGCAACCAGGTGACCGCCTTCACCGCCACCGACTTTGGCCGCACGCTGGTGAGCAACACCGACGGCTCCGACCACGGCTGGGGCGGCATGCAGTTCGTGCTGGGCGGCGCGGTGCGCGGCAAGTCCTTCGTCGGCACCGCTCCGGTGCTGGCCAACAACGGGCCGGACGACGTGGGCCAGGGGCGCCTGCTGCCGACGATCTCGGTCGAGCAGTTCGCCGCCACGCTGGCGCAGTGGTTCGGCGTCTCGGCGCAGGATCAGCTGGCGCTGCTGCCCAACCTGGCGAACTTCTCGACGCGGGATCTGGGATTCCTGTCGGGTTGAGGGCCGCTGCGCCGACAATCGGCGCCTCGACCGCTCGCGCCCCACGCCCATGCCTTACGTCCACATCGTCGCCCTGCTCGCCGTCTTGCAGTTCTTCATCTTCGGCATCCTGGTGGGCCGCGCGCGGGCGCGCCACGGCGTCAAGGCTCCGGCCACCAGCGGCCACCCGCTGTTTGAGCGCGCATTTCGGGTGCAGATGAACACGCTGGAGCAACTGGCCGGTTTCCTGCCCTGCCTGCTGATCGCCGCGGCGTACTGGAACGGCGCCGTCATCGCCGCCATTGGCGCGGTCTACCTGATCGGCCGCCAGATTTACCGCCAGGCCTACATGGCCGACCCGGCCAAACGCAGCCTGGGCTTCATCCTCACCGTACTGCCAACGGCGGCGCTGTTCGTCGCCGCGCTGGCCGGCGCGGTGATGCGCGCGGCAAGTTGACGCTTGTGGGAGAGGACTCCTGAAACGATAGCTGCCCGTGGTTGATTTTTCGATATCTCAGCGCCATTTGTTTCCTAAAACCAGGTCACGAAACATCTATTTCGTAGATGTTTCTACAATTTTTGTCGCAACATCAACAAAAATTGAACGCAACACGTCGCGGACCGCTTCTTTGGGCCCGATTTCAAGTACCGGTTGAACCGGAAGGCCAATGAAATCATCCACGGGCAGCTATCGTTTTTGATGTTCAGGTGGCCGCGTGTTCCGCCTCACCGCCATCGGCTTTGCGCCACGCGCGCGCCAGTCCGTGAGCCGCGAGGCGCGCCTGGAGCGCGCGGACTGGCCGCGCCTGCTGTCGATGGCCGCCTTTGGAGCGGTTCTGGGGCCGGTGGCGCTGGCACTGCTGTCGGGCGAACCGCTGGCGCCCCCGGATGCCGCGCTGGGCCTGGTGGCCGTGGGAGCCACGGGCTACGGCCTGAGCCCGCGCTTTTACCTGCTGGCCCAGCGCGGCTTCGGCGCGGCGCGCACCGCCACGACGACCGCCACCGCACCCACCCGCACGACCCGATGCCCGTGGGCGCGCACAGCCCCCATGTGCACGAGCCCCTGCTGCACACGCACCCGCATGTACCGGACTCGCATCACCGGTATGGGCATTCGTGACCGGGGGCTGGCATCAATGCCTGTTCATGAACGGCGCCATGAAGCGCGCCGGCTCGCCGGTGGCGAAGGCGGCGGCAAACTCGTCCACGCCGCGCTGGATGGCGGTGTCGAGGTCAGTCTCCTGCCATTGCCTCAGCAGGCGCTTTTGCTGACGCAGCACCTGGGGACCGAGCGTGGCGAAGTGCGTGGCCAGGCGGGCGACCTCGTCGTCCAGGCGCTCCGGCGCCACCACGACATCGACCAGGCCCCACTGGAGCGCCTGCGCGGCGTCGATGTTCTGGCCGGTCAGCAGCAGCCAGCCGGCGCGGGCCTGGCCGATCAGGCGCGGCAGCAGCGCCGCGTGGATGATCGAGGGGATGCCCACCTTCACCTCGGGCATGCCGAACTGGGCGCTGTTGGCAGCCATGCGAATGTCACAGGCGGCCGCCAGTTCCAGCCCGCCGCCCAGCGCCCAGCCGGGAATGCGGGCGATCACCGGCACCGGGCAATGGCGCACCGATTCGCACAGCTCGCGCAGGCCGTCGATGAAGGCGCGCGCCGATTGCGGCGTGAGCGCGCCCATCTCCTTGATGTCGGCGCCGGCGACAAAGGCCTTGTCGCCCGTGCCACGCAGCACCACGGCGCGCAGCTCGTCGCGTGCCGACAGCTCCTGCACCGCGCGGGTCAGGTCGGCGATGACCGGGCTGCCCAGAATGTTGAGCGTGCCCGCGTTCTGGACGGTGACGGTCGCCACGCCCTGGGCGTCGAGCGCAACCTGGGCATGCGTGAGGGTGTGGGCGAATGTCATGCTGCGGGCCTCACATCTTCTCGAAACCGATGTCCTTGACGACCTTGCGCCAGCGGGCGTTCTCGTCCCGGATCAGCGCGGCGAATTCAGCGCGCGTCGTCGGGCTGGGAATGGCACCTTGCTTTTCGATGGCGGCGATCACCTCGGGGTTGGCCAGCGAGGCGCGCACCGCCTGGTTCAGCCGATCGAGAATGGGCGCGGGAACGCCTGCTGGCGCGCCAATGCCGAACCATGAGGGATTGTTCATCTGCGGCAGACCCATTTCGGCATAGGTAGGCACCTTGGGCAGCAGCTTCAGGCGTGACTTGGCCGCGACGGCCAGCGGCCGGGTCTGGCCCGCCTCGATCATGCCGGCCGACGAGGGAATGTTGTCGAACACCACGCTGATCTGGCCGCCCAGCAAATCGGTGAGCGCCGGGCCCAGCCCCTTGTATGGCGCGTGCAGCATGTCGGTCCCAGTGGCGTGCTTGAAGATCTCGCCGTTGAGGTGGCTCAGCCCGCCGTTGCCCGACGAACCGTAGGCGTACTTGCCGGGTTTGGCCTTGAGTTCGGCGATCAGGCCCTTGAGGTCCCTGGCCGGCAGGCCGGGGTTGACCACCAGCACGTTGGGCACGTCGGCGATGTTGCTGATGGGCGCGAAGTCCCGCACCGGATCGTAGGCGGATTTGGCGTACACGTTGGGGTTAACGGCGTGCGAGCTTTCCACCACCATGACCAGCGTGTAGCCGTCGGCCGGCTGCTTGGCCGCGAAGGCGCTGCCCACCGAGCCACCCGCGCCGGGGCGATTGTCCACCACCACCGGCTGGCCCAGCTCCACGTGCATCTGGTTGGCGATGATGCGCGCCAGCAGGTCGGTGGTGCCGCCGGGTGCATAGGGCACGATCAGCTTGATCGGCCGGGTCGGAAAATCGGCGGTCTGGGCGCTCGCGCCCAGCGTGGCGGCGGCCACGGCCAGTCCAATGGAAAGCAGGTATCGTCTCTTCATGGTGTCCTCTGGAATCGGGAAGGATGTAATCCGGCTGAGCATGGGGTTGCGCACTGTGCGCACTTCGCCCAGTTCGGGATGCCGCAGCACCTGCAGCATCTGGCGGTGCCGCACCTGCGGGTGCTCGAACACCTCGGCCACGGTGTGGATTGGCCCCCAGGGCACGCCAGCGGCGTCCAGCGCGTCGGTCCATTCACGCCGGGTACGCCGGGGAAAAACGGCGTGCAGCAGCGCGCGCAGCGCGGGCAGATGCGTGATGCGCAGCGCATTGGTGGCAAAGCGCGGGTCATCGGCCCACTGCGGCGCGCCGGCCACGCCGCAGAAGCGGCGGAACTGGGTGTCGTTGCCAATGGCCAGAATCAGATGCCCATCGGCGCAGGCAAACACCTCATAGGGCGCGCAGTTGGGGTGGGCGTTGCCGCTGCGCTCGGGGCTTCGGCCTGACATCAGGTAGTTGGCGCCCTGGTTGGCATTGAGCGCCACCGCCACGTCGAGCAGCGCCATATCGATGTGCTGGCCCTGCCCGGTCGCCTGGCGCTGGAACAACGCGGCCAGCACGGCGCTGGTGGCGTACAGGCCGGTGGACAGGTCGACCACCGCCACGCCGGTGCGCAGCGGCCCGGCGCCGGGCTGGCCGTCGGGCTGACCGGTGTAGCTCATCAGCCCGCCCATGCCCTGGAACACGTAGTCGTAGCCGGGCTTGTCGGCCATGGGGCCACTCTGGCCGTAGCCGGTGATCGACAGGTAGACAAGCCGTGGGTTGAGCGCGCGCAGACTGTCATAGTCCAGGCCATGGCGCGCCAACGTGCCGACCTTGAAGTTTTCCACCAGCACGTCGGCGCGGGTGGCCAGCTCACGGATGGCCTGCGCGCCCTCGGTACAGGCGAAGTCGATGGCCAGCCCGCGCTTGCCACGGTTGCAGCAGGAAAAGTAGGCCGACATGCGCTCGCCCGAACGCGGGTTTTCGAGATACGGCGGGCCCCAGCCGCGCGTGTCGTCGCCGCGCTCGGGATGCTCCACCTTGATCACCTCGGCGCCCAGATCGGCCAGATTCTGGGTGCACCAGGGGCCGGCCAGAATGCGGGAAAGGTCCAGCACCTGAATGCCGGCCAGTGCCTTGTCGAGCATGGGGTCTCCTGTCGATTTCATGGAGACCGAGTCTAGAAATCCCCCCTTGGCACGTCCAGTTGAAAGCATCGAACAGCGGGTTCGACGCGTTCGAACGCGCGCGGCTTCAGCCCCCTTTCGGGCGTGCCCGGCGGGGCCGGCCGCTGGCCTCCGTGACGCCTTCGCGCGTGGCCGCCACGCGCGGGTCATTGAGCAGGAAGAGGGTCAGCGCCTGCGCGAACGCGGGCAAGCGCGCGTCGGCGCGCACCGCCAGGTTCAGCTCGCGCCGCGCCCAGGGTTCGGCCAGCTCCAGCACCGTCACACCGGCGCGCGCAGCACGCAGGTGGGCACCAGCGCAATCCCCAGGCCCGCCGCCACCAGCGACAGCACCGCCTCGAAGCTGTGCACGTGCAGCCTCGCGCGCAGCGGCTTGCCAATCCGCTGCGCGGTGTCGCGCATGAACATGAAGTTGCTGGAGGCGCGGTTCATGCACACGAAGTCAAAGTCCAGCGCAGCGCCAAAGCGCAGCTCGCGCTCGCCGGCCAGCGCATGGTCGCGGGGCGCGACGATGGTCAGGCGGTCGAAGGCGTAGGGGTGGACGGCCAGTCCCTGCGCCTCGGTCGGTCCGGCGAAGATGCCGATGTCCACCTCGCGCGCCAGAACCGCCGCCGGAATCAGCTCGCTCTGGCGCTCCTCGACCTCGGCCTCCACGTCCGGGTGGTGCAACAAGAAGCGGCCGATCGATTCGGTGACGAAGCCGTTGAGCGCGCTGCTGTTGGCCGCCAGCCGGACCTGGCCCTTCAGCCCGGTGGTGAAGCGGCCCACGTCGCCGTGCATGCGCTCCAGTTCCGCGAACAGCTCGCGCACATGCGCCAGCACCGCCTCGCCAGCGGGCGTGAGGCTCATGCCCCGGGGGTTGCGCTCGAACAGCGTGGTGTTCAGGCCCTGTTCCAGGTTCTTCAGCCGGTAGCTGGCCGACGGCGCGGTGATGTGCACGGCCGCCGCCCCCGCCGACAGGTTGCCCGCCTGGGCGATTTCCAGAAACAGCTTCAGGTCGGTCAGCTCGTAGCGCATCGATGCCCCTGGCGGCGCCCAGCCATCAGCTCGCGCGCAGGCGCTCGGCCACGCGCTCGGGAAGCACCCGTTCAATGAACAGGCGCCGCAGTTCCGCCACGCTCAGGTACGGCCCCCGGCGGCCCGGCTTGCCCATCACGCGCAGCAGCACGGGCCATTCGCCGTTCATCAGCTGGCGGTCGATCAGCCGGGGGTGGGCAGCGCGGGCGTGGTTGGCGTCCATCATGGCGACCAGCTGGCGGGCGCCGAGGCCGCGCTCGGCCCGGCCGGTGGCGGCATCCTGGCAATCGACGGCAAACTCGTCCAGCCGGTCCAGCTCGGCGAAATTCACCGCGCCCTGCGCGTCGAGAATGCCCGAGCCGACGCCGTGCTTGTCCAGCGGGCCGTCGCGCAATTCCCCTGGCCGCACGCCACCCCAGAAATTGCGCCACATCTGATCGGGCCACAGGCCGTTGCCGACCCAGGCGATCAGGAATGTCGCCCCCTGCACCGGCAGTTGCGTCCCAGCCCCGGGGAACGCCCGCGACACCACGCGGCTGACATGCGCCAGCGGATCGTGAACGTTGGACAGCTCGCCCATCTCGACCAGCGCGCGCAGAAACGGGCAGGGGTTGCCCGGCAAGGCGCTGGCACCCCGGGCGGCGGCCGGCCGGGCGCGGGTCTTGCGGGCGGGCTTGTCGGTTGGTTTGGCGGGGCTCATGGGCATTCGCTCCTGAAGGCGGTTGGAAAAGGCGGCCGGTCTTGCGGTCTGACGTACGCGCGGCCTGGTCGCGGGGAAACTCTCAAAACAACAGCTGCACGCGGCGACGGAGGCCCGGCTGGCGGCAAGCCGCGGGCTCACCCGGCCGCGCCGCGCCCTCCGATGCCAGCGGCGAGCGCCACCAGAACGCCCACCAGAACCACGGCGCCCCATGCGTGTTGCCGATGGTCGAGCACGTCGAATCGTGGCCAGTGTTCCGAGCGGGCGGCGTTGCGCCGCGCAAACACCAGCCACACGCAGACCAGATTGGCCACGATGGCCAGGCATCCCGCCACGAGCATCAGCGTGAACCCCTGGCTGGTGGGCGGCGCCTGCAGCCACAGGGCGGCGCCGGTGACGATCACCGCGACGATGGCGGGTATCTCGACGAATTGGTCCACCCTGACATGCAGGTTCGCCAGCGTTTTGCGGGCGTCGTTGCCCTGGGGCAGCAGCGCGCGCTCGAACAGCGCTTCGGTGACGATGCAGCCCAGCCAGACGGCCGCGAACATCAAGTGCAAGGCAAGGAGCGTGTGGCGCATGGTGGTCGGGCGGCGCGGCGGCTTTGAGGCAGGACGGGGAAGTCGGCGACCATCGTATCCGCTGGCTCCCCCGGGGCCAACGGCGCCAGCCCGCGATCGGCATCGCGGCTGCGGTACATAACTATAAATTTGCTAGCTGCCCGTGGTCGATTCCAGGGGACTTCAAGCCTATTTCACCGATAAAAACCATGCCCAACTGCCGCACCCGGCTCGGTTTTACGGAAATTGTGTAGATGTTGTAACATTTCTTGTAGATATTTCTACAGAAACAAAGATTCAGGTTCGTTTTTTCACATAGAAATCGGCGTAAAGGTGAACAGGAATCACCACGAGCAGCTATCGTTTTTGAAGTTCCAACGCAACGTTACCGACGCCCGCTCTTTCCGCGCCGCGAGGCGAACCGCAAGAAGAAGCCCAGCGCGACGGCGCCAAGAACGACGGCGAGGGCAATCTTGCCCAGGAAGGCGACCAGCGTCGCACCCGACAGGGCTGTCAGCGATACCGCGATGTCAATGGCCGTCAGGACAAATTCACCGGTCCGGCGCTTGACCTGGGACGGCCGCTTCGCGCTGGCGCTCGCCGGGTCGTGCCCGGCCCCGTCTTTCGCGCTCAAGGCGGCCGCCTTGTGGTCCGGGGTTGGGGCATCGGCAGGCGGATAGCGGTGCATGGGGTCGGCGGCCGCCCCGGACAGGCGCGAAAACCAGAGCCACAACGCGACGGGCGCCACCCCTTCAATGACCCCGAGGCCGATGACCGCGGGCGCCGGCGCCCCGTGCACGACCCAGGACACGCCCCTGGCAAGCCCACTGAGAAAAAACAGCATCAGCAGCGCGCGCAAGATGGGAGCAAAACGCGCGAGATCGCCCGCGCAGAGGAACAGAACCACCGCGTACAGCGCAAAGGCCACCCCGTAGAAGCGGTTCTGGCTGTCCAGCGTGGCATCCGCGCGCACCTGCGCAGGGATGGTGGCCCCGAGCAGAGCGTCGGCGCCAAGCCCGAGAACCAGATGGAGCAGCGACACGACGATGAGCGCCAGCGAGAGCAGGCGAAGGACCGTGGCGAAGGATTTCATGGCGGCTGCGCGAATGGATGACTCAACGGATGGAGGAACCCCTCAGCCCCTTCGGCGCGGGGGGCGGCAACAGGTTATCACCGTCGGCAACCCCTCCAGCCGCGGTTCTCGGCCCAGGCCGGATCACCCCAGCGCGCCTGCCTGCCGCAGCCTGTCGATGGCGTGCAAGGACAAGCCAGCCTCCCGGAGCACTTCTTCTGTGTGCTCTCCCAGCGTGGGAGCATGTCGCCGGACGGAACCCGGAGTTGAGCTCATCCGCAGCGTCGGACGCAGTTGGGTGATGGTGCCCTCGGTCGGGTGCTCGACGCGCTGGAACAGGCCCACGGCCCGCAGATGCTCGTCGGAGAGCAGCCCTTCCAGGGTGTTGACCGGCATGTAGGGAATATCCAGGCGCTCCAGCAGGTCCATCCACTGCGCGCTCGTGAACTGGGCGGCCACGGTGTCGATGAAACCGTAGACCTCGGCAATGTGCGCGGAGCGCGCCGCTTGGGTACGAAAGCGCTCGTCCTCCATCAGTTCCGGCTTGCCCAGCCAGTCCAACAGGTCCCGCCAATGCTTGTCGTTGTAGGGAATGATGCAGATGTAACCATCCTTGGTGCCAAAGGGTCTGCGGAATTGGGTCAGGATGCGCTGGTAGCCCATGTCGCCGTCATCCAGCGTAAACGTCCGCTGCCCCAGGTGATCGCCGAGCACGGCCGATACCACGGTTTCGAACATGGGCAGCTCCACTGCCTGACCCACGCCGTCACGGTCACGGGCACGCAAGGCAATGAGGATGGCATTGACCAGTTGCGCCCCGGCCAGGCGGTCGCACAGGTTCATGGGCACGTAGGCGCGGTAGCCGCCGCCGTAGGCGCGGGCCGCGAGGTCCGGCAGCGCACAGGCAGCCTGAATGACGTCGTCGAAGGCGGGTCTTCCCGCGTAAGGGCCGTCCTCCCCAAAACCGTAGGCCCCCACATAGACGATTCGCGGGTTGACTTCGTGAAAGGCCTCGTAGCCCAGGCCCAGGCGGGCCATGGCTTGAGGACGCACGTTGTAGACCACGGCGTCGAACCCAGGCACCAGCGCCAGCAATGCCGCGCGGCCCTCGGGATGGCGCAAATCCAGCACCACGCTGCGCTTGTTGCGATTGGCATTCAGGAAGATGGCCCCCATGCCCACATGGCGGGCCGGGCCGGGATAGCGCATCAGGTCTCCCGACGGGGGCTCGATCTTGACCACATCGGCCCCATGGTCACCCAGAATCTGGGTGGCATAGGGGCCCATCACCACGGAGGTGAGGTCAAGCACGCGCAAACCGTCCAGCGCGCCTGGCGCGCAGGCAAGCGAGTCCGTCAGCATCAGGCCGCCCGCGCCGCGCCCGCGGATGGCAATCCAGGATCCCGGAGTCGCGCAAAGGTCAGCGTGGCGTCGATGAACTCGGACCGCCGTTCTATCTGAACCCAGTGGCCGCAGCGCGCGAAGACGTGCAGGTCGGCACGAGGACATTCGCGCAGGATGGTGAGGCTGCACTCCAGCGGTACCCGCTGGTCATCACGGCCATGCAACGCCAGGATGGGCGTATGGATGGTGCGAAGGTCTTCCGGCGGAATGCCCCTCACGTCCCGCAACGCACCATCCGGGCTCGGCTCCGGAAACAGTTTTCGGTATGCCTCCATGCCACCGGCCAGCAGCGACACCTCGTGGCGCTGGCGCACCATCTCCTCGGAGACGATGGATGGATCGAACGGAAAGGTGCGCAAGAGTTCCGCCATGTTCTCCATCGAAGGCTGGTAGTACCAGGAGCGCGCACCCGAGCTGCGTTGGCGAAAGGTACCGGCGGGCGTTCCCATCAACACCATACGCTCCACACGGTGCGGGTTGCGGGGAGCCAGGGCCAGCGAAAGGGCGCCCCCGAACGAGTTGCCGACCAGGAGGGGCCGTTCGATGCCGAGCGCGTCCAAGAACCCCAGCAGGTGCTGCACCCAGAGCTTGATGCTGTACTTCGTGCCCTCGGGCCGCTCCGTGAAGCCAAAGCCGACGATGTCCGGCACCAGGACGCGATGGTGCCTGGCCAGCTCTGGCATCACGTCATGCCAGTTTTCCCAGCCGGTGACGCCAGCGCCAGAGCCGTGCAGCAGGACCATGGGCGGGCCTTCGCCCAGATCGTGATAGTTGGTGCGCAGCCCCGCTGCCATGATGCTGCGGCCGATGGCGGGATGAGAAGAGTTCATGGACATCCTTGTTCAAACGGAGCGCGCACCGACACCGCCGTCACTCATGAAGATTTCGCCCGTGACGGCGCGTGAGTTCTCTCGGCTGGCCAACAGCACATACAGACCCGTGTGATCCTCCGGTCGCTGACCAAAGCCCAGCGGCACGGACGCACCGATGCGCTCGTCGAAGGTGGCGGTATCGCCGCCGATGCGCCGCGCCTGCTGACCCAGCGCCTCCGTCCCGCCCAGCCGGGTGAGGGTCCCGCCCGGCCCGACGCCATTGACGCGCACGTCGGGCGCCAGCTCCAGCGCCAACTGGCGCACCATGCCGACCACCGCGTGCTTGCCCATGGTGTAGAGCACGCCACCACCGCCGGCATGGAAGCTGGCGATGGACGCGGTGCAGACAATGCAGCCGCGAGTGGCCACCAGGGCCTCGCGCGCTGCCCAAGCCGCGAAGAGGTAGCCGCGAAGATTCACGCTGAACAGCTCGTCCATGGTGGCGGCCAACGTGTCCGGCGTGTAGCTGCGCAGCGGTCGGCGAAAGTCGAACACGCCGGCGTTGGCGACCAACACGTCCAAGCGGCCAAACCGCGCGAGGGCTTGTTGCACGGACCGCGTGTGCGCCGCGGCGTCACGCACGTCACCGACCACGCCCACGACCCGCCCAGGCGCCTCTGCCTCAAGCGCGCGCAGGCCGTCCGCCGAGCGATCGAGCGCGACGACGCCCGCGGCACCCTCGCGCAGATACCGTCGCGCCACCGCGGCGCCGATTCCATCACCCCCGCCGGTGATGAAGGCGACTTGACCTTCCAGCCATCCGCTCATGAATGCCGCCTCACAGAAACACGTTCAGGTTCTTGGCAAGCAGGACAGCCTGCGTGGTCGCGATCTCGCGCGCGGCCAGCCGCAGGCTGCCGTCGTCCAGGCGGCGCAGGCGGTCCTTGCCGCGAC
>DAIOSZ010000005.1:30591-34606 GCA_036752305.1 Burkholderiaceae bacterium
ATTCCTCCGCCTCGTTGCGACCACGACAGTTGACGAACGTGGAGTGGGCGATGTATTCGTCGCCGCGCTCCGTCAACTCCACCTCAACGTTTGCCACCACGTGGCAGGCCCGCGTGGGCGGATCCTCGGCCCACGCCGTGTTGTGAAGGAAGCGTGTCACCCTGCGCCGCATGTTCAGCAGGTCGTCGTCGAAAAATGCCATGCGGCCGGGGTCGAGCCGCGGCGACTTGTCGCGCCGGTAACGGGCCTGTATGCCCGGCATCCAGTAGTGGACATCCTCGGTCATCAAGCCAAGCCATTCTTCGTAACGCTCCTCGTCGAGGAGGCGCGCCTCGCGATAGAGAAACTGGCTCACCTCGAAAACCAGTTCCATCGGCGCCAGCGACGGCGCCGGTACCGCCGCGGGCTTTCTGAGCGCGGGCGTCTCGCCCATCACGATTGGCATGCTAGCGCCCTCCCTCTTTGCACATCAGCTCCAGCCAGCGGCGGTAGAACGCGAGCTGGTTGGAGTCGTTGTACTTGCGCAGATGAACCGAGCCCTTGAGTTCTTCATGCCGCATGCCGCTGTCCGTCCCCAGGCCGTAATGCAGCTTCTGCTGGCGAGTGACCACGCCCTGATTGGTCTGAGTGGCGTACTCCCAGTTGTCGCCATCGTCCATCTCCAGCATGCCCGACGGCGAGAAGGTGCGCATGACGCCCTTCATGTATAGGTCCTTCAGGGCTTGAGGCGCCGATTTGTTGACCAGCACCCAGGTGTGCAGCTCGATCTCGCCGACGCCCTTTGGGTGCCAGGTACGGAATGTGTTCTGCCCCGGTAGGAACGACGTGTGGGGAAATAGGTTCGCCGAGCTGATGGCGCCCACCATGCGCGAGCGCAGCTTGCCCAGCCGGGCGGCAACCTGGGACTCCCGCTCGCGCAGGTAGTCCAGGATGTCCTGTTCGCCCAGCACCATCGCGTTGCCGATCATGTCCAGGCCAAATTGCCAACCATGGCCGTTGACGCTGACCTGATAGCTCTTCTCTTGGTCGGACTTGCCCACGCCCATGCCGAGGATCGCCACGGCGCCGGAGTTGTGGGTCCAGGCTGCGTGGTACGAGTCCCCCGTGAAGTTCTCGGCAGGGTACTTCCAGTTGCATTGCATGCGCGACTTGATGTTGCCCGGCAGGAATTCCGTGCCGCCCTCGTCGTTGTCCAGCAGCACGTCCAGGTACCAGCGATAGTCACCGAGGAACTGTTCAAGGCTCTCGGCCTCGTCATCGAAGGTGGCGAACACCAGGCCTTTGTAGCTCTCCACGCGGGCGCGGCGCACCGCCAGGTCCGCCTTGTTGAAGCCCGGGCAGGTTTTTTCATAGAGCGCGAGCTGCGGCATGCCGACCAGTTCCCCCGTGGGGCCGAACGTCCAGCCGTGGTAGTTGCAGGTGAAGGCACGCCGGTTGCCGGCCTCGGCCAGACACAGCTTGTTGCCCCGGTGGGTACAGGAGTTGAGGAAAACGTTTATCCGGCCGTCGGGACTGCGCGCCACAATGACGCCGTCCTCACCCATGTATGTGGTGATGAAATCACCCGGCTGCGCCACCTGGCTTTCGTGAGCCACGAACAGCCAAGTGCGCGCGAAGATGCGCTCCATCTCCAGGCGGTAGATGGAATCGTCCCAGTACACGCGCCGGTCGATGCGCCCGCGGTCGAAATCGACCAGGCCACGCAGTTCGGCCGCGTCGGGAATGGCGGCGGGTGGTGATCGCCAACGCGGGATGGAAACGGATGCGGTTTGCATGTTGCTGCTTTCGATGATGATGAGAACTCAGGACTCCGAGGTGGGTAGGGCCCCGAACTCTGCAAAACCCAGGCCAGTGACCCATTCGGGGCCATGTTCGTACGCGATCAGCCGCCCGGTGGCCGCGGGCAAGGCGCCCATGGCACACAGGAAATTTCGGATCTCCAGCGCGCCATTGCCCGCCCTCATCAGAATGTCGGCGTCGCTCAGTGCCATTAAGGATTCGGCGTCGCCGCGGATCACGCAGTCCAGCACCCAGCGGTCGAAGTCCTCGTTGATCTGCCCCATCTCGGGCAAGCCGACCCAGTGGCTGATGCCGCCGGAACCCACGACCACCACCCGCTCGTCACCGGGCCAGGCGCCGACGGCATCGCGAATGAGCCCACCCAGCGCATGCGCGCGGCGCAGGGGAATCAAGGGCTCGACGCCGCTGGCGAGATACACCGGCACGATGCCTTTGACGGACGGATTGACAAGCGCGCACACCCGGGCCGGCACCCCAATGGAATGATCCACCCGCAGGCTCTTGGCCACCGCCCAATCGAAACAGCGCTCTCGGCCGAACTGTGCGATGTGCAAGGCCAGCGGCACATGATTGGGAATCTCACCCTGTGCCATGTCGGGAAATCGCTCGTACGGACCGCTCACGTCGCCGATGCCGATCAGGTAGCTGGGGAGGCAGCCAGGGCCAAAGAGCACGTAGTGATCGGCTCCAACGATGACGACGGCGTTTGCGCCGAGTTCACCAATGCGACGCGCCACCTGGTCGTAGGCGGCCCGCACACGGTGCTGCCCCTCCGTCCAGCGCTCACGCGGCAGATAAAAGATGCCGGGTTCATGGGGAAGCACGAAGCCTCCAACAATACGCGCCATGGGTGCTCCGTGTGGGTCAACCGGCCTGCCGCACCCGCTCGAGATAAGCGGCGCGCGTCTTCACCGGCGCATTCATCATCCAGAAACCATAGGTCAGCAGCGGACTGACCCCGACCTTGAGCAGGCGGCCGACATCGAAGCCGGCCACCATGCTGGCTTCGGTTGCATCGAGTCGGTAGCCCTTGAGAAATACAGCCGCATCGTGAGCAAATGCGCCGCGGGCCTCTCGCTTCACGCTCAGGTCATGCAAGGCCAGCTCGATGGCATTCACGGTCATCGAGGACTCCCCTCCGCCTCGACATTGGCGGCCCGAACGATTCGGCGCCATTGCTCGTTGTCCTTGCGGATGAAATCGGAGAAGTCGTTCGGCCGCATCGTGCGGGGCACGGCACCGTCACTGGCCATGCGGGCCAGCACGGCCGGGTTCTCCATGGCCTTGTTCAGCGCCGTTGACAGCGCGGCCACCACCTCCGGTGGCGTCCCACGGGGAGCCGCCAGCCCGAACCAGGAGATGGCGACCACGTCGGGCAACCCCTGCTCCGTGAACGACGGAACACCCGGCGCCGCGGGCGAGCCGTCCACGGAAGTGACGCCATACGCGCGCAGCCTGCCCATGTTCACGTAGGGCATGGTGCCCGGCATGCTGCCAAAGTACAACCCGATCTGTCCACCCAGCAAGTCCTGCAACGCAGGGGCTTCTCCCCGATAGGACACGTCGCGGAAACGAGCCCCGATGGCGTTGAAGAACATCGCCGCCGTCAGATGCGAAAACCCACCCTTGCCCGTGGTGGCGATGAGGGTCTCGTTCTTGCTGCTCTTGAGCGCCTTGACGAGTTCAGGCAGGTTCTTCGTGGTCGCCGTGGCAGGCGACACGAGCACGGTAGGCGCCTCGCCGATGAAGCCGATAGGCACGAATTCGTCCGGGGAATAGGGCAGGTTCTTGTATATGTGAGGATTGACGGAGAACGAGGTGGCGGTCGCCAGCAGCAGGGTGTAGCCATCGGGCGCTGCCTTGGCGACCGCGTCCACGCCGATGACGGTGGCCGCGCCGCCCTTGTTTTCCACAACAATCTCCTGGCCCAGTGGCGCGGACATGTTGCTGGCCACCAGCCGAGCAATCACGTCGGTCGTGCCTCCGGCGGGAAAGGGCACCACCAGCTTGATCGGCCGGCTCGGCCACGTCCCCTGCGCCCACGCCGACGGCGCGCAGGTCGCCGCCGCCGTCCCCACCGCGAGCGCCAGGCCCGCGAACCATCGCTTCAGCATCGCTCCTCCTCGTGCGCCGGCACGTCGGCCGGCGATCCATTGCTCCTGCCGCGCCCGCGCGCGGCGCCTCCCGGACGCGCCGTCAGACCGCCTCGAGCTCC
>DAIOSZ010000005.1:34616-41243 GCA_036752305.1 Burkholderiaceae bacterium
TTGGCCTTCGCGGCCGGAACCACGGCCAGGGCTGCCAGAACGGCGATGGCCAACGCTTTGCGTCGCGCAGTCATACTCAGTCTCCTTGTTGCGTTGGTGGGGATGGCGGGAACTCAGACCTGCCGGACGCGGCCGGCCCAGTAGGGCTCGCGCAGCTTGCGTTTCACGAGCTTTCCGGACTCGTCGCGCGGCAGTTCCCGCACGAAAACAAACCGGCGAGGAACCTTGAAGCCTGCAATGCGCTGGCGCAGAAAACCTTCCAGAGCCGAGGCGTCAACAGGCACATCCTCCGCGGGCCGCACGAAGGCAACGACCTGTTCGCCAAACTCTTCATCGGGAACACCGATGACGGCGCTGTCAACAACCGCCGGGTGACCGGCCAGCGCGCACTCGATCTCGGCCGGATAGATATTCACGCCACCCGAGATCACCATGTCCTTCTTGCGATCCACGATGAACAGGTAGCCCTCGGCGTCCAGATATCCCACGTCCCCATTGGTGACAAACCCTTCACGGTCGATGTCGGCACGCTGCGCATCGGCGTTCTGGTAGGTGAAATTCGGGACGCCTTGCAGACTGACGTAGACCTCGCCGACCTCGTTGGCAAGCAGGCGACGCCCATCTTCGCCGTAGATGCGGACCTCGCGTCCGGGCCAGGCACGGCCCACGGTGCCCGGTCGAGCCATCCATTCT
The DNA here is from genome assembly GCA_036752305.1 of Burkholderiaceae bacterium. Classification (GTDB taxonomy): domain Bacteria; phylum Pseudomonadota; class Gammaproteobacteria; order Burkholderiales; family Burkholderiaceae_C; genus DAIOSZ01. The sequence continues at coordinate 35,310 of DAIOSZ010000005.1, forward strand.
TCGGAGGATGAGCGCGTCACCATTCCGGTTTCAGTGGCGCCGTAGTACTCATGGATGATGGGGCCCCACCAGTCGATCATGGCGCGCTTGATGTCCAGTGCGCAGGGTGCCGCACCGTGTATCACGAATTCAAGCGAGCTGAGATCATGACGCCGCCGGACCGCCTCTGGCAGGCGCAATAGGCGCACCATCATGGTTGGCACCAAGTGAAGATGCGTGACGCGCTCGCGTTCGATCAGTGCCAACAACTCCGCGGCGTCGAACCGCGGCATCAGCGCAATGCTGCCTCCCGCGTACAGCACGGCGCGCATGTAAGTATTGGGGGCACTGTGGTACATGGGCCCGGCCATCACCGTGCGAATGCCAGGGCGCACCTCGAACCATTGCTGCGTCAGGCTGGTGAACGCTCGGGCCGCCTCGGGCGGCAAGGCAAAGCGGCGCACCCCCTTTGGGTGACCCGTCGTGCCACTGGTATAGACGATGCTGCTCCGCGTGCCCACGCGAGAGCGGTCCTGCATCGGCGCGCTGTCGGCAATCACGGCCTCCAGCGCTTCAACATCCATGGGCACTTCGCTCACATGGCCCGAGGCGCCATAGGCCTGACGGATGTCTTCGGGCGTGGGCTGCGCGATCACCGCCATTCCCGCCGGAAGACTGGCACGCAAGTTGGCCAGCAGGTCGGTATGGGCCAACAGCACGCGAATGTCGGCGTCGCGCAGGATGTAGGCGATCTCCTCACCTGTCTGGTGCCAGTTGATCGGCACCGCATAGGCGCCAAGCATTGCCGTGGCAATCGCCGCCTCCAGGAAACACAGATCGTTGCGCATGAGGACGGCCACCGCCTGATCCTCGCAAACGCCGCGCCGCGCCAGCGCCGATGCCAAGCGGGCACCTCGGTCCCACAACGCCTGGAGCGTCACGCGGCGCTCCCCGATGGAGGCGTGTCCTTGGTGCGCGATGGTGCTATTGACGATCATGCTGGGCGTGCATCTTTTTGCGATTGCCTTGATTGGTTGGTTCATCCATACTTCCCGGTATGGAAAAGTCTATGGAAAAGAATTTGCAGCGTCAATCTTTGAAAATACCCTCGTTGAGCGAGGGGTCGAACACGCCAGCCGCGCATGCGTTGGTGGCGAATCTGCGCCTACCCGTGGTCGGTTCACCGATGTTCATCGTGTCGTCTTGGCAGTTGGTGGCCGCGCAGTGCTGCGCCGGTGTCATCGGTGCATTTCCGGCGCTCAACGCACGACCGCGGGAGGAGTTGCCCAGGTGGTTGGAATGCATCGAAGAGCGGCGCAGGCAGTGGAACGCGTCGTCGCCCGCGTGGCCGGCGGCACCTTGCGCGGTCAACCTCATCGTCCATCCCTCCAATGCCCGACTGGCGCCGGACCTGGACGTGGTATGCGCCCATCAGGTCCCTCTGGTCATCACCAGTCTGAATGCGCCTGGCGCCGTCGTGGAGCGCGTTCACGCATACGGCGGCTTGGTGCTGGCCGACGTGTCATCGATGCGGCACGCGCGCAAGGCCATCGACGCGGGCGTGGATGGCCTGATCCTGGTGTGCGCGGGCGCGGGCGGCCACACCGGGACGCTCAATCCGTTAGCTTTCACGGACGAAGTTCGCCGTGTGTTTGACGGTTTGGTCGCCGTCGCGGGCTGCATCGCGCATGGCCGCCAGATCGTGGCAGTTCAGGCGATGGGCGCCGATCTGGCTTATGTGGGAACTCGCTTCATCGCGACGCCCGAGGCAAACGTGGACGCTCGCTACCGTCAGATGCTGGTGGACGCGGACGCCGCCGACATCGTCAACACCAATGCCGTGACCGGCCTTCACGCCAACTACCTGCGCGAGAGCTTCAACGCCCTGGGGTTGGACCCGGACCGACTGGCGCCACGCGAGAAATCGTCGTTTTCCTTTGGCACGCGCGGCGATGGCACGCAGGCCAAGGCATGGCGCGACATCTGGAGCGCCGGTCAGGGCGTTGGCGTCATCGATTCGGTCATGCCCGCGGCCGACGTGGTGGCACGCATGGCCCGAGAGTACGCCGCGGCCCGTGTCGCGCTGCGCTAGGGCGTGTCGCCCCGGCCGGCGCGGCCGCGCCCGTCGAGTGTCAGTTTCCTTGGGCGGCGAAGAAAATGTTGTCCAGCGCGGCTTGGCGCAACGCGAGCTTTTGCTTCTCGGGGTAAGCAAAGATCAGCCGCAATCCCGTGGAAAAACTGTAGTGCAGGCAAGCCAACAGCTCCGCGTCAACAGGTGAGCCCAGCTCGGCATACAGCCGCCCCAGGTAGTCCAGGCGCTGGCGGTCCACCTCGGCGACGGCTCTCTTCACCGCCGCGTTGCTGCGCGCCCAGGTACGCATCGCAAGCTCGATGGCGCCACCAAATTCATCGATTGGCGCGTTGGAGCCGATGAAAGCGATGAGACGGATCTTTTCCTGCGCCGTGGTGCCACGCTCCTCGACGATCTCGATCACGCGCAGCGTCGCATGTTGTTTCCACTCTCCGATCATGGCTTGCAACAAATCGTCGCGCGAACTGAAATGCCAATAAAAACTGCCCTTGGTAACCCCCAACATGCTGGCCAACGGCGGCACCAGCACCGCGTCCACGCCAGAGCGTGCCAGCAACTTCATGCCGGCGCGAACCCAGTCACCGCGCTGGAGATCACCCTTGGTGGCCCTGGCCCCTCGCGCAAGGGCCAACGCGCGCGTTTTGACTGGGGCGGACGACGCGCCGTCGGCAGGACCCGTGACCGTTGCTGCCTTGGAGGCACGATGGCGAGACGGGCGAGCTTCCGAAGTGACTGAATGCTTCATGATGTTTGGGTTGCGAAGGCCAGGATGGGTTGCTAGGAACGGATTCCCCCGATTGTTTGCCATACGACGCCAGCCCCACCCCACTGGCGTGACCAACGGGTTCTCGCGCACATCGGTCGCGCAAGCCACGACCTCGACAGGCAAGCGAAAACCTCATTCAGTTGCACGGTTTTGATCGCTGTTGGGCGCCACGCGCTCCATCCAGCGGCGCAGGCGCTCGGTTTCCGGTTGATCGCCGGCGTCCTGGGCGAGCCGCGCGAGCACGCCCAGCCAGGCGAGCAGCGGGCGGCGCCAGCCCTGCTCGGAGGCGCTGTCGCGGGCGGCGCGCGCGGTGGCGGGGGTAAGGCGGCCGGTGCGCAGCAGCACGCCCGCGGCCACGGTGCGCGCAAGCGGGTCTTCGATGGCGGCGACGGCGGCCTCGGCCTGGGCGGCGGCGGTGGCCAGCGCCACCGGGCGGTGGTGCGCGGGGAGCTGCGCAATCTGATCGGGATCCAGCGGGTGCTGGCCGGCGAGGTAGGCCGCGTAGGCGCGCTCGGCGGCGCCCGCGTCGATGGCCAGCGGCTCGAAGGCAGCGCAGGGTTGGAGCACCAGGCTGGCCACGCGGGCGGCGCAGTGCGTGAGTTCGACGCGCGCCATCTCGACGGCCTTGCCGGTGCGGGCGGTCTCGGCGCGCGCCTTGGCGAGCTCGGCCTGGGCGACGCGCTCATCGCCGCTCAGGTAGGCCTCGGTGGCGCGCTCCTGCGCCCGCGCGGCGCTGCCAAGCCACGAGGCTTGCGGCGGGCCGCTGGCGCAGCCTGCCAACAGCAGCGGCGCGACCAGCCCGCCCAGCGTGAATCGGGCACGCCGGCTCATGGCAGCGTCAGCGGCGTCTTCTTGGTGAAGGGCCAGCGCTTGTTGATGTCGTTGATCATCTGCTCGATCTGCCGCAGGCTCGATTCGACGTCGGCGCGCAGCGCGCCCAGGTCGGTGGTGGCGCCCTTGACGTCGGCCGAGATGCCCTGCGCGTTGACGATCACGGTGTCGAGCTTCTTCAGGCTGGCGCGGGCGTCTTCCAGCAGGCCTTGCAGCTCGCGCAGCGCGCGCTGCGCGTCGGCGGCGGCGCCCTGGGCCTGGGGGATGAGGCCATGCTCGCCGAGGACGCGGGTGTTGGCTTCGGCCACGGTGGTGTCCAGGCGCTGCGTCAGGCGGGTGGCGCCATCGGCCACGCGGTTGGCGTTGTCCAGCAGCGTGTGGGCGCGGCGCAGCACCTCGGCGACCTGCTGGGCGTCTTTTTCGTTGCCGGTCAGCGCGGCGAGCAGGCCGCCCTGCCCGTTGAGGCGGCGCGCCACGCCCTCGACCTGCAGCAAGGTGCCGGCCAGGCTGGAGCCGGCGCTGGTCAGCTGCTGAAGGTTTTGCAGGAGCGCCTGCACGTTGGCCACCATGCGGGGGATTTCCTCGGCCACGTCGCCGCGCAGCACCTTGCGCGTGGCGTTGTCGGGTAGCGGCGGGTCGGTCAGCACGCCGCTGAAGGCCTTGAGCTTGGCGCTGCCCACCAACGGGCGCTCGAGCACGAAGACGCTGGTCTCGCGCAGCCAGTGGGCGTCTTTTTCGGCCACGTTGACCAGGATGCTGGCGTTGCCGTCCGGGGCCAGCGCCACGCGCTGCACGCGGCCGATGGGAAAGCCGGCAAAGGTCATGTCCATGCCCACGGTCACGCCTTCGGCGTTGTCGGCGATCAGTTCGAGCTTGTGCGTGAGCTCGAAGAACCCGCGCGCATACAGCACGTACCAGATCGCCAGCGCGATGAGCGCCAGGCCCAGGCCGAGCATCAGCCCGGCCTTGACGGCCAGGTGCGAGACCGGCGCCTCGCCCGCCACGCTGCGCGCCGCCGCATCGGCGGCGCTGGCGTCGAGCGGGGCCGGCGCGCCGGCTGGCGGCGGCTCGGGGGGGCGAGGCGGGGTCGGTTCGCTCATCACCGTCAATAGTAATTGCCCACGAGCGAGGCCACTTCCACCATCAGCAGCATGCCGACCATGCGCATCAGCGCCTGCAGCTCCACGCTGGCCTGCCCCGGGGTGCGCGGCAGGTCCAGCAGTGCCATCGACACCGGCACCAGCGCCACCGAGATGGCGAAAAACAGCGTCTTGGAGACGAAGATCAGCGTGGCCACCGGACCGAGCACCCGCCCCACGGTGCGCGTGTAGCTGTCGAACGCGGCCACCGTGGGCCCGTGGACCAGCAGGTAGGCCAGCACCAGCACGATGACGGCCGACAGCGCCGACAGCAGCAGCACCGCGAAGCTGCCCGCCAGCACCCGCGGCAACACGGCATGGGCCAGCGGCTTGAGCCCGCGCGCGCGCAGCTGCTCGAAGCCGCCGCGCGTGCGCATCCGGTAGAGCATGGTGCCGCCGGGCACCGTGTAGCGGATGGCCACGTACAACGCGGCCGACAGCGGGATCAGCTCCATCACCAGCACGCGCACCACCACTTCCAGCGCGTAGGGCGACAGGCCATACTGCACCGCCGTGATCACCACGATGCGGATCACCACCGTGCCGACGAGCGCGACCATGAGCATGAAGCTCGGCAGCGAGGGCAACGTGGCCAGCACGATCTGCGTGAGCACGTTGGTGCCGGTGCTGCCCCGGTAGCTGCGCGGCGACAGCGCCAGCACCAGCAGCGCGGCCCCGGTGGTGGCCATGTGCCACCAGCCGCCCAGCCAGGCCCGCAGCGCGGCAAGCGGATGCCTGAGCGAGAGCACCGGGGACGTGGCGGGCGGCATGGACGCATGCTACCCGGATGCGCCCATGCCTTCAGCCGGGTTCGGCTTTTCCCAGATGATGCGCGGCCCGGTGCAGGTGGGCGATGAACTGGCGAATGGCCGGCGAGACCACCGAGCCGCTGCGGATGATGGTGCCCACCGTCAGCGGCAGGCCGGGCTCGAGCAGCGGCAGGCGCACGATGTCCTTGCCCAGCGCGTGCGCGACGATCTGCTCGGGCATCAACCCCAGCAGATCGCCCGAGCCCAGCAGGGCCATCAGCGCCAGCGTGGAGTTGACCATCGCGCCCACGGGCGGCGGCGGCAGGCCGTGGGCCGCGAACAGGTGGCTGGCGTAGCCGGTCTGGATCGAGGTGCCGG
>DAIOSZ010000005.1:41253-47246 GCA_036752305.1 Burkholderiaceae bacterium
CGCAGGAACCGGCTGTCGCGCCGGGCCACGACCACCATGCGGGTCTGCATCAGCGACTCGGTGATGAATTCGCCACTGGGCAAACCCTCGGGAATGCCGCCCACCACCAGATCGACCTGTCCGCCGCGCAGCTTTTGCAACTGCTCGACGAACATTTCCTCGCTCACGCGCAGGCGGATGTCGGGAAAGGCGCGGCTGAAGGTGCGCAGCGTCTCGGGCATCAGCAGCATCATGGCCACCGGCACGGCGGCGACGTTGATCTCGCCGTGCATGCGCCCGCCCAGTTGGTGGATCTGATCGGCCGCGCTGGCCAGCTCGCGCGCGACGCGCTGCGCATGCTCGAACAGCACCTGGCCCTGCGCCGTCGGGCGCACGCCTTGCGAATGCCGCACCAGCAGCGGAGCGGCCAATTCGATTTCCAGCTCGCGCACCAGTTTGGTCAGCGCGGGCTGCGACACGCCGATGCGGCGCGCCGCCGCGCGCAGGCTGCCTTCTTCAACGGCCGCCACCAGGGCTTGCAGGGCGTGAAGCTTCATGGCGCCGCCTTCGTTTGGTGATAACGCCATGGTATCGCGGCTTCGTTCACGGCATCTGTGCAGCCGGCCCCGCCCTTCCCAGAATCGCGCCCCATTCGCCATCGGCGGATTGACCTTCATCAAGCACCGGAGATTCACATGTTCAAGCAATGCCTCACCGCGCTGGGCCTGGCCCTGACCCTGGCCGCCCAGGCGCAAACCTTTCCGACCAAACCCGTGCGCATCATCACGCCGTTCCCGGTGGGCAGCGGCCCCGAGGGCGTGGCGCGCCTGGTGGCCGACAAGCTCTCGCGCGCCTGGGGGCAGCCGGTGACCGTGGAAAACCGTCCCGGTGGCAACGGCTTCATCGCCATCGACGCCTTCAAGCGCGGCGCCACGGACGGCCACGACCTGATTCAGGTGGACAACGTGCACCTGACCGCCTATCCGCATTTGTTCAAGAAGCTGCCCTACGACGCGAAGAACGACTTCGACGTGCTGCTGCCGCTGTTCAAGACCTATTTCTTCTTCACCACCAGCGCCAACAGCAAATACAAGAACGTGGCCGACATCGTCGCCGACGCCAAGGCCAACCCCGGCAAGCTCAACTACGGCTCCTGGTCGGTGGGCAACCCGGTGCACCTGGGCTCGGCCCTGTTCGAGACCGTGACCGGCACCGAGATGCAGCACGTGATCTACAAAGAAACCACCCAGCTCTACACCGGCGTGGCCACCGGCGAGATGGCCTTCGCGCTGGGCACCAGCGCCACCGCTGGGCCGCTGTACCGCGCCGGCAAGATCAAGTTCCTGGCCATTGCCGCGCCGCAGCGTCTGCCCGCCTACAAGGACGTGCCCACGGTGGCCGAGGCCGGCGGTCCCAAGGACTTTGAAATCGGCGGCTGGACCGCCATCGCCGCGCCCAAGGGCCTGCCCAAGACCGTGACCGACAAGATCACGCAGGACATCGCCCGCGCCCTGGCCGAGCCCGACGTGCGCGACAAATTCCTCTCCTTCGGCTACGAACCCTTCACGCCCACGCGCGAGCAGTTCAACGCCTACATCCAGGCCGAATCGACCCGCCAGGCCGAGGTCATCCGCAAGGCCAAGGCGGCGCTGGACTGATCGCCTCCTCCCCGGGGCGACTGCGACGCCCCGCGCAATCGCGTACGCTCGGCGGGTGCCCACCCGAACCGACCCCACGCCCCCACCCCCCCCCGCGCCCAGCCTCTGCCCCATGTGCGGCGAGCGCTCGGCGCGGTTTTTCACGCCCGACGGGTTCGGTCAACCGGTGAAGCAGCCCCGGTGTCCGCGCAGCGGCCACGGGTTATGCGTCCGTTCATCCATGCGCTGGAGATTTTCATGACCGAAGCCTTCCTCTACGACGCCATCCGCACGCCGCGCGGCAAAGGCAAGAAAGATGGCCGCCTGCACGAGGTCAAGCCCATTGACCTGCTGGCCGGCCTGCTCAACGACCTGAAAACGCGCAACCGGCTGGACACGGCGGCGGTGGACGACGTGGTGATGGGCATCGTCGCGCCGATCGGCGAGCAGGGCTCGGTGTTGCCCAAGGTGGCGGCGCTGAAGGCCGGCTGGGACTGGCGCTGCGCGGGCGTGCAGATCAACCGCTTTTGCGCCTCGGGCCTGGAGGCGGTGAACCTGGCGGCGCAGAAGGTGCGCTCGGGCTGGGAAGACGTGGTGGTGGCCGGCGGCGTGGAGAGCATGAGCCGCGTACCCATCGGCTCCGACGGCGGCGCCTGGGCGCAAGACCCCGAGACCAACAGCCAGACCGCCTTCGTGCCGCAGGGCATCGGCGCCGACCTGATCGCCACGCTGGACGGCTTTTCGCGCCAGGATGTGGACGCCTTTGCCGCCGAGTCGCAGCGCCGCGCCGCCGCCGCGCAGCAGGCCGGGTATTTCGACGCCAGCGTGGTGCCGGTGCGCGACGAGTTGGGCCTGCTCATCCTGGACAAGGACGAATTCATCAAGCCGAAAACCACCGTGGAGACGCTGGCCGGCCTGAAGCCCTCGTTCGAGCAACTCGGCGCGATGGGCTTCGACGCCGTGGCGCTGACGCGCTATCCGCAGGTCGAGCGCATCGTGCACGTACACCACGCGGGCAACTCCTCGGGCATCGTCGATGGCGCGGCGGCCGTGCTGATCGGCAGTGAGGCTGCCGGCCAGCGCTTTGGCTGGACGCCGCGCGCCCGCGTGGTGGCCACCGCCCTGTCGGGCGCGGACCCAACCATCATGCTCACCGGCCCGATGCCCGCCGCGCGCAAGGCGCTGGCCAAGGCAGGGCTGACGGCGGCGGACATCGACCTGTACGAAGTCAACGAAGCCTTCGCCGCCGTGCCGATGCGCTTCATGCGCGAGATGCAGGTGCCGCACGAGAAGGTCAACGTCAACGGCGGCGCCATCGCGCTGGGCCATCCGCTGGGGGCCACCGGCGCCATGATCCTGGGCACCTTGGTCGATGAGCTGCACCGGCGCGGCCTGCGCTACGGCCTGGCCACGCTGTGCGTGGGCGGCGGCATGGGCATTGCCACCATCGTGGAAAGGGTTTGAGACCATCATGAAAACGATCCGCTACGACATCGCGCCCGAGCAGGGCCTGCGCATCGCCAACGTCACCTTCGACGAGCCCGGCTCGCCGGTCAACACCATGTGCCTGGACTGGCAGGCCGACCTGGGCGAACTGGCCTCCCGCCTGCAGGCCGACAAGGACCTGTTCGACGGCATCGTGCTGCAGTCGGCCAAGAAAACCTTTTTTGCCGGAGCCGACCTCAAGGGCGTGATGCGCTCCACGCCCGAGGATGCGCCGCGCATCTTTGAGGAGGTCGAGCGGGTCAAGCGCAACTTCCGCCTGATCGAGACCACCGGCAAGCCGGTCGTCAGTTGCCTGAACGGCACCGCGCTGGGCGGTGGCTGGGAAGTGGCGCTGGTGGGGCACCACCGCATCGCCATCGACGACCCGAAGATCCAGTTCGGCATGCCCGAGGTCTCGCTGGGCCTGCTGCCCGGCGCGGGCGGCGTGACCAAGATGACGCGCCTGCTCGGCCTGATGGGCGCCAATCCTTACCTGGTGGAGGGCAAGCTTTTCAGCCCGAAGGAGGCGCTGGCGCTGGGGCTGGTTCACGAACTGGTGCCCCAGGGGGATGACGCCGCCGCCGAGTTGCGCCAACGCGCGCTGGCCTGGCTGGCCGGCGCGCCCAAGGCCGCGCACCCCTGGGATGACCCGGCCTACAAGATGCCCGGCGGCACGCCCGCCTCGCCCAAGATCGCCGCCGGCCTGGCCGTCGCGCCGGCCATGCTCAAGAAGCGCACGCGCGGGCGCCTGCCGGCGCCCGAGGCCATCCTGGCCTGCATGGTCGAAGGCGCGATGGTGGACATGGACACCGCGCTGCGCATTGAAAGCCGCAAGCTCGCCGGTCTGCTGACCGGGGCGCAGTCCAAGGCCATGATCAACACCTTCTTCTTCAACATGAACGCGGTGCGCTCCGGCGCCAGCCGCCCGGCGGTGGCCACGCGCTACCGGCCGGCCAAGGTGGGCATCCTGGGCGCCGGCATGATGGGCGCGGGCATCGCCTGGGCGCAGGCCAGCCGGGGCATCACCACCGTGCTCAAGGACGTGACGGCCGACAAGGCCGCGCAGGGCAAGGCCTACAGCGACAAGCTCGCCGCGGGCCGCGTTGCCAAGGGCCGCATGACGGCGGCGCAGAAGGACGAATGGCTCGCCCGCATCACGCCCACCGGCGAAGCGCGGGATCTGGCCGGCTGCGACCTGATCATCGAGGCCGTGTTCGAAAACCGCGACCTCAAGGCCCAGGTCACGCGCGAGGCCGAGCCGCAGCTTGCGCCTGGCGGCTTTTTTGCCAGCAACACCTCCACGCTGCCCATCACCGGGCTGGCGGCCGCCAGCCAGAAGCCCGAGGCCTTCATCGGCATCCACTTTTTCTCGCCGGTGGACAAGATGCAGCTGGTGGAAATCATCCGTGGCAAGCAAACCAGCGACGAGACCGTCGCCCGCGCCTACGACTACGTGCTGGCGCTGGGCAAGCTGCCCATCGTCGTCAACGACTCGCGCGGCTTCTTCACCAGCCGCGTGTTCGGCACCTTCGTGATGGAGGGCGTGGCCATGCTGGCCGAGGGCATTCCCGGCCCGGTCATCGAAAACGGCGCCATGCAGGCCGGCATGCCGGTCGGGCCGCTGGCGGTGATCGACGAAACCTCGCTGAGCCTGTCGGTCCACGTGATGGAGCAGGCCCGTGCCGACGCCGCCGCGCAAGGCCAGCCGTATGTGGAAACCGAGGCTCAGCGCCTGGTACGGCGCATGGTGCAGGAGTTCGGCCGCCCGGGCCGCGCGGGCGGCGGTGGCTTCTACGACTATCCGGCGGGCGCGCCCAAGCACCTGTGGCCCGGCCTCAAGACCCGCTTCGAGCGCGCCGATCAGCCGTGGAGCGTGGAGACAGTGCAGGACCGCCTTCTGTACCGGCAGGCAGTGGAAACCGCGCGCTGCCTGAGCGAAGGCGTGCTCACCAGCGTGCACGAAGCCAACATCGGCTCGATCTTCGGCATCGGCTTCCCGGCCTGGACCGGCGGCGCGCTGCAGTTCATCTACGGCATGGGTGTGGACCGCTTTGCCGCCCGCGCCGCCGAACTGGCCGCCGCCCATGGCCCGGGCTTTGCGCTGGCGCCATCGGTCCTCGAGACGCTGCGGCGCTTCGAGCCGCGCTGGTAGGCGCTGTCGGCTCGGCCCCTGCTCGCACGGAAGCACCATTTCCCGGATTTTCGGCCGCCGCATCAGCAGCGGCTACCACCAACAGCTACATTTTTTTAAGCACTCATCCCATCATGACCACTCCCCGCCTGCACTCCAAAGTCTCCATCATCACCGGCGCCGCTCAAGGCATCGGCCTGGCCACGGCGCTCAAGTTCGTTGCCGAGGGCGCCAACGTGATCTGCTGCGACATCCGCCAGGAGGGCGTTGACGCCGCCGTGGCGCAGTGCCGCGCCGTGGCGCACCGCGAGGCCACCTGCGAGGGCATGGTGCTCGACGTGACGCAGCGCGACATGGTCGACGCCGTGGCCTCGCGGGTCAAGGAGCGCTTTGGCCGCATCGACGTGCTGGTCAACAACGCCGGCATCACGGCCGACGCCCGGCTGGCCAAGATGACGCTGGACCAGTTCGAGCGCGTGATCGACGTCAATCTGCGCGGCGTGTTCCACTGCGCGCAGGCGGTGGCCGAGTACATGGTCAGGCAGGGCTCCGGGGTGATTCTCAACGCCTCCAGCGTGGTGGGCATCTACGGCAACTTCGGCCAGACCAACTACGCGGCCAGCAAGTTCGGCGTGATTGGCTTTACCAAGACCTGGGCGCGCGAGCTCGGCCCCAAGGGCGTGCGCGTCAACGCGGTCGCGCCGGGCTTCGTCTCCACGCCCATCCTGGCGACCATGCCCGAGAAAGGGCTCACCGAGATG
>DAIOSZ010000005.1:47256-48683 GCA_036752305.1 Burkholderiaceae bacterium
CCACCAAAATCCCAGATGTATCAACCCACACCTGAGGAAATCGCCAACGTCTACGCCTTCCTGGCCAGCGATGAAGCCAGCTACGTGAACGGGGCGGTGCTGGAGGTCTCGGGTGGCATGACGGTCTGATGGACGATGGCCTGATCCTGCGCGAGCCCCGGCCCGGCGACATGGGCTGGGTGATCTCGCAACACGGCGAGCTGTACTGGCGCGAGTTCGGCTGGGACGCGAGCTTTGAAGCCCTGGTGGCCGAGATCGCGGCCGGCATGATGCGCGCGCACGACCCGGCCCGGGAGCGCGGCTGGATCGCCGAGCGCCCGGGCATGGACGGCGCCCCGCCCGAGCGGCTGGGCTGCGTGTTCCTGGTGCGCAAAAGCGACACCGAGGCGCAGCTGCGCCTGCTCATCGTCACGCCCGCCGCGCGCGGCCTGGGCCTGGGCGCGCGGCTGACCGACGCCTGCCTCGCCCACGCGCGAGCGCTGGGTTACCGCAAGCTGATGCTGTGGACGCACTCCACGCTGACGCAGGCGCGGCGCATCTATGCGCGGCGGGGCTTTCGCCTCTTGCGCGCCGAGCCGGCGCGCACCTTCGGGCAGGCGCACGACAGCGAACACTGGGAGCTTGATCTGTGAACACCCCATCGCCCAGGCCGGACGATCCGCTCGCGCGGCCTCGCTCGCACGCCGACCTGTTCTGGTCGTTTTCCGCCCTTGCGCTGCAAGGCTTTGGCGGCGTGCTGGCCGTGGTGCAGCGCGAGCTGGTGGAGAAAAAGCGCTGGATGAGCCGCGAGCAGTTCGTCGAGGACTGGGCCGTGGCGCAGATCATGCCGGGGCCCAACGTGGTCAACCTGTCCATGATGATCGGCGACCGCTGCTTCGGCCTGTCGGGCGCGCTGGCGGCGCTGGCCGGCATGCTCACGGTGCCCACCGTGGTGGTGCTGCTGCTGGCCGCGCTCTACAGCAGCGTGGCCGACGCCGCGCTGGTGCGCGACGCGCTGCGCGGCATGGGCGCGGTGGCGGCGGGGCTGATCCTGGGCACCGGCATCAAGCTGATCGGCGCGCTGCGCGCCAACGCCATGGGCATGCCGGCCTGCATCGGCCTGGCGCTGGCCACCTTCGTCGCCATCGGCCTGCTGCGGCTGCCGCTGGGCCCCGTGCTGCTGGTGCTGGGCGGCGCCGCCTGCGCCTGGGCCTGGAGGCGGCTGCGATGAACCCGGCCGTCACCCTGGGCGCGGCCGACTGGCTGACGCTGTTCACGCATTTTCTGTCGCTGTCGCTGCTGGCGGTGGGCGGCGCCATCACCACGGCGCCCGACATGCACCGCTACCTGGTCGGCTCGCAGCACTGGCTGAGCGACGCGCAGTTCAACGCCTCCATCGCCATCGCCCAGGCCGCGCCGGGGCCCAATGTGCTGTTCGTCGCCCTGAT
>DAIOSZ010000006.1:0-23919 GCA_036752305.1 Burkholderiaceae bacterium
GGGTGTGGCAATGAGTTTCGCTGTATTGAAGAACCCGAATGTGTGGGCTGGATTGGTGCTCGCCCTGTTTGCAATGATCCTCACGTCAGCTCCGCTCTATTGGATTAACCGGGGCACTCGGAGTCGTGACGATCACGATACAGGCGGCTAAACTGACCAACATGATTGAGTTCATGCAGATCACCGTTGATCCCGCAGTTGCCGCGCGCTGCGAGGCGCTGCCAGGCATGCGCGTCATGGTCGACCTTGAAAGCATTGGCAAGGCTGAACGGCAGGCGGGCAGAAACACGTTTATCAGTGATCACACGCTCAATGATGTGGCGCGCATGAGAAGAATCCTCGAACGCACGCCATTGTTGGTCAGGATCAATCCATTGGGCGCGCATTCATGCGAAGAGATAGAGCATGTCGTCGCTCACGGAGCGGATGCCATCATGCTGCCGATGTTTCGTACGTCCGATGATGTGGAAAGGTTCTGTGAACTGGTGGACGCGCGCGCGCATACAGTTGCGCTGCTGGAGACGCGAGAAGCGCTGCGGAACCTAGATGAATGGGTGACTCACCCTGCACTGGATGAAGTCTACGTAGGGCTGAACGACCTCCATATTTCACTGGGCATGCGCTTCATGTTTGAACCATTGGCTGACGGCACGCTAGACCGCGTTGCCCAGGCCACGCACCGCGCCGGAAAGCGATTTGGATTCGGTGGGGTTGCGTGTGCAGAGGATGGATATGTTCCCGGGCGAGACATATTGGCGGAGCACGTAAGATTGCGATCCCGTAGCGTCATTCTATCGAGGACATTTAACGAAAGCAGCCGCGCCAGTTCATTTGAATATGAAATCGAAAAACTCAGAGCGTATGAGAAAAATTACCTTGCACTGACGGACGATGAACTAACCATTGAGCATCATAGAGTGTCTGCTCAAATTTGGCAAATGGTGAACCAGATACGCTAATCATGTGGAAGCGGATAATTGACGTCGCCCTTTCACTGGCTGCATTGTTTGTGCTGGCCCCCGTATTTTTTGTGGTGGCGATGGCAATCTTGATGGAATCTGGATCTCCGGTGATTTTTCGACAACAGCGTATTGGCAAGGCGGAGCGAACCTTCCCTATGTTGAAGTTTAGAAGCATGCTGGTGGGAGCTGAGAAAATCGGACCATACTTTACGGTTCCTGATGATCAAAGAATCACCAGAGTTGGAAAATTCATCCGTCGCACCAGTTTGGATGAACTTCCTCAGTTAATTAACGTCTTGTCTGGCGACATGAGCATAGTTGGGCCTCGCCCCGATACGCCGGAACAGAAAGTTAACTATGTTTATAGCGAGTGGATGCTCCGCTGCGCCGTGCGTCCAGGGCTCACAGGTCTGGCGCAGGTTCGGCTGCGGTCTAACGCTACCGCTCAGCAACGACTCGAATTGGATTTGGCGTATGTACGGAATAACAGTCTATGGCTGGACATCCGGATCATGGCGGCGACGCTGGGGCGGCTGGCCAGCAAAAACACAAACTGATGGGTGCTCCAAAGGTATTAGCGGTGAGTTATGGCGGCGGTCATATCGGAATGATTCTTCCGGTGATTCAGGAGTTGGAACGCCACGGGATAAATTGTCTGCTGCTGGCGCTGACAACAGGATATTCCCATGCTCGGCAGAGCAGGCTGAGCCGACCGGGACAGACTTTAGGGTATAAAGATTTTCTTCACCTGGTTGACCGCGCTGCGGTATATGACTGGGGAATGAAATTGATGGCAAACAATTCAAGTCCGGATGTGCCGGTCGATGAAACGATTGCCTATCTCGGTATCAACTATCTTGATTTGATCGAACAATTCGGAGAGGAGGGTGCACGTCAACTCTACGCCAAGATGGGGCGTTACGCATTCATGCCAATTCCGTTTATGAGGCGGGTGCTGCACGAAGTCGCACCTGATCTGACACTAGCGACCAACTCTCCGCGCAGTGAATACGCTGCTCTATATGTGTCGATGGAACGTGGAGTTCCATGCGTGGGAATGGTTGATCTGTTCGGCCAGAATGGCGACACGTATGTCACGCGCGAAATAAGGCCGAACGCAACATGCGTCCTGAGTGAATCGGTCAAGGTGCGGTTGGTTGAACAAGGATTTCTACCGAATGAAGTGCATGTGACCGGAAATCCGGCATTTGATCGATTGTTTGAATCCGATATTCTAGATAGGGCTAAAAAATTCAAAGAGCAACTGGGTTTGGGAGATGTCAGTCCTGTTCTATGGGCAGGCAATGTTGAGCCCAGTATCGCTCATCGCTATCGTCGCCATGGGATGTATGGATTCGCGGTAACCGTTGAAAAAGTACTCAGAAGATACGTCGCACGGCATCGTGATAGAGCTTTGATCGTCAGATACCATCCCAGTCAATGGCATGGTTTTCCAAAACTGCCGCCGCAGCTGCGGGTGCATGTTAGCGTCGCGCTGAAGGAGCCTATTCATGAGGTCATTTTGGCGTCGGCGGGTGTGGTGGTCCAAAATTCCACGGTCGGAGTCCAAGCCGCCATTGCAGGGAAACCCGTGGTGTCACTGGAGTCGGCACCCTCTGTAGCAGAGTCTTTTAGCCTCGCGCAGATGGGCATCTCTTACCCGTGCTACGCCGTTAAAGACCTTGAGGAAGTGGTTGAACGCTCGTTAACTCGTCAAGTGCCGCTTGCCCGTGAATTCATAAGCGATGGTAAAGCTGCTTGCCGCGTAGCGCATATCATTCATGGCCTGATGCGAAAATCTGCGTAAGCATCTCGGTATTCAGCAAATATGTGAGATTTTGATGTTGCACTGCAAATCGATATTGATAACGGGGGGGACAGGGTCTTTCGGAAAGGCATTTGTCCAATATCTGTTGGAGAATTGCCCAGAAGTTGAGCGAATTGTGATATTTAGCCGCGACGAACTGAAGCAGTTCGAGATGGCTAACCAGTTCTCACCATTAAAATATACAAACCTTCGCTATTTTCTTGGAGATGTGAGAGATGTGGATCGTGTGCGACGTGCCGTGGAGGGTGTTGACGTCGTGATACACGCGGCAGCACTCAAACAAGTTCCGGCTGCTGAGTATAACCCCTTTGAGTTCATTAAAACTAATGTTATCGGCGCTCAGAACATAATTGAGGCAAGTCTGGACGGCGGCGTTAGGCGAGTCGTTGCCCTGTCGACAGATAAGGCTGCTGCCCCTGTAAATCTATATGGGGCAACCAAATTGTGTTCAGACAAGCTGATTGTTGCCGCCAACAATATTATAGGTAAAAGAGATCTCAGACTGTCGGTCGTGAGGTACGGAAATGTTATGGGCAGCCGAGGTTCGGTGGTTCCCTATTTTTTGAAGGCACGTCAGAACGGTGTGCTGCCGATCACTGATTTGTCGATGACGCGGTTTCATATCAATCTGCAAGATGGTGTGCGGATGGTGCTGTGGGCGTTGCGTAATATGCAAGGCGGAGAGATATTTGTGCCCAAATTGCCTAGCTTTCGCATCAAAGATCTTGCAATGGCTATAGCGCCAGATTGTGAGCATCAGATAATCGGAGTTAGACCGGGTGAAAAGATTCACGAGGAAATGATTACCCTAAGCGATGGACCAAACACGATTGACTTAGGTGAATATTATGCGATCTTATCAGCTGCTGGTGGGGGATCGGTGGAGCGGTATCTCCAGATCGCGCAGGGCAGATCGGTGGCGCCGGGATTTTCGTATCGAAGCGACAGCAATGATAAGTTCCTATCGGTTGACGAATTGAGGTTTATTGTGAGAGCTCACGCACAAACGAGTGATGGAGTGATCGGATGATTCAATACGGGCGTCAGCAGATAGAAGCCTCAGATATCTTGGCGGTGTCAGAGGTTTTGAAATCGGATTACCTGACGCAAGGCCCACTTGTTCATCAGTTTGAGCTAGAAGTTGCGAAATATTCTCACGTGAGCAACGGAGTCGCCGTCAATAGTGCTACCAGCGCCCTTCACATCGCATGCCTGGCATTAGGCGTTGGTCAAGGCGATCTAGTTTGGACAAGTGCAATCACCTTTGTGGCCAGCGCGAACTGTGCCAGATATTGCGGGGCGGATGTAGATTTTGTCGACATTGATCCTCTGACCGGCAACATGAGTATTGAAGCGCTGTCCGAGAAGCTTGCGTACGCAAAGAAAAAAAATCGACTGCCCAAGATTGTCATACCGGTTCACTTTGGTGGACAGCCGTGCGATATGCGAGCGATATCGGATCTTGGAAAGAAATTCGGATTCCGAATTATAGAGGATGCCTCTCACGCAGTGGGTGCGCGCTATTTAGGTGGGCCGGTAGGGAATTGTCAATTTAGTGACGTGACGGTATTCAGCTTTCACCCTGTAAAGATAATTACCACGGCCGAAGGTGGTATGGCGTTGACAAATGATTCAGGGTTGGCAAAGAAAATGCGTTTGCTGTCGTCGCATGGGATAACTCGCGAGCCTACCGAAATGACCGGCCGTGTTGACGGGTCATGGTATTATCAGCAGCAAATGCTAGGGTTCAACTACCGGTTGACTGAATTACAGGCGGCGCTTGGCTTGAGTCAACTTAAGCGGCTGGATGACTACGTGAGCAAGCGACATCTTATTGCTGGACAATATGATATAAGATTTAGAGAGAGCCCAATTTCAACGCTGAAGCGATGTCCGGAGTCCGTGTCCAGTAATCATCTCTATGTGATACTGCTGGATCTCAATAGGATAAAACGTAGCCGCCAAGAAGTGTATGATTACATGAGGGCTGCTGGTATTGGAGTAAATGTTCACTATATTCCAGTATACCATCAGCCATACTACGAAAAAATGGGGTTTGCGCGTGGATATTGTCCGAATGCCGAAAAATTCTACGCGCGGGCGATAAGCATACCTATTCATCCAGGCATTGATGATGTCGCTCAGCAGGCCGTTGTTGACGCTTTGAAAGGAGCATTGGGTTGAACATTGCAATCATACCGGCCAGGGGCGGCAGTAAGCGTATTCCTAGGAAAAACGTACGCAATTTCTGTGGAAAGCCGATGCTGGCTTGGCCGATTGAGGCGGCTAAAGATAGCAATCTATTTGGTGAGATTCTAGTATCTACAGATGATGAAGAAATTGCTGAAATAGCCACCGCCTACGGTGCAATCACACCGTTTATCCGCCCACCGGAACTTTCAAACGATCACGCTGGTACTGCAGAAGTTGTCGTCCACGCACTAAATTGGGGGCGACAGCAGGGTTGGAGAGTGGAGGCAGCTTGTTGCATCTACGCTACCGCGCCCTTCGTGACGGTTAATGACCTTGTGCGCGGACTACATGTACTGAGATCATCGCAATGCACGTATGCATTTTCTGTCACGGACTACCCTGCCTCAATATTCCGGTCGTTCGAGCCGTTGAGGGAGCAAGGTGTGCGCATGGTTTTCCCTGAAATGTATCACAAGCGTTCTCAGGACCTTCCTACTGTTTGGCATGATGCCGGTCAATTTTATTGGGCGCTGCCACATACATGGCTGACCGACTCTTGTGTATTTTCTAAAAATTCCGCCCCCGTGTTTATTCCACGTTGGAGAGTTCAAGATATAGATACACCAGACGACTGGCGCCGGGCGGAATTGATCTTTAACATCATGAAGAGTCAATTTAATGGTTGAGCTGCATCCAACAATACTCGTGGTGGTTGCCCATCCCGATGATGAAGTTTTAGGATGTGGTGCGACGATCGTAAAATACGCAAGTATGGGTTCGGCTGTACACGTGATATTTTTTTCAGACGGTGTCAGCTCCAGAGAGACTGGTAACGCATGCTCAGAGGCGCTCGTTCGTCAGGCAGCTGCCCAGTCCGCATGCAGGCTGTTGGGCGTAAGAACAACTGCCTTCCTGAACTACCCGGACAATCGGCTAGATGAAATCGGGCTTCTAGAGTTGGTCAAGGCTGTTGAGGCGCACCTCACGGAGTTGAATCCTCAGATCGTCTTGACGCATCATGGTCACGATTTGAACGTTGATCATAGACGCGTACATCAAGCGGTAGCTACTGCATGTAGGGCGGTGCCGAATCAGTGTGTTAGAACCCTGCTGCATTTTGAAATTCCGTCCAGCACGGAGTGGCAAGTCGCACCGGCGGTGGTTTTTGTACCAAATTGGTTTGAGGATGTCACCCTGTGGATTGAAAATAAGATGACCGCGCTTCAAGCGTATTCTGATGAAATGAGAGAGTGGCCTCATGCGAGATCATTAACTGCAATTGAGGCGCTAATGAGATGGCGGGGCGCGATGGTAGGAGTTGCCGCGGCTGAGGCCTTTATGCTTGGAAGAAGATTGGCTTGAAGATCGCGTTTCGAGCAGACGCGTCAACTCTCGTTGGGGCAGGTCATGTAGTTCGATGCCTGGCGCTGGCGATGGAAGCTTGTGCGCGCGGTGTCCGCGCCGTGTTCGTGTGTAGAGACCATGTTGGTCATTTGGCCGGCTATATCCAATCTCATGGATTCCAAGTTTGTCTATTACCAAGGCATGGCTTTCCGGGTGACGAACAAGACTCGCTAGCAGATCCAAGCGAATTCAGTCAAGTTGACGATGCGGTAGAAACGCTCCAGGCGCTAAAGGGAGAGCGCATAGATTGTGTGGTGGTTGATCACTATCATATTGATTTCCGGTGGGAAGAAATTGTGATGCGAACCATTCCTTATGTTTCGGTGATTGATGATCTCGCAAATAGATCTCACAAATGTCAGATACTGATTGATCAAGCCTTTGGAGAGTCATACGAGACCAGATATTCATGTCTGATTCCGGAAGATTGTTTAAAATTGCTTGGTCCTAGGTATGCGCTGCTTCGAGCAGAATTCCATGCGATGCGAGCGACGAGTTTGAATAGAAGAAGAGGCGCGAAATTAGATCGATTGCTAATTTGTATGGGGGGCGGTGACCCCACAAATGAAGTTGCGAAGGCGTTGGCTGGAGTGTGTATGTCAAATGTCAAGCTTCAACATATAGATGTTGTTGTCGGTCAGTCTTATTCATTTACGAAATCATTGCTTCAGCAAGTCGAAAGTTCAGATAGGCGAATTTCTCTTCATGTGTCAACGAATCGCATGGCTGAGTTGATGATGCGCGCAGACTTGGCTATAACTTCTGGGGGGGGTGTGAGTTGGGAGAAATGCGTATTGGGGCTACCAAGTATTACTGTTGTACTGGGGGGCGATCAACACTACATTTCTCTTGGCATCGCTTCGGTCGGCGCGCATATCCTTCTCGGAATGGCAGAAAATGTTTCCGTCGAAGATTATGCGAAAATGCTGAATGAAGTAAAGATCGATCAACTGGAATTGATATCTGAGAATGCGCGAAGTATTTGTGATGGACTCGGCGCGAAGCGCGTATTGGATGTGATATTTAGTGAAGTGGTTTGATATATGAATCGTTTGAATATTGACGGTCGGCTAGTTGGGCAGGGTCATCCGCCCTTTGTTGTGGCTGAGGTGGGTGTGAATCACAATGGTAGTCTGGAGTTGGCGCTGGAGATGATTGATGTTGCGGCCAGTTGCGGCGTGGACGCGGTGAAATTCCAGACATTTAGAGCAAGTGAATTTGTAAACGATGTTGACCAGACGTATACGTATCGTTCGCAAGGGAAAATGATTACCGAGTCAATGCTCGAAATGTTTCAAAGATTCGAGCTACCTGAAACAAGCTGGGTGCAGATAAAGAGGCAATGTGAGCGAGCGGGCCTCATATTTTTTTCTACACCGCAAAACGCGTCAGACCTCGAAATACTACTTCGAATAGGGGTGCCAGCCATTAAGGTGGGGTCTGACGACTTTATTAATCTACCATTGCTGCGGACATGCGCGAAGACGGGCTTACCCGTCATCTTGTCCTCCGGCATGTCTGATTTATCGGATGTATACCATGCGCTGAGCGCGGTAGGAGCGCTGGAAGGTTACCCTACGATTCTGCTCGTTTGTACTTCGGAATACCCTACACCACCACATGATGCAAATCTCGCTAGAATAAATGCCTTGCGTGCCACTTTTCCTGGGCTACCCATAGGCTTTTCAGACCATACCGAAGGTTCTATTGCAGCGATCTTGGCAACTGGAATGGGCGCATGTTTCCTGGAAAAGCACTTTACCCTAAGTCACGAGCTGCCCGGTCCTGACCATTGGTTTTCGGCAAATCCTGATGAGTTAACGTCATGGGTACAATCCATTCGCGCAGCTCATCAATTCATTGGAAGTCCACAGATACGCCCCACAGACATGGAGCGCACGGGAAAGCGAGAGTTTCAGCGGCGGATCGTTGCAGCGCGCCAGATTTCATGTGGTGAGACTATCACGGAGGACGCCTTCACTCTCCGTCGAGTTCCTGGTGGACGAGGGCTACTTCCGTCAATGATTGAGCTGATACTCGGCAAACCGGCTCACAGAGCCTATAAAGCTGGTGAACCAATAGAGTGGTAGAGGATATGGATCTTCATGAGTTCAGGAATCTATTTTTGCGTGTGATCAATAACGCTGACAATCCGTATCATCCATTGGTGTGGATCAATGGTTCTCCCGAGATAGGTGAAAAAACCTATATAGGTGGATATTCTGAAGTTAATGCAAAAAATGCCCGTGTGCGCATTGGAAAACATTGCGACATTGCCTCCTTTGTCGCCATCAATGTTGCCGACTCTCATCGAAAATGTTTACAGTTATCAGAACGTATTGCAGTTCAGGATATAGAAATTGGTGATTATGTGTTTGTTGGCTCGCACAGTGCGATTTTGGGAGGCGCTATCATAGGTCATCATTGCGTGATTGCGGCAGGCACAGTTGTTCGGACAGGAAAAATTCCTCCATTTTCCTTGGTTTATGGCAATCCGGCGGTCATCAAGCCGCAGTGCTACCAAAGCGAATATGAAGCTCTTTATGGACGCTATGTGGAATGATAGAGCACAATCGGCCTTGGATCACGCCGGAAGATCGTTCAGCGGTTGATGCGGTGCTGGCGTCAAACTGGGTAGCCCAAGGCCCGATGGTCAAGCATCTTGAGGATGCTTTTGTAGCTTTGCGTCAAGGTGGAGCGGCGTGCGCCGTATCCTCCGGGACTGCGGCGTTGGGGTTGGCTCTGCGAAGCATGAAATTGGGTCCCGGGTCGGCGGTCGCTGTTCCAACCTATTCTTGTAGTGCGCTTTTGAATGCGGTAACCTGGGTGGGCGCTGACGTTCAAGTGGTGGACGTACTTCCGTCTAACTTTGGAATTGACCCCGCAGGGCTAGATGAAACAATTGATGCCGTAGTGGTGGTGCACGTGTTTGGTTCACCTGCGGACACCGAGAAATGTAGAGAGATTGTGCCGTTCGTCGTTGAGGATTGCTGTCAATCTTTGGGCGGAGAGGTTAACAATAGGCCTCTGGGTACTATCGGGCTTGCGTCCGTGTATTCTTTTTACGCAACAAAGATTGTATGCGGTGGACAAGGGGGTATGGTTTGTTCCTGTAATGAGGCGGTTGTGGATGCGGTAAGGGATTTTCGGCAATTCGACGGTAGAGCTACGTATGAGCCGCGCTTCAATTTTCAGATGACAGACATTCAAGCGGCTCTTGTACTGAGTCAGATGAATAGACTGGCCGAGATCAAGCGACGTCGGCAATTGATAGCGCAGCGCTATCACTCTATTCTTCCGTCAGATTTTAGTTGCCAAGGTGGGCTGGTCAATGAAGAGAGTATGCCCCAACGGTTTGTTTTGATTGCGCCAGACCAGGGAATCCGAGACGCATTGCAAGCCTTTATGGAGCAGCAAGGTGTCCGCTGTATCGTACCTGTTCAGCGGTTCGAATTATTGCATCGCTATCTGGGAATGGATCCGGCGAGATTTCCTGTTGCTGAGCGTCTCTCAGAGACTACGCTGTCCCTGCCGCTATATCCTTCACTCGGTGAAGAGGAGCTGGACCATATTTGTGAAGCATTTCGGGTTTTTTGCGCATGATTCTTTCGGCACATCAGCCTGCATATCTACCCTGGCTCGGATATTTTGATAAAATTGCCAAGTCTGATATTTTTGTGTTTCTCGATTGTGTTCAGTTTGAAAAAAATAGCTATATAAATAGGAATCAAATTAAGACCTCGCAGGGGGTGCAGTGGCTGACGATGCCCGTGCTCACGAAAGGCCATCTAGGTAAAACGATATTTGACATGCGAGTAGACGATGGTGTGTCTTGGCGGCGTAAGCATTTGGCATCGGTGTTGCATAATTATAGAAGCGCTCCTTTTTTTGACTACGGCTATCAAAGGCTTGAGCGTTTGCTCAGTATGCAAATGGGCAATCTTGGCGCTATCTGCTGGCATCACCTCGAATTCTGGCTAAGAGAGTTTGACATCAAGACTCGTGTGGTGCGTCAAAGTGAGCTGATGATTGGTGGAAAAAAAAGCGATTTGATTTTGAATATGTGCGTACATCATCAAGCGAGTGTTTATTTGTCCGGTTCGATGGGGCGTGGTTATTTGAATATTTCTCGTTTTCAGGAGTGCGGGGTTGATGTGAAGTTTCAAGACTATTCTCCTGTGCGGTATCCTCAGCTTTGGGGAGGGTTTGTGCCCAGACTGAGCGTGCTCGATTATTGGATGAATTGTGGGCCAGGGAAGTTATTAGATAAGGACGTGGAGCATGTCATTCAGCAATGAGTGGGAGGAGTCGTACACTAAGGGAAAGCATCATTCTATTTGGCCATGGAGTGACCTTGTCAGCTTTGTATACAAATACTGCGACTGCGTCACTCAACGGCGCGGGCGAGTACTTGAGCTGGGTTGCGGTGCGGGAGCAAATATTCCCCTGTTCTTGCACCTGGCCGCGGACTATTACGCAGTAGAGGGTAGTTCCTCCATAGTGGAAGAATTGCGCGGGCGTTACTCGCAATTGGTCGATAGAATTGCGGTTGCAGACTTTACAAAATTTCAACCTCATGGAGGAGATTTTGATGTCGTGGTTGACCGTGCGAGTCTTACGCACAACCATACTGATGGTATACGAAGCGCGTTAGGAGTAGCATGGCGGGCGCTCAAGCCAGGAGGACTGTTTCTAGGGGTGGATTGGTTTTCGATGAATCACACCGAATTTGCAAAGGGCGAGCAGGATGTGGATTCTTATACTCGGTGTGGGTTCAGCGTCGGGCAATTTTCCCAAGTTGGTCGGGTTCATTTTTCCAACGAATCTCATATAAGGGAACTGTTCTCTGACTGGGAATTATTGTTGTTGGAGGAAACTCAAGTCCACCGGATTGAGCCTGGTGACGCGCATGTATTCGCGAGTTGGAAGCTGGTAGCTAGGAAGCCGTAGAATGTAAAGTTCACATCGGCCTTCGTTCTTTGCGCGCATTTTTGCATTTGGGGGGTAGGCTTTTGGTCTGTCCGACAGAAATCGTGGCGCGGATATCTTGATTAAGCTTCTCGATCACTTCTTCCAACTGCTCACCGACGCCCTGCTGGTTGCCGTGGCGTGGGCGTTGGCGTTCTGGCTTCGTTTCAACTTTGATATCCCGTCAGCTCACATGGCGCAGGTGCGGGGCGGTGTATTGCTTGTGATGCTGGTTTACGCGCTGGCACTGGAACTGTCATCGGTCTACCGGCATGTCTGGCGTTTCGCGGGTATGGCGGAGTTGCGACAACTTGCGCTGGGCATATCGTTGGGGGCGCTGGTTGTAGCGTGGGCTGCGGCCGTTTTGCGGCCGCCGGACTTTCCGCGCTCGGTACTGGTTCTGCATCCGCTGTTGGTGCTGGTGCTGCTGGGCGGCGCGCGTGCCGCCTGGCGCTCAGTCGCTGAGCGCCTGGATGCGGCGGGTGCGCCCACACAGGGCGTGGTCGTTGTCGGTTCCCTCAAAGACTCGGCGGAGGCCTTGCAATCCATCCGCGCGTCGCGTGAATGGCGCGCGGTGGCGATAGCGTCGCCGGTCCGGGAGGAAGTCGGGCGGTCCGTGTCCAGCGTGAGGGTGGCCGGAATCGCGGACCACGCGGTGCAAATTGCGCGGGTCAGGGGTGCCCAGGCTCTGCTCATGGCTCGCAGCGACGACGCGCCCGCGCAGCGCGGCGTGTTGCTGGCCGCCGCCCAGCAGGGGTTGGCCGTGATGGCGATTCCCGCACCGCATGAGTGGACCGGCGAGGCCTCGGCCTTGCCGCGCCCGCTGGAACTCGAAGATTTGCTGGGCCGTCAACCCGTGCAATTGGATGCGGCTGGCTTGTCGCACCTGCTGGCGGGGCAGACCGTTCTGGTGACGGGCGGTGGGGGCTCGATCGGCTCCGAGCTGTGCGTGCAACTCGCGCGCCTCGGCGTGGCCCGCTTGGTGTGCGTCGATTCGTCGGAGCACGCTCTCTACCAGATTGAACGCACCCTGCGAGCCGCGCATCCGCAGCTGCAGGGGCGCTACTACACCGCCAATGTGCGCGAATACGCCAGGCTGGATGCCATTTGCCAGCAATACCGCCCCATTGTTGTGTTGCACGCGGCGGCGTACAAGCATGTGCCGCTGATGGAAGAACACAACGAGGTGGAGGCCTTGCACACCAACGTGCTGGGCACCTTGCATGCGGCGCGGGCTGCGGGTCGCGTGGGCGCCAGCCGTTTCGTGCTGGTCTCCACCGACAAGGCCGTCAACCCCACAAGCGTCATGGGCGCCAGCAAACGGCTGGCCGAACGCGTGGTGCAGGCACAGGTCCCGGTGTATCCCGAGACCCGGTTCTTGTCGGTGCGCTTTGGCAACGTATTGGGCTCGAGCGGATCGGTGGTGCCGCTTTTTTCCGAGCAGATCGACAAGGGCGGGCCGGTGACGGTGACGCACCCGGACATCGTTCGCTACTTCATGACGATTCCCGAGGCAGCGCAACTCGTTCTACAAGCTGGATGGATGGGCCAGAGCGGCCAGATTTTTGTGCTGGAGATGGGCGAGCCGGTGAAGATTGCCGAACTGGCGCGCCTGATGATCCGGCTGGCCGGCAAGTCCGAGCGCGAGGTCCCCATTGTCTACACAGGTTTGCGGCCAGGCGAGAAGCTCTACGAAGAGTTGCTTGCGAGCGATGAGTCCACGCTGCCGACGCCGCATCCCAAACTGCGCATCGCCAAGGTGACGCGGGATACCGTGGTGGTGGAGGTGGGAGAACTGGAGGCCTGGCTCGTTGAGGCGGGCCCGATGCCGGCGCCTCAGGTCATGCGAGCATGGTTGCGCGAGAAGGTGCCGGAATATTGTCCCAGGGGCGAAGTCTAGGAGTCCGTTCCACCCCGGCGGGCGCCACGGGATGAAACAGGCGGCGGTTTCAACACTGGAGGCGTTTCTCTCGCCGCGCGCCCAGCCGATTCAGCGTCCCAGCTTAGCAACCAGGTAATCGATCAGCACGCGCACGCGCAGGGGCATGTGCCGGTTGCCTGGGTAGAGAAGCGAAAAGGGGCGTGAGGCGCCCGAGTACGCTTGCAGCACCTCGACCAGCTGGCCGCTGCGCAGATCCGCCTCGACGAGAAAGCGGTAGGTCTGCACCAAACCCGCCCCCGCGCGGGCGAGCGTGACCTGGCCGAGGATGTCGTCTGCACATCGCAGCCTGCCTTGCGTGGGCCAATCCACGACCTGACCGTCCTGTTGCAGCAGCCAAGGCACGATTTGCCCGCTGCTGGGCAGCACAAACTGGATGCATTCGTGCGTGGCCAGATCCGGCGGCACGGAAGGCGCGCGATGGCGCGCTAGATAGCTCGGTGCGGCGACCACCAGCAGTGCAGCGTCCTCCAGCTTGCGGGCAACAAGGCTTGAATCCGGCGGTGCGCGGCCCCGTATGGCGAGGTCGAAGCTCTCCTCGGCGAAGTCCACGTTGCGGTTGGACAACTGCAACTCGATTTCGATGCCTGGGTACAGGTTGCTGAAGGCCGGCAACAGCGGAAGCACACGATGGTGCCCATATGAGGTCGGCAGGCTCATGCGCACCAAGCCCGTGGGCTTGAGCTGCTGGCCGGAAGCCTCGCGCTCGGCCTCGCTCAACTGCGTGAGCGCTTGGCGGCATTGATCGAAATAGCGCTTGCCCACTTCCGTCAGGCGCACCTGGCGCGTGGTGCGCATCAGCAGGCGCACGCCCAGGCGCTCTTCCAGCCGTGCGACCGATCGGCTCACGGCCGCCGCCGTGAGGCCCGTGGCCTTGGCGGCGGCCGTGAAACCCTGGTGCTGCGCCGTCAGGCAGAACAACTCGATGCTGCCCAGGCGGGGATTGTCAAAGTCTCGCTTCATTGATGATCCATATGTAAAAAGTGATTCAATTTTTATCTAGTTTATTGTCATTCATATCCCTAATAAAGTCACCGCACCTCAACACAGGACACAAGGAGTCCCCCATGCAAGCCTCGATCAAGCTTTACTACTCCCCCGGTGCATGCTCACTCGCACCGCATATTCTTCTGCGCGAAACCGGCCAGCCGTTTGAGCTGGAGAAGGTGGATACCACCCAGCACACCACCCGTGCCGGGGGTGATTTCCATGCCATCAACTCCAAAGGCCAGGTGCCGGTTCTGGAGCTGTTTGACGGGACACGGTTGACCGAAGGGCCGGTGATTGCCCAGTACCTTGCCGACAGCGCCGGCGCGCACAGCCTGATGCCGGTCGCCGGCAGCCTTGAGCGCTACCGTGTGATGGAGTGGCAGAACTACGTCACCGCGGAGCTGCACAAATCGTTCACCCCGCTGTTCCACGATGACGTGGACGCCACCGCCAAAAAGGCTCTGGCTGCCGTGCTGTACAAAAAACTGGTCTGGCTGGATGGGCAACTGGCTGGGATGTCATACCTCACGGGCGAATCGTTCACCGCCGCAGATGCCTATCTCTTCGTGGTGCTCCGCTGGGCCCCGTACGTTCAGATCGATCTGGGCGGCTTGATGCATATCAGAGCGTTCATGGCGCGGGTGGCCGACCGCACGGCGGTCAAGGCGGCCCTGAAGGCCGAAGGCTTGAATGCCTGAGGAGCGCGCCCATGCCCTACATCAACATCCAGATCACCCGCGAGGGCGCCACGCGTGAGCAAAAGGCCCAACTGATCCGCGGCACAACCGATCTCGTGGTCCAGGTGCTGGACAAGAGCCCCGCCGCCACTTTCGTCGTGATCGAGGAGGTGGACACCGACCACTGGGGCATCGCGGGCGAAACCGTGACCCTGCTGCGCGAGAGAGCGAAGAAGGCAGGTGCTTGATGAACAGCGCCGCCGACTTCTCCGCCATCCATTCAACGCTGGAGCTGTGCCTCGATGGCCTCTACCACAGCGACACGCAGCGTCTGGCCAAGGTCTTTCATCCGCAGGCCGTGTATGCCACCGCGGTGGGGGAGCAGCCCATTGTCTGGCGCATGGAACAGTACTTTCCGGCGGTGGATGCCCGACCCGCGCCCGCGGCGAGCGGCCAGGCGCGCATCGACCGCGTGCTTTCCATCGAACTGATCGGACCGGTCACCGCGCTGGTCAAGCTGCAGTGCGCCATAGCACCCAGGCACTTCATCGACCTGTTGACCCTGCTCAGGGTGGACGGGCGCTGGCAGATCGTCTCCAAGGTCTTTCACTACGACGTCCGAAATTGACATGCATACAGGTGCTGGGCCGCGGCCTCTACATGGTCACGGAGAACGTGTACCAGTCGATGTTCATGGTTCACGACGAAGGCGTGATCGTTGCCGATGTCCCGCCGCCGCTGGCTGCCTTCATCCCCAAGGCGGTCCGCGAGGTGACGGACAAGCCCATCACGCACATCATCTACAGCCACGCGCATTCCGACCACATCGGCGCGACCGGTGATCTCCTGGCCACGCTGGCCCGATAACCGATCATCGTTGCCCATGCGGAAACCTTCGTTGGTCAGTCACCGGCTTGACTGCGGCTGCGTCGGCACGCCCGCGGCACAGAGTGCAGCTGCAGGCGGAAATCAAATGCCTCTGAGCTTCTGAGATGTGCGGGAGCTCAGCGCTGTACCGTTGGCGGGCGTCGGGCTCAGCCAGCGCAGGTGGCATGGTGTTGAACTTCAAAAAGCATAGCTGCTCGTGGGCGTTTATCTTGCTCAAGATGCCAATTGAATGTAGAAAAACAGGCACTTATCGACAATATTTGTAGAGTATTCTACAAATATTGTTACAACATCAACAAATTTCATGAAAACTGCCTGCTGAAAGGTGATTTTCGGCACATTTTCAGCGTCAAATTTGCATTTTTGCCAATAAACATATCCACGAGCAGCTATCAATTTTGAAATGACTTCCGGAGCTGTTGAAGCAGCAGAACCTGCGATCGGAGGGGGGGCGCTGCTGCTCGCGGCGTGCATGCGTCGGCCGAGCCGTCGGAAGCCTGGGCCGAGCCACCTGGTGCGCCCAGGAGCCGGGCAGGGCTGGGGGAGACTCGGTCCTGCGGCTATCATGCCCCGGCCGGCCTCGTCGAGGCGCATGCTGGAGATCCGATGCTGGAGGTCTTTGCCTTCTTGTTGAACGTCGCCGCCGGGTTTCTGGCTGGCGCCTGCCTGCTGCGCGCCCTGATGCAGTGGCTGCGCGTGGGGTTCCAGAACCCGCTGGGTCAATTCGCCCGGGCGGTTTCCGATTGGCTGGTGCTGCCACTGCGCCGTGCTTTGCCAACGGCGGGCCGCTGGGACATCGCCAGCCTGGTGGCCGCCTGGCTGATCGAAATGCTGCAAATCACCCTGCTATGGGCCGTGGGCGCCGTGAGTGGCATCTGGACGCTCCTGCCGCTGCTGGCCGGCCTGGGCATGCTGCGGCTGGCGCTGACCGGGATGATGGCCTTGGTGTTGCTCTACGCAATCCTGTCCTGGGTGAGCACCCAGACGCCCCTGTCCAGCGTGTTGCGCGCGCTGTGCGAGCCTGTGCTGGAGCCCTTACGCCGCCGGTTGCCGGCGCCCGGCGGGTTCGACCTGTCACCCCTGGTGGTGGTCGTGCTCCTGCAAGCGGCGCTCATGGTGGTGGCGCGGTTGGAGTCCGGCCTCTTTCTTGGCCACTGGGTGAAATAGCGCCTAGGCCACGGCATCCGCGCTCTGGCGCTGCAGCATCGCCAAGGCGTTGGCGATGGTGGGACGCAGTTGCCGCCGATCGCAGATCAAATCCACGGCTCCTTTGTCCTGCAGGAACTCCGCGCGCTGAAACCCTTCCGGCAGCTTTACCCGCAAGGTGTTCTCGATCACGCGCGGACCCGCGAAGCACACCAGCGCCTTGGGCTCGGCGATCACGACGTCGCCGACGAAGGCAAAGCTGGCACTGACGCCGCCGGTGGTCGGATCGGTCAACACACTGATGTACGGCAACCCTTTCTTGGCCAGGCGCGTGAGTGCCGCGTTGGTCTTGGCCATCTGCATGAGCGACAGCAAGCCTTCCTGCATGCGCGCGCCGCCTGTGGCGGTGAAGCACACAAAGGGCACCTTTTGCTCAATCGCTGCCTCGACGCCGCGCACGAAACGCTCGCCCACCACCGAGCCCATGCTGCCGCCCATGAACTCAAACTCGAAGCAAGCCGCCACCAGGCTGATGCTCATCACCGCACCACCCATCACCACGAGCGCATCGGTTTCACCGGTGGCTTCCATCGCTTCCTTGATGCGCTCGGGGTATTTGCGGCTGTCCTTGAACTTGAGCGCATCGACCGGCACCACTTCCTGGCCGATTTCGTAGCGGCCCTCGTTATCTAGAAACGCGTTCAACCGCTCGCGCGCGCCGATGCGGTGGTGGTGCGCGCAGGTTGGGCAGCCGTTCTGGTTTTGCTCAAGATCCGTTTTGTACAAAACCGTCTTGCAGGCGGGACACTTGATCCACAAGCCCTCGGGCACGCTGCGGCGCTCGGTGGGGTCGGTCGGCTGAATCTTGGGGGGGAGCAGTTTTTCGAGCCAGCTCATGAGAGCCTCCTGTCAGGCAAGGGATATGGCATCAGGCCGCTTGGCGCGGCAACGCGTCAAGGGCTGCGCGGATCGGCTTGAGAAAGCCCTCGGCCGCCGCGCAGACCTGATCGCGTGGGAGATGTTCAATGGTTTCGATGAGTTTGCTGCCGATCACCACCGCATCGGCGGTGCGCCCCACGGCCTGCGCGCTTTGGGCGTCGCGGATGCCGAAGCCGACGCCGACGGGAATGGGCACATGGCTGCGGATGAGCGGCAGCATGCCCTCCACCGCGTTCGTATCCAGGTGTCCCGCGCCGGTCACGCCCTTGAGGGACACGTAGTACACGTAGCCGCTGGCCAGGCGGCCCACTTGCGCCATGCGCGCTTGCGTGGACGTGGGGGCCAGCAGAAAAATCAGATCCATGTCGCGCGCCTTCAGGGCTTGCGAGAACGCCTCGCACTCTTCGGGAGGGTAGTCCACGATCAGCACGCCGTCCACGCCCGCCTGCTTGGCGTCGCGCACGAAGGCACCATCGCCGTGGCGCTGGTCGTAGCGCTCCACGGGGTTCGCGTAGCCCATCAGCACGATGGGTGTCTGGGCGTCCTGCAGGCGGAACGTTTGCACCATGGTGAGCACCTCGCGCATGCCGATGCCCAGCGTGAGCGCCTTTTCTCCCGCGCGCTGGATGACCGGGCCGTCGGCCATGGGGTCGGAGAACGGCACGCCAAGCTCGATCACGTCGGCGCCCGCCCGCACCAGCGCATGCAGGAGATCGGGCGTGACGTCGGCTTGCGGAAATCCGGCGGTGACGTAGGGCACCAGCGCCTTGCGGCCCTCCCGCGTGAGACGGGCAAAGGTTAGTGTCGTGCGGCTCATGCCCGTGCCCCCTTGACGCTCAGGCCGCGCATGGAAGGCCGGTCGTAGAAATCCTCGCCCGACAGGTCGGCAACCGTGCCGATGTCCTTGTCGCCGCGTCCAGAGAGGTTGACGAGAATACTTTGGTCGGCCCGCATGGTGGCGGCCAGCTTGATTGCATGGGCCACGGCGTGGCTTGATTCCAGAGCAGGGATGATGCCTTCGGTCAGGCACAGGCGGTGAAAGGCCGTCAGCGCCTCGTCGTCGGTGATGCCCACATATTCGGCGCGGCCAGTGTCGGCCAGGTAGGCGTGTTCCGGCCCCACGCCGGGATAGTCCAGCCCCGCGCTGACGCTGTGCGTTTCGGTGATCTGGCCATTTTCGTCTTGCAGCAGGTAGGTGCGGTTACCGTGCAGCACCCCCGGGCTGCCGCGCTGTATCGACGCGGAATGTTTGCCACTGTCCAATCCCTCGCCAGCGGCTTCGACGCCGACCAGGCGCGTACTGGCATGGGGGATGTACGGGTAGAAGATGCCCATCGCGTTGCTGCCACCACCCACGCAGGCGACCACGGCGTCGGGTTGGTTGGCCGGGAGTTTCAGTTGCCCAAGCATGTCGGGCATTTGCCACAGACACTCTTCTCCGATCACGCTTTGAAAATCGCGCACCATCGTCGGATAGGGGTGCGGTCCGGCCACGGTGCCGATGATGTAGAAGGTGTTCTCGACGTTGGTGACCCAGTCGCGCATCGCCTCGTTCAGCGCGTCCTTCAGCGTTCGGCTTCCGGAGTTCACCGGGACCACCGTGGCGCCCAGCAGCTTCATGCGGAAAACGTTCGGGCTTTGGCGCTTGACGTCCTCGCTGCCCATGTAGACCACGCACTCCAGGCCGTAGCGCGCGCAGATGGTGGCGGTTGCCACGCCATGCTGGCCCGCGCCCGTTTCGGCAATCACTCTGGGCTTGCCCATCCGCCGTGCAAGCATCGCTTGGCCGATCACGTTGTTGATCTTGTGCGCGCCGGTGTGGTTGAGGTCTTCCCGCTTGAGGAAAATCTGCGCGCCACCAATTTCGCGCGACAGGCGAGCGGCGTGATAGACAGGGGAGGGGCGGCCGACGAAATGCGCGAGTTCGTAGCGGAACTCGGCCAGGAACTCGGGGTCGTGTTGGTAGCGGGCGTAGGCCTCGCGCAGTTGCTCAATGGCGTGGGTGAGCGTTTCGCTCACAAAACTTCCGCCGTAAATGCCGAAGTGGCCCGCGGCGTCGGGCTGCTGGTATGCGGACATGAAAAAAACGAAATCAGGAGAAGGTTGCGAACGCGGCATCGGCCTGACGGACGGCCGCGACGAACGCGTGAATCTTGGTGGCGTCCTTGATGCCCTTGGAGGCTTCGACGCCGGAACTCACGTCAACCGCGAGCGAAAGCGCCCGCGACCGGAGCAAGGCAATACCGCCGCCCACGTTTGCAGGTGTGAGCCCACCAGACAAGACGAGGTGAGCGTTGACGCTTGTTGGAAGCCGTGACCAATCGAATACCTTGCCGCCGCCGCCGTAGCCCTCGACCTGAGCGTCGAGCAGTATGGCCTGAGCCGAAGAAAATCGTTGGGCGTATTGTAGGAGGTCAAAGCGATTGCCCGCCTCGCCCAGCGGGATGCGCGCGGCGCGCAGGTAGTTTCGCCCGGCAATACCTGCGGACGCCTCACAGACATCGGGCGTCTCGTCGCCGTGAAATTGAGCCATTGCACCCGGGACCGCGCGCAACGCCGCCGCGGCCTGTTCGGGTGACTCGTTCACGAAGAGCAGCACCGGAGTCACGAAAGGCGGCAGGCGGCGCGCCAGCAATGCCGCGCGCGCCACGGTCACGCAGCGCGGGCTGGGCGGGTAGAGAACCAGGCCTATGGCGTCCACGCCCGCTGCCACCGCCGCATCCACATCCTGCTCTCGCGTCAATCCGCAGATCTTGATCCGTGTTCGCGGGGAAAGTGCGTTCATGGCAACCAATCGAAGGCGCCGGTGCGTTCAGGCAGCCCGAAAGCCGGGTCATAGAGCGGCCCAAGAAAATACAGGCCATGGGGAGAAAACGTTGGCGCCGCGGCCGCGCGGTTGCGCGCCTGCAGCACCTCATCCATCCAGTCTGGCCCCTGCAAGCCTTGGCCAATCGCAATCAGGCAACCCATGATGTTCCGGATCATATGGTGCAGGAAGGCGTTTGCCTCGAAATCGAAGCGCCAGTATGCGCCCTCGCGCCGAATATCCAGTCGCATCAAGTGTTTGACTGGACTGATGGCCTGGCATTGCGCCGCGCGAAAGGAGCTGAAATCATGAACACCAATCAAAAAACGCGCTGCAGCCTCCATCGCGGATGCGTCTAGTGCACGGAAGACCCAACCCACGCGTCCATGATCGATGCTCGGGCGAACCGGCGATTCCCACAGGACATAGGCGTAGCGTCGCGAGATGGCGCTGGCGCGCGCATGAAACGTTTCAGGAACGGTCCTGGCCCAGTGGACGGCCACGTCCGGTGGCAGATAACGGTTGACGCCGCGCACCCAGGAAAACGCCTCGCGCTCGCACGCGACATCGAAATGAACGACCTGCATCAGCGCATGTACCCGGGCATCGGTGCGCCCCGCGCACAGGGTGCGCAAGGGCTCACCCACGAACTGCGCCAGCGCAGCTTCGAGCACGTCCTGGATGCCCAGGCCTCCGGGCTGCGACTGCCAGCCGTGGTATGCGCTTCCCGCGTAGGCAAGGCCAAGCGCCCAGCGCACACGACCGCTGAGAGGCGCGACGCTCAAGCCAAACTGCTGAGGAATTTCTGCGCGCGGATCTTCAGGTTTCCGCTGGCCTCGGCCAATACCTCCTCGGCCAGCACGCGCGCGCCATCGTCGTCACCGATGGCGTGGAATTCCTCGGCCAGAGAAAGTTTGGTGGCCAATGGATCAGCCGCGGCTTCGGCAGCCAACACCGATGCTGGCGCGGAATCACCGAGATCCAGCGACAGTCCCCCAAGGTCAAAATCCGCGGAGGGCGGTGCCTTGGCCGTGGCAACTGGGGCAGATGCCGGAACAGGCGGAAGATCGAAGTCCAAGCTGAGGTCGTCGAGCATCGCGGCCGGCGCCTCGGCCTTGGGTTTCGCAGCCGGCGGGGTCGAAGGAATCGGCGTCGGCGCAGAAGGAAACTCCAGATCCGGCAGTTCAATGGGCGACTCGACCGCAGCCACCGGCGCGGGAGGAGCCGATTTGAGATCAAAAGCGGGT
Source organism: Burkholderiaceae bacterium (assembly GCA_036752305.1). GTDB lineage: Bacteria > Pseudomonadota > Gammaproteobacteria > Burkholderiales > Burkholderiaceae_C > DAIOSZ01. The sequence continues at coordinate 21,988 of DAIOSZ010000006.1, forward strand.
TCCTGGCGAGCCGCCGCTGCCGCAACGCCGACGGCGGCCATGGCCACCGTGGAAACGGCTGCCGGGCCAGGGGAGGGGGCGGCCGAAAAGTCCAGATCCAGATCGACCGGCGCGGAAGCCGGCGCTGCCTGCAGCGGCGCGGTCTGGACGGCGGTGGTCGCCGTATAGCTCGCCATCGGCATGGTAGAGGCGGCGGCGGCCAGGTTGGGGGCGGGGCTTGCCGCCTGGGCGTTGGCCGCCGGGGGTTTCCCGCCCGGTTGGTACAGTGGATTCTCGGGGTCGAGGTCCTGTCCCATGTCGGTGATCTGCTTCCACACCGGACCTTCGCCCTTGGTGATCTTGTAGGCATCGGTCGCGATCTGACCGAAGGCCTTCAAGTCGCGACGCTTGACATAGATTTCACAGAGCTTGCCGTGCAGCGCCACGCGCGTCGGCGAGGTCCGCATCGCCTCCTTGAGAATTTCCTCCGCCTGCAAGTCCCGGCCATAGGCCAGGTAGACATCGGCTTCGGCAACGGGGTCCACGTCGCCGCCCGCGTCAAGCTGACTGGGCGAGTACATCATCGACGTCCCGTCGCCTTGTCCGCTCTCGGTGGTGTCGACTTTCTGGCCGCCACTGGCGTTGAAGAACGAGTCAGGCTGCAGCTTGCTTTCGAGGAAGGAGCTGTCGGCCTCGTTGCGCTTTCGGCGCTGGCGCATCCGGTATAGGCCCAAACCACCCAGCAAGGCCACCAAGCCCACCGCCAAGCCTGGGACGAGCGGATTCTCCATCAAGGATTCAATGAAGTCCGGCTCGGGTGGCGGAGGTGGGGGCGGTGGCGGTGGGCGCTTGGGCGGCGCGGCTGGCGTCGGTGCGGCGGAGGGCGTTTCCGTGGGCGCCGGGGCAACAGTTGTGGGCGCAGGGGGCGCAGCCGTGGGCGTCGCGGCCGTGGGCGTGGTCGCTGCCGCCGTAGACGCCGCGGCGGGAGCCGGCGCCGTGGCAGGAGGAGTAGCCACTGGCGTCGTGGGCGCGGGACTCGCGGCGGGGGCAGGTGGCGGGGTTGACGCTGCCTTTGCCGGCGCAGGCGGTGCCGCAGCGGCCACCGTTTCCGGTGCCTTGGCGGCGGCGGGCGCGTTGACAGCCACTGCCACGCCCGGCGCAGCTGCTGCTTTGGCACCAGTGCCACCGGCCGTGCCCGAGCCACCGGAGGCGGTGGCGAGCTTGTTGAGTTCGTCGATGTTTTTGTTGAGCTCGGCGGCCCGCGACTTGGCGTCCTTCTGCGCCATATCCTTGGCTGCGGTGTCCTCGGCCTTGCCGGCGCCGACGGCACCCTTGGACAGCGTGAGCTTGTCGGGCGCGGGTGCTGCGCCCTTGCTGTCCGGTGCGACGGTGGCGACCTTGCCGGACGCTTCGCGTTGCGCGGCTTCGGTTGTCGAGGAAGGAGCCAGGCTGGCGAGTTTGCGCCGATAGCTGTTGAAGTCGTGGCTCTGGACCACCACGGCCTTGCGGGCGGCCGATGGTGAGAGCGCAGCGGCTTGTTGCTCGGCCGGAATGTTCAGCACCGAGCCGACGCGCAGACGGTTCACGTTCCCGCGCGAGAAGGCATTCGGATTGGAGGCGAGCATGGCGGCCAGCATCTGGTCCAGCGAGACTCCTGCCGATTTGTTTGCCAGCGCGATGCGCGTGGCCGTGTCGCCGGGCTTGACCACGACCTGACCCGCAGCCGGCGCCGCGTTGGCCGCTGGCGCGGCAGTCTCCGGCGCAGGGGGGCGCGCCACGCGCTGGCGCGGCGGGGCGGTCGGGCGTGCGACAGGGCGCGGCGCAGGCGCCAGCGAGGGCAGCGTCATGTTGTCGGCAGTGGCGGGCGCCCTCACCACGGGCTGGGGGGGGGGCGGGGCCCCCCCTGCCCCCCGGCCGGGCGCCCCCCCACGGCCTGGGGCCGGGGGGGGGGGG